>NZ_JBFDAH010000005.1:0-285940 GCF_040719265.1 Aliikangiella maris | reverse complement strand
TCTACAGAAAAATTAAGTTTCCCGAATTCACGTTATAAAGAAGAATTGAGTGATGATGTTAATTTGGCTGAAAAGGATTGAATGGTTCGACATTAATGTGGGAAATCACAAAAGATTTAGTTAATTCTTTTAATCCTTTAACAGTGGAGGATAATTATGAGTTTATTGAAGGAAATAGCCAAGATTAAGCGTATTGGCGTATTTGTGTTAGTCATCTATTATTATTTAATTTAACATAATATACATTATGCGAACATAGAACTATTAGAGGATGTTTAAAGATGACATACGTTGGCTGTCCGTGTATATTCAGGGAAAATTTACCACTGTCAGGTCTAAGTGATTGAATCTAAAAAAGATATCTAGATCTTCCAAATTCTACTAATCTTGAATGATATGCAAGTTCGTTTATACTGACGTAACGAGACTAAATAATTAAATAAAATCAACGAAGTGCGCGGTTTGGCTGCATAATATTAAAATGCGTGACCTTCTGGCGTTTAAGCAATCCTTTGCGATAAAGCCGATCAAGCGTACTTTGTATGATGTTTAATGTCCCACCACGTTGCTTTTCGAAATAAGCATGCACTGCCTTGGCATCAGCTTGATGATTATCCCAAAAATAATTTAAAAGTAATTTTTCAAGTTCACCCAAGCGCATATATTAAAGACTCATTTAATATAATACTCATTCAATATTAAATCGATTTTAAATCAATGTTCATTTGAAACAGAACATCTTTCACAAGTTAATTCGACGCAGATATTCTCCCACTAAAAACCGATAGTTAATCGGTTCTATGGATAACCGTTTTATTCGACAATATTTTCAAGATTAATCAACTGACAAAAAGTAAGGTGGTAAAATGGGTAGCTAAAGTGGATGGCTAGCAGTCGTAAAAAGTGCTCGAGCGCGCTTTTTACGCGGTTTTAAAATATAAAGGTAAACACCACTAACCCACAAAATCAATGGAACAATACCAATAAAAGTCAAAAACCAACGATAAAATACACTACCAATTGCACCACTATGTAACGGATACAACTTTTGTAAAATAGCCAGTCCAGTATCTGCTTTGCGCGCATCTTCTAATAACAACTCATTATTTTCAGCACCCTTAAATGTGATAAAAGAACGACCATTGCGGTGCCATTCAGTGGCAAATTTACCTCGCATTTTCCAATGTGGTCTTGTCGATCGGGGTAAATAAATGGCACGCCACTGAATGTCAGGCCAGGTGAGTTGCGCTTGCTTGATGACATCTTTTAGTTGATTAACAGGCTGAGATTGTTGAACTTGTTGATGAGGTTTATCATTAAATAAACTCGTAAGAATGCCTTTGGTTTGCGTATAAAATAATAATGAAACACCGCTTAATATCATTAATATTAATGCAGGAAGTGCCAGCACTCCCAAAGTGCGATGAATCTGATACCAGAGTTTATGTGGGGGGGCTTTAATATTAATCGATATCGATTTTAATACACTACGTTTTGGCCACCACAAGATGACTCCGGTTATCAACAGCGTCAAAGTGAATAACTGTAACCAGCCGTTAACTTGTTTACCCGACTTGCCAAGCAAAAGGTTCTGGTGCAATTCAAACAACCAGGCAAACCAGTCATTCTGACTATCGATCGCTATCAAAAACTGCCCTGCCTGATTAAAATAGGCTTTCGTTGATTTGTTATAAGCCAACGTATAAACAGGCCAGTCTTGACTGGGCAATACGACAGCAATAGGTTGTGAATACTGTGAAGCAATCAATTGTTCAACAAGCAAAGGATCAATAGCTGCTGTTTTAACGGGTTGTTTTATCGCTTGAGCTAATTCTGGATAGACCAGCGGCAGTAAATTTTGCTTATGCAGTAATATACTGCCAGAAAGACACACTAAACTCAGTACTAAACCGATAGAAAAACCAAGCCAACGGTGTAATTGACGACTATTCATTATTGCCAGTTAACGTGTTGATCATATTAAGATGGTACATAGAATATAAATAATTATCATTTACCTTATTAATCGTAATTGTAACAGTTCTCATCCAAAAACCAAGGGGCTATTCGTCACTATCTTTTAACAAATAATAATTGTAATGCGAATCATTTTCATTTAGGATCCGATTTAAATGAAGCGAGATATTCCAATCAATCGCTTAACAATCAATTAGATAGCGTCTCGATAATGTTACAAAAAAATTCGGTTAAACAGAAAATAGCCAATAATGAAGTCGTGTTTGGCATACTCAACTCTACCCCCTTACCTTTGTTGGTAGAAATGATCGGTTATGCCGGTTACGACTTTATTATTCTCGATCAAGAGCATTTGCTGCGTCATCCAGTGGAACTGGAACATGCCATTCGTGCTGCCGAATGCGCCAACATGAGTGCATTTGTCAGAGTGCCAGGCCCTTTCCCCCACCTTATTCAACAAGCACTCGATGCTGGTGCACAAGGTATTGTTGTACCTCGAATTGAGCATGTTGAACAAGCACAACAAGTCACTCAGGCATGTCGCTATCCTGGTGAGGGAAACCGAGGCATAACGGGTGGCCGCAATACTGGGTTTGGCCAAATTCCTTTAGCTGAATATACCCAGTTAGCCAATCAGCAAGTCATGCTGGTATTGATGATTGAATCGGTGACGGGTGTGAAAAATCTGCCTGAAATATTGGCTGTTCCAGGTATCGATATGATTCTCGAAGGCGCTATGGATTTAGCATTTAGCATGGGACATGCCGCTAATGCGCAACATATTGAGGTACAGCAAGCAATCGCTGATATTGCCCTCACCTGCAAGCAATTTCATATTCCCTTTTGCGCAATACCGCGAACAGAAGGTCAATTAACTCAATGGCGCAAACGAAACATCAACGCCTTTGTTGTTGGTGAAGACCGTGGCATTTTATTTCGCGCACTTCAAGCAAACTTAGCCCAGTTTAAAAACGAACTCTAATCAATTTATTAACAGGTCAAATCAAGTGAACATAAAAACAATTTTTTCTCCTAAACCTATGGTTTTTGCGATTACAACGCTCATGGCAAATAGTTATGCAATGGCTGAACAATCAACAGACAAAGGAGAAAATAACAAACAAGATGAGAGCAAAATCATTCGCGTTTATGGAGAGTGGCTCGGGAATTCCGAGCAAGCTGAAGTGCTAACTTATCCCGGCGGTAGAAACATTATTAGCGAAGATAAATTGCAACTAGGTGGTGTTCGAAATCTTGAAGATGCCTTTCGCAGTGTGCCCGGCTTTAAAGTGCAAGATGAAACAGGTACAGGTATTTTACCAAATATTTCTATACGAGGTTTAAACCCAGGTCGTAGTGGCCAGGTTCAGATTTTGCTTGATGGTGTACCCTACAGTCTGGCACCTTATGGACATCTTGGACTTTCTTTATTTCCTTTTACCATGGAGTCAGTTGCCCAAATCGATGTCGTTCGTGGTGGCGCAGCAGTACATTACGGTCCTAATAATGTTGGCGGCGTTATTAATTTTATTCCCAAAGCCATTAGTGATGAGTTTTCAACCCAAATTCGAAACCGCTACACATTGTTTGAAAAAGGCCGCCATTTAAATGATTTTTATGTGCGAACAGGTGGTCACGTAAATAAAGATGTGGCGCTGCAATTACAACTCAACACAGCGCGAGGAGAATCCTTTCGCGAACATTCTAATACCGAAGTAGATAATGCTATTTTCAATTCAAGAATTAGTTTAAGTGATGACAGTTATGTAAAACTGCTGGCCCAATACTACAACGTAACCTCAGAATTACCAGGCGCGCTGCCTTTGAATGATTATGCTCAAGACCCTACTCAATCAAAACGCCCTTATGATTATTTTGATGCCGACACAACACGTTTTTCAGCAACCTTTAATAAAGGTTTTGACAGTTTTGCTGAATTAAACTGGATTAATTTTTATCAAAAAAGCAATCGCCGTTTTGATTTCGGCTATCCGTTTGACGCGCGCGAAGAAGCCGCTGAGCTTCGTGCATCACCACGTTCTTTTGAAGTGTATGGCAGTGAGCCAAGACTTAGCTTTTTAATTGATAATGAAACAGTTACGCACCAATTTACACTTGGCGCTCGTTATGTCACAGAAGATATTGACTATGCCGTAACACAAAATATTTTTACTGACGATACAGTTAATACACTTAGAGATTGGTATTTTAAAACTAATGCTTATGCATTATACACCAGTTATACCCTGTCATTAGCTGACGATCGACTTTCCATTACTCCTGGCGTACGCTATGAAAATGTGGCCATGGATTATCGTGATGGTATAACCGCAATAGCGCGTGAAAATGATATTTCAGAAATTCTACCAGGGTTAACGCTTGGCTTTGAATACAGTGAACAGTGGTTTATATTTGCCAATACTCAAAAATCCCTGCGTCCACCGCAAGTGACTCAAATTACACGCGAAGGTGACGTCGAATCGGAATTAGCCAATAACTTTGAAGCTGGATTTCGTTATACACCACAAGATGGATTAACCTTCACCGCTAACTTCTATCAGATCGATTTTGATGATCAAATTCAATTCGACCGACCCAGTTTAAGTTTTAAAAACCTTGGTGAAACTCGCCATAAAGGTTACGAACTAGAAGCAACATGGGAGCCATCTAGTCTAGATGGGCTATTTCTTCACGCAGGTTATACCTATCTCGATGCTGTACAGCTAAGCGGTGACAATCAAGGGAAAACGCTTCCTTTTGCATCTGATAAGCAATGGATTTTTGAGGCTCGCTATGCTTATCAAAATACAGACTTCGCAATCTCAGCAACACATTTTAGCGAAGCTTTTAGCGATGCAGCTAATACGCTAGAAGAAGATGAACTGGGTTCAAAAGGACTATTGCCAGACTACTGGTTATTAAACGGCATGATCCAGCATCGGTTTTATCAGCATAATCAACAGTCTTTGGCTGTCAGTTTAATTATCAATAACTTATTAGACGAAGAATATTATTTTCGCGGTGTCGATGTAAGTCCATGGGGACGCCAACCCGCGCCAAGCCGTTCTTTTTCAATACAACTCGATTACCAATTCTAATTCGAACGCTAATTAAAGCTCTTTTTCAAATTTCACTTTGACTTATCCCGGCAAGTTTGCCGGGACGACTAAGGATATTATCGTGACAAACAGTAAACCTATTGTGATGTTAACTCATGTGTTAAATACCGCCGCGTTGGAAGGTTTCTTGCCCGCAGCGGTATCACTTGGCTATCCGGTTATTTTATTAACCGATCACCCACTTGAACATCAGCAATTTTTTTCTCAAGATGAACTACCAGGCTATCCGCTTGATATTATCGGTTGTGATGTCTTTAATAGTCAGGCAATTATTGACCTTTTGCAACAGCGTCAGCTCTGTCCCGTAGCACTGTTTACTAATAGCGATCATTTACAAACACCATGCGCACAAGCGGCGGACTTTTTTAATCTACCAGCAAAAAATTGGCGAGTCTGCTATCGCGCTAAAAATAAAACCGCGATGCGAGAGTTTTTACAAGCCAAAAATCTACCCAGTGCATGGTTTAAATCAGTACAAAATATTGAAGCTCTTAATACATTAACGATTCCTTTTCCATGTGTTGTCAAACCGCAGCAAGGCGTCGCCAGTCTTGATGTAGAACGTTGTGATAATCAACAACAGCTAACGCAATTTTGTCAGCAGTATTGGCAAAGACACCCCGATCGCGCATTATTAATTGAAGAGCTCTTACAAGGCCCACTATTTACCCTAGAGACTTTAGGCGATGGTGAGCGCATGATAGCGCTAGGTGGATTTGATGTCACTTTATCGGAACCGCCCTGCTTTATTGAATTGCAAGCACAATGGCAGTCAACTGTACAATCATCTCATCGCCAAGTCGCACTTTCTCAAATTCAACAATTTGGCGTTAACTTTGGTGTCTGTCATAGCGAATTTGTTCTCACCGAGAATGGTCCCATATTAATCGAGATCAATTATCGCAGTATTGGCGATAATCGAGAGTTTTTATTAAATGATCTCGCTCCGT
The DNA here is from genome assembly GCF_040719265.1 of Aliikangiella maris. Taxonomy (NCBI): domain Bacteria; kingdom Pseudomonadati; phylum Pseudomonadota; class Gammaproteobacteria; order Oceanospirillales; family Pleioneaceae; genus Aliikangiella; species Aliikangiella maris. The sequence goes on along the minus strand of NZ_JBFDAH010000005.1, from coordinate 279,894 downwards.
TTGATTGGTTTCAACAAATTATCCGCTTACATTTAGGTGAAAAATTGCCAGCACTAAAGCCACTCGATGGTCAGGCAATTATTCGTTATTTTTGTGCTGAAAAAAATGGTGAACTCAAACAGCAACCTGAAGCGTTTAGTTTGCAATCAAACAGTCAAATTCGTTTTAAAAATTTAAAAAAGGTGGGAGATAAAATCCGCTTAAGTCATTCCAATAAAGATTACTTAAGTGTAATGAGCGGAATTAGCCTGCAAGCAGAGTCAGATGAATTAATTAATGAAATTGATTGCTTAAGTGCGTCATTATTCTGGGAGATTGTTTAATGCAACCCTCAAGACAAAGTTCAATCTCATCGTCCATTGCCTATATAACACAGCGAGTAATAGATGCTTTTTTACGTGAAAATATTGGCGAGTTAATTTCTAAAGGTGAAATAATTAACGGCCAACCGCTGACGCCAATATGGGATGCTCCCCTACCTCAGCATTGGTTAAAAGCAACACATCTTGGCAACTTCAGTTTATATTTACCTTTGCAAAGATCCGAGTTTATCCAAAGTTGGCGAATAGCGCATGCACAGTGGTTAATTAAACAAGACAATAAATGGCAAATTGGTAATCACTATTCACTCTGGTTAAATCAATTAGCCACCCATTTAACCCAGGAGCAACGCACATATTATGCTGACTTTGAACAAGAATGCGACTGCGCAGTGGCCCATAAAGACTTGGCTATTCAATTATTTACTGAACAACAGCAACAACTGAAAAATATTAATCAGCCTGATTTAAATGGTTGGCAGCAAATGCAACTAATCGAACAGTTAGCTGCACATTGCGATCATCCTCTTTATCCCACGGCACGCGCCAAATCGGGATTACCCAATGAAGCTATTATTCATTACTGTCCTGAAACGATGCCGCAGTTTATCTTGAACTGGGTTGCTATTCCCCAAAATCTGTGCACACCAAGTGCAACGATTGATGAAGATTTCTGGCCAACCTTCTCCCAGGTTGGCTTATCAGAAGACTTGGGATCTGATTTTATTTTGGTACCTATTCACCCACAAACGTTAAAGACCTATTTACCAGAAACATTAAAATCTTGGCTCCATAAAGATTCAGTACACTTTGCGCCCAAGCCATTCTTAACGGTAAGGCCGACCTTATCGGTTAGAACAGTTTGTTTAGTCGACAGGCCATCAATTCATATCAAGTTACCATTACCCATGCGAACACTTGGCAGTAAAAACATTAGAACAATTAAACCAAGTACTATTAATGATGGTTATGTCTTTCAACAATTGCTAGAACATCTGGTTAAAACCGACCAACAATTTAATCAACGTTATATCCATTGTCACGAACAACATGGTGGTTGCGTCGATCAACGTGCAGACCTTGCCTGGTTAATTCGACACTACCCGGCTGATGTTTCGTCAACATCACCGGTTTGTGTTGCCGCGTTTTTAGCAGAAACCAGTCAAGGTGAAACTGTAATTGAGCAACTTGCAAAACGATACTATCACAATGATTTAAACGCATTGCTCAATGACTATTTTACTTTAATTTTATCAGTACATATGCGATTACTATTAATATATGGTATTGCTCTGGAATCTAATCAGCAAAACACACTGGTGTTATTTCGAGCGAACGCACCTTTACAACTATTATTCAGAGATAATGATGCTGGTCGAATCGATCCGCAAAAATTACGTCAAGCTTTACCCAACAGCGATCAACCAACTAATCAGTTCATCGAACAGTTTATCGATCAGCGTATTCTGGTTGAAAATGAATCGCCATTAATACAAATGTTTACTACCATCAATTTGCAGCTGAATATTGGTTGTATTATTGATGGACTAGCCAGTCGGGGACTGATTAGCTCACAACAAACTTATGTAGTGGTCAAACAAATTATTCATCAAGAATTGGCAAAAATACAGCAATGCCATACGGCTAACAATGCAAATAATACAACAGATATTACGACAGAACGTTATATAGAAGCATTTAAATCAGCTATTTTAGATGCCCCTTTTCATTACGCCAAATATTTATTAAGTGCAGCCAGTTTGATGAGCAAACAGCAAAGTCAGGCAACCGATATTAACAAATATTATGGTTTAAGTGCCCCTAACCCGCTTTGGTCAACTCAACAATGAAAGATAATAAAAAGCTGATCGGTACGGTGCTATTCTGTCATTTTCTAGCGTCGTTTACTGCACTGGGAATGCCTTTATTTTTACCTAAAATCATGGCTGACTTAATTAATAGCGAAAGCAACTATTTAATTGGTTGGTATTACATATTACCCACAATTTGTATGGCATTTGCTGCCAGCTGGTGGGGTGTTTTTGCCGATCGCTACGGTAGACGTTTGTCGCTACTCAGAGCGCAGGCTGGTTTGGCCGTGGGTTTTTTAATCGCAGGTTTCGCCAATAATCTAACCTTATTCACCTTGGGTTTATTAATTCAGGGGGTTTGTGGTGGCACTTATGCGGCATCAAATGCCTATTTAGCAACCCAAGTCAATCGCGAAAGACTTCCAACCGTTCTTAACTGGACTCAATTTTCAGCCAGGCTGTCACTCTTGGTAGCACCGATTATTTTTGGATTACTCATTACCAGCGACAATCCTCGTCAACTCTACTGTTATTTGGCAATTTTACCCTTATTCGCCGCAATCTTAGTTTACCATTTACCAAAAGATGAGCTGCAATCATCAATTAAGCGGCAAAAGCAATCTGGCTTAAAAAGTGCGCCATTGAGTTTTCTACAAATTTTACTCATTCAATTTTTATTTAGTTTTTCAATGGTGGTGAGCTTTCCTTACTTTTTACCTTTTGCTGAGCAGCTAGGCATCATTGAAACATCGATTATCGGTTTTTATTTTAGCTTGCCTCATTTGGTCTATTTGATTATTACTTCATGCGGATTGATAAAAATTGAGACATCGAGTGCCGTTTCTGTCTGTTTATACGGACTACTTGCGCTAATCATTGCCGCACTCATTCAAATGCAAATAAACACTAGTCTATGGTTATGGCTTGCTCGTTTAACTATGGGGTTAGGCATCACACTCACTTTTATATCACTTCATCAATGTTTTGCTGCATTAAAAAATGCCGATAACGCCGGCTTGATTTTTGGACGCTTTGATAGTGCAGGCAAATGGGCTGGAGTTACCGCTGGGTTATGCTCAGGATTTCTGGTTAAGCTGGCTGGATTAAATGCGCCTTTTTTACTCAGCGCAATTGCCGCAGTCATTGCTATTGGTGTTATCTATTTCCCACAACCGCGATATTTAACTAATGAGGAAGACTCATGATCGCTCAATCTACTTCACAATATTATCAACAATCACTCATTAAAGAAAAAGCCGCTCAACGCAGTATTAGCGGACTATTAAATTGTTATTGTCGAGAGTTTGCCAGTTTACGCGGCGAAGTACAAATCAATCCACAATTTGGTGTGACAGATTGGCCACAAGCAATTAAATATGGCAACAGAAACAAGCACGAACACTTAATGCTTATTACCCTCACTAAAAGTCGAGCCTGGATTCTGGTTCGCATTGCTGACTTGAAAAAGTTGGGGCAATGTCGTTATTTGAGTGCGCCCTATCTAAAATCACAAGGCTCGGGATGGCAACGCTTAAATTATCAAGAGTTATCGAGTGTATTGCTACAAAACTTAGCACTCGAATTAAACCAGCCATTTAATCATGAACTGTTAACACAAATTGAAAATAGTGTTGCCAATAGCTGTCTATTTTTAACCTATCCTGCCAACGGCGCTCCTGATAGATTACAATATGACGGTTTTATTCGCTCCGAACAAAGTCTTATCTGGGGGCATGCCTGGCACCCAACCCCTAAAAGTCGTGAAGGTATTGATGACACCATGTTGCTATCAATATCGCCAGAATCCGGTGCTAAATTTAAACTACCTTTACTGGCGGTACATAATACGTTACTTAAAGTGTTAAACTGCGAAGGATATGAACCTTTAGTCGCATTACGAAAATTAACCACACAAAATATTCCTGCTGAATTTCAAGTATTACCTTGTCACCCTTATCAACTGGCTCGTTTTCAATCAACCGCTTTGTTTAAAGCTGCTTTAGCTTTAGGCAAAATTAAATGGCTTGGCGAAAGTCAAATCGATTGGTTTCCAACCTCGTCGGTGCGTACACTCTATGCACCAGAAACCGATTATTTTCTCAAGTTTTCTCTACACATTAGACTAACTAACTGTGTTCGCAAAAATGCCTGGTATGAATTGGAAAGTGCTATTTTTATCACCGAATTAATACGCAAGTTTAATGCGCAAGTTAAGCAATTTTTTCCTGCCTTTGAACTAATGGAAGAACCCGCATCTGTTACGATTGATTTGTCTCACTTGTCAATTCAGCAAAGTTTAAACAATCAAGCCGAACAAATTAACCAGCTTAGTGAAGCTTTTGGCTTACTCTTTCGCTCCGCATATACACAAAATGAAGTGAATCAGTTTCAACCACGCGTCGCTGCCGCCTTGTTTGCTGATGATGAAAATTTTAGTAGCGTTGCACTAAGTGGTATACAAGCATTGGCTACCCACCAAAGCCTGTCTTATATCGACGCCTGTCATCTCTGGTTTGAACACTATTTAAAAAACCTACTTCCTCCAGTTTTCTATTATTTTTTCAAGTTGGGGATTATATTTGAACCCCATCTGCAAAACACGGTTATTGGATTTACCGAGCACTTACCCTCACGTATCCAATTACGTGATTTGGAGGGCACCAAATTGGTTGCTGAAAAATGGTCAGAAGCGGATCTGGCTGAATTAAGTGATAGAGCTCGTGAATCGGTAATATATTGTAGGGAGCAAGGCTATCGGCGTATTGCCTATTGCACCCTAATTAATAATATCAGCGAAGCAATTCACTATTTAAGTGGTAGCAACTGGCAATTGGAAAACCAGCTTTGGCTAATGGTAAGACAACAAATCATACAGTACCAAAATGATTTTGGTCATGAGCCAGAACTTGAAGCGTTAGTCGATGGTGATGATATCCCATGCAAATGTAATTTAATGACTCGCTTACTTAAACAAGCTGATCGTCAAGCTGAGTATATTTATTTATCCAACCCCATGCGAGAATTATAATGCTACCAGTTAATATTGCACATAAGGCCGAGCAATTAATCAATACCCCATTGCAATCGGATTGTTCATCGGATAACTCATTCACCGAGCAGCAATCCGATCCTGTTTGCGCCTATATTTATGATATTAATGCGCTGAAAATACATGCAAAACAGATGCGCTCTCAATTACCTAATAACTGTGAATTATTTTATGCTGCCAAAGCAAACCCCGAAGCGCCTATTCTTCAAGCATTAAGCTCTATTGTTGATGGCTTTGAGGCGGCATCTGGCGGTGAACTATATTGGCTTCGCCAGCAATTACCTCAACAGAAACTCATTTTTGGTGGACCAGGAAAGCTTGACTCTGAACTATCAGCAGCCATTGATTTGGCAGTAGAGTTACTACATGTAGAAAGTCTTTATGAATTACATCGACTACAACAGATTGCGCAAAATAAAGAGAGAAAAGTTGCTATTTTGTTGCGCATGAATATTGCTATTGGCGAAATTAGCCAAACTCGGTTATCAATGGGCGGAAAACCAACGCCATTTGGCATTGAAGCAGCACAACTGGGTGAAGCACTGACCTTAATAAATAGCTGTTCTAATATTGAGCTAAAAGGTTTTCATTTTCACTTAATGTCACATCAATTAGATTATCAAAATCATATTCAATTGATGTCGCTTTATTTTAAGACTTTCAAGCAATGGTGCAAAGACTACCAGTTAGACTTGAAACACTTAAATGTTGGCGGCGGCATTGGCATTAATTATTCTTCGCCGCAAACACCTTTTAACTGGCCACAGTTTTGTGAAGAACTTAATCAATTAATTCAAACCTATGAAATGCAAGATATCACCATACGCTTTGAATGTGGACGCTATATTTCTGCATCTTGTGGTTACTATTGTATGCAGGTTTTAGATATTAAACAAAGCTATGGTAAAAACTTTGTTGTTGCACGAGGTGGAACACATCATTTTAGAACACCCGCCGCACAAAACCATAATCACCCGTTTACAATAGTCAGACAAAACAATAACAACCAACACAAACTGCCGACAGTAACCCAACAAAAAGTGACGATTGTTGGGCAACTCTGTACACCCAAAGATGTGCTGTGTAGTGATCAAGAAGTGGCACAGTTGTCAGTGGGTGATTTGGTGGTTTTTACTTACGCAGGTGCTTATGCCTGGAATATTTCACATCAAAACTTTTTAATGCATGATAAACCACAGATGATATTTTTAGCTGAGAGCACACAGGAAACAATCAACAACGACTAATTAACAACCACTGTTCAATAACGACTAATCGATAATTTCCTTTGAAATTTATATAGATTATAGTCTAATAGATTATAGTCTAATAGATTAAAATTTATACGGCTTAAAATATATTAGCGTGCAATGAAATTAACACTATTAATAAATCATTAATTATAATTATTCATTGCACATTCAATTCATCTACTGACAAAAGCTACTATTATAATCATAAATAAACTTAGTTTTTGTTTTTGAATTGGGATCAATCCAATTCGTTAATCCTTGAATAGCTTCAAACGATTGTTTAGCTCGATTCACAACTTTTTTAGTGTAGTCTGCGGAGTTATCTTCATACTTAAACGAAACTTCTGCCACAACTGGCATTTGATTGCCAGAAGGCACAGCGTTGTACCATAAGGTTACCGAAATTTCTGCATCAAATTTTCCCAAATCGATCACCACACCTTTGTATACATGCTCGCGTATTGTCAGGTTGCCAACTAAATTCAAGTCTAAACTATTGCTAAAAGCATAATTCTGTTGAAAACCCGGAAATTGCTCGTTAATGTCGTCCATTTTATTAATTGTACGGCTATTTGGCACCTTGGTTGAATGACCATAGACTACATTAAATGTTGATGTAGAAGATATGCCAATATCGGCCTCGAGTTTACTTTCAGCCTGGTTGCTAATAGCTGATAAATTTTCAAAATTAGAAATATAACGGTCAGCGCTCCTGAATTTTAAGGTAACTTCTGAGTTACCACCTGTCATTCTTTCTCGAAAGGAATAGCCAATATGCTTAAGAACGCAAGTTTTCTCAACATCGTAAAACTTAATATCCCGAACTTTGCTTAATTTAGCTGTGCCAGTAACATTGCGACTAATTGCTGACTCAACTGTTGTTTCAATATTGTCGAGCAACTCAAGAACATTAAGAGCCTCATTAGTATAGCTAAAGGAGTTAGCTTTTAGCATCAATTTGTATTCTCTTGAAGTCACATCAGGATTAGCCTTGACATTAGCAGCTATAGCAGCAAGATTACACACCATTAAAACGGAGATAATTGTTTTCATAAATTTTCCTATTAGACTCATCATATAGATTTAGCTTTAAAGATTAAAACATTTCTATTTAAGATTAATTTATTTTACTAACCAACTAATCATATCCAACAATTAAAGTTTCATTTTTTTGGAAACCGAAAGCCGCCATTATATAACAGAGCGTTGATTAGCAAGTTACCGCGCTAAATAATAGACCACTGATAAAAACAGGTCACGAAAAAATCAGGCAACGGATTGAAATAAACAACTAACAGAAGTAAGCCGAAACATATAGCTACCCACAAATGTATACCGAAAAAAACATATAGAAATATTATGTTTTACCTTCTTAATTCTAGAGATAATTTTGGCACTTTAGTACTTGCTTCTCCATTGTTTCCCTGGCTGTCTCTCCTTACCATTAAAACCCAAATTTTAAAACCTAATCATTAAGGAGAATCCATTGAAAAAAAAAGCTTTCAATTATCATTCCTTCTGGTACAAAGTATTTAAGTGAAGAAATTTCTTATACTTTTCCATTAAGCACCAACTATAATGGGTACGATAAACTGACCTATTCATTAGAAAATGCGCCAACAGGTGTAACCATGTTGCAACTGGGACAAGCTTTAAAAATTGATACGTCCGCAGTTAATCGTAACAAAAGTACCTATCGCGATTATAATTTTACAGTAGAAGTTACTGATGGACAGCTCATTGACAGTAAAATTTTTTATATGCGCGTTTATGCCAGAAAAAGCCTGAGTCACTCTGTCGTATGGGATAAGTCGATGGATTATAAAATCCAAATTAACGAAACTAATAATGCCTTAAATAAAGCATTTATAACCAGTAGTAGTCTAAAAACCGGTTCGACCTACCTGGAAACCTATTATTCTAGTACTTTACCAACATTAAATGTCAGTAAGATTGGTAACGCCTTTTGGGTGACACAAAACATTGCCAATGGAAAACTTTATTTTGATTTATCATCTATTCCTACTTTAGATAGACAATATGTAGATGCACCTTATGCGGAAAAACTATGGTTAGCTGAAAGTACTGCTGCTTGGTTTCTAGTGTTTCCAGTTATTTATATTAATCGACTATTGAACGATAAATTTAGCGAGCAAATTATCATCTTAGTTATCGGTTAAACTATCAATCAAATAATCAATCCGTCGTCAAATCATTTTGGCGATGGATTGATTTAATATTCCTCATTCGCCTCAAAATCCCTACCCAAAACACTCAATTCACATAATTCAAATCATTATGTGAAACTTAAATCTTATTTGAGATATTTCAATGCAAAGCTAAATGATAATTATTATCATTGACATTAGGGTAAATGAGAATTATTATCGCGCTGTGAAATGAATAGGGCAATATATCTGCCAGCCCCCAAACCGAATTAAGATGAACTTATGGACACAATAATCCAACTCATAAACACCAATGGTGGTCCCATAGTCTGGTTGTTAATCATTCTATCGATAACTGCTATGGCACTATCCCTGCTCAAATTCTGGTTACTTAAATACGATCTAAATAATCAAAATGACATAGCGCAAATACTTGCTTGTATTTCAAAAGGTGCGTTTGCCCAGGCAATAAGTTATGTCGAACCGGCTAAATCAACGCGCTTACAATTATTAAAATTCGGACTGGAAAATTTAGTGCAAGACGAACTGAGCCGTGAGCAGTTTGAACCCGAACTCTGGCGATTGGCTAAGCGCAAGGTTCTTGATATGTCGTCTTATTTAAGACCACTAGAAATCATCGCTAATACTGCCCCACTCCTCGGCCTGTTAGGAACGGTGTTAGGAATGATAGAAGCATTTCAGGCAATGGAAAATGCGGGCAGAAATATTGATCCTTCGATTTTATCTGGTGGTATCTGGAAAGCACTACTGACTACCGCCGTTGGTTTAGTGGTAGCCATTCCCGTCTCAATCATTCATGCCTGGTTTGAAAGAAAAATTGAGGTGATTACTACAAAGATTGAGGATGATTTGCAGCAGTTTCTGAACAAAATTACATTACAGCAAGCTACTTAATTCTTTTAGGTTGATCATGAACAAGCCAATTTTAATTTCAGCGTCTCGAAAATCCAAGCGAATGACGCTGACACCACTCATTGATGTTGTTTTTATTTTGTTATTATTTTTTATGCTGACCTCTTCCTTCCAGCGATGGTCTAGCTTCGATATACCTCATGCCGCATCGTCTTCGCAAGCAATATCGGCAAGTGAAGTTGAGCCGATTTATTTACTACTTTATAGCTCTGGCAAAATTGTTTTATGGCCTGAAGGTACAAGCTGGAATAGTTTTGGGCAAATCAAACCGACTGATTTGTTAGTTACTAACGTAAAGAATCAGCGAAAAGATTTTTTATTAATACCAGAGTATTCAACCAGCTTACAAACAATGATAACAACCGCTGAATACCTTAAGAAAACAGGGCTTTCTGTTAATCTCTCAGAACCAGTGGCTATGCATGATGAATAACCTTTTCCACCATAACTTTCAACTATCGGGTTTTCGTCGAGCCAATCCAAAAAATATTGATGATCAACTAACGCCGCTTATTAATATTGTTTTCCTTTTATTAATATTTTTTATATTTGCCGGACAAATAGAACCACAGTCTAAACATGAAATCGAACTGCCGACATTAAAAAACCAACATCACACGCAGCAACTAGATAACTATTTTTTAATGACCTTGCAAGGCGAACTATATTACAACGACAAATTAATCAATAAAGCAAATATTCAACATATCTTAAAAAAACAAACAGCAATTAATCATGAAGTAATTATTAAAGCAGACAAAAAAATTACTGCACAAAAGCTAGCGCCTTTATTGCGAGAATTAAACACAGGTTCTTTTAAAGTTCGTTTTGTAGTTATTGGTAAGGATTGAGTATGTACTTAACAAAACTTAAGCCTTGGTTAAGCGTATTAGTTATTTCTATCACCATTCATATTGGTATTGCAATGTGTTTTTTCAAGCAGCAATCTCCCAATATTAATACATCTCGAGAGCAAGGTAAAAATGGTGTTGAAGTGGGACTTGGTCAATTAGCTAATTATAAAAACGCAAGAGAAAAAAGAAACCTTGAAACCAAAACAAAAAAACAAATACCACCAGTTGAAAAGCTACCTATTAATAAAGAAAAACCAATAGAGGCAGTGGCTACTCCAAAGATAGCTCCGAAGACAGCTAAGTCTGTACCTACTCCTCCACCGATTCCATCGACAAAAAATAGAGGATCGCTCACTCACAATCAAACAACAGAAAAAAAATCCGTCATGTGAAAGTGAGTAAAACGATAGTCGTAGAAAAAAATATCATTCAAACGCCATTAAAAAACAATACTGAGCGTAAAAATTCTGTTGAACACAACAAGCTAACACCCAATGCAGTAAGTTCAATTAAAGCGACGGGGCTAAAAAATAATTACGCACATGGTGGCAGTAAAGGTAATGCCAATCGCTATTTTAGTGAGCTAAAAAGCTGGCTCAATAATTACAAAGAATATCCTGCAGACTTGAAGAAAGCCAAAATACAAGGTGTGGTAACAGTAAGATTTACCATTAACCAACAGGGACTGTTAGAGGCATCATCAATTAAGCAAAGTTCAGGCTATAGCCAACTCGATGAGTCAGCTTTAATACTGCTAAAAAATGCAAGTCCAATGCCTGCAATTCCCGATTTTTTCAACCGCGATAAGCTTACTATTGCAATCCCAATTGAATATTCACTGATTGATGAATAATTCAACTTAAATTTTTGGAGCTCCAATGAATAAGAAAATTAAACAACCCATTTCTCTCAGACAAAAGCGATTATCGCACTTGACATCAAATCGGTATATGCTTGCAGCAGGTCTTACTTTAGCCAGTGCAGCCAGTTGGCCTGTATTGGCACAAAATAGTGAAGAGGAAATTAATCTTGATAAGTTACAAATTGAAGACCGTACTTTAGACACCAATCCTTATGCAGAACCTGGAGCACCTTATAAAGCCAAACATTCTGGTGATACCCGTCGTATAAAACCACTGGCAGAAACACCGCAAACAGTTAACGTATTAACTCAAACGCAAATTAAAGATTCAGGAAAAGCCGATTTGCGCGAGGTGTTGGCGGCGCAACCGGGTATTACTTTGGGTACCGGAGAAAACGGTAATGCTTTTGGTGACCGCTATATTATTCGAGGACATGAAGCGCGTAGTGATGTGTTTGTTGATGGATTACGTGACCCAGGAATGACAACTCGAGAAAGCTTTGCCGTTGAGCAAATTGAAATAACCAAAGGTCCTAGCGCAACATTTGCAGGAAGAGGCTCAACCGGAGGTGCGGTTAACAGTATTACTAAACAAGCCAGTAGTGAATATGATTTCAACCAAATTGAAGTTGGGTTAGGCACTGATGACTATAGACGTTTAACACTGGACAGTAATACAAAAATTTCTGATAAAACAGCATTTCGTGCGAATATTTTACACGCCTATGAAGAAGTCCCTGAGCGTGGTCCGGCCGATCGTGAGCGCAATGGACTGGCGTTATCAATTACCCACGCAGCAAGTGACAAACTCAGCTTAACTGGTGATCTGTATTTTCTTGATGCTAAAGACAAACCCGATCTTGGCGTTTATATCATACCTAATGGTGCGCCAGTTGATAATTTACCGGTTTATACTCAAGCAGAAGACTTTCTTGAGTCAACGGTAAAAACAGCAACCTTTCAATTAAATTACGATATTAGTGATGCTTGGGTTTTACAAAACAAATTACGTTATGGAACAACTGAAAATGGTTATGTTGTTACTGGCGCACGTGGTACACGACGTGCCGAAGATAATACAGATGGCGATGGTAATACGATACCCGGCGATCCTGTTGCACCCGGCGCAGCTACGGTGAGTTTAAGTACACATCAAGGTTGGCAGGATGTCGATTATTTAGTCAATCAAACCAATTTGTTTTTTACAACAAAAGCTGGTCAAACCAAACACAATTGGATTTTTAGTTTAGAGTATTCAGATTTAAATGTACTCAATGGCGTCTATAGCGTCAGCAATAAAGGTACAACTAACTGTGTACTTTCAGGGCGAGGTGGTACACGTCCCGGATTTTGTATTGTTGATGCTGGCGGTGAATATATTACAGATAATCAAAATCTCTTAGCGCGTGAAATTGAACGTGGTAATTGGGATTCTGATTACAGTATCAGCACAACGTCGCTATCGGTTATGGATACGGTTGACATTAATGAACAATGGACGGTACATGCGGGGCTACGAGTTGATGCGTTTGATTATAGTAATTCGGCTTATGGTCGAGGTGCATCAGAGCCGACAGCGTATAACTATTCTGACGAGTTATTCAATGGTCATGTTGGCTTTGTTTATCATTTTGCAAAAACCGCAAATGTTTATTTTACCTTTGGAACCTCAACAAATATTAATGGCGGCGAATCAGATGTTGGTGCTAACTGTGGATACGGCGGTATTTGTACTGACGCTGAAAATATTGGTAATCCAGATCCCGAAACAACAACAAATTTAGAGTTAGGAACCAAATGGAGTCTGAATAATGAAAAATTACTGTTAACCGCAGCCGTTTTTCAAATGACTAAGTCTGATGTGATGGAAAGTTTGCCCAATGGCACCAGCTATGAAGATGCTGGTTCAATTAATACCGGCGAAAATCAAGTTAAAGGATTTGAAATTTCTTTGGTCGGCAACTTGACCGACAAATGGAGCACAATGGCAGGTTTAACACTCATGGATTCAGCAGTGACAGAATCCAACAACCCAGAGAAGCTCAATAAACGCCTCAGTAATTTTGCTGATGATAGTGCTTATTTACAGTTACGCTACCAAGCCACAGACAACTTTGCGATTGGCGCTAGTGCGACTTATTCCAGCGAACAGTATACTGGACAACCTGATACCGCAGCTGGCTCAAGTTATAAAGTACCTAGCTACACAACCTATGACTTATTTGCTAACTACCAAGTCAATGAACACCTAAAACTAAGGTTAAATGTAGGTAACTTGACCAATAAAGATTATTATCTTGCGGGCTACCGAAGTGGCGCTTTTACTTACAAAGGTGATGCGCGCAATACTCAGTTAAGCGTATCTTATGAATTTTAATAAATGATAAAATAACCTGCTAAAAGCGAGTTGTTATAGATAACAGCTCGCTATTAATTCAGGAGAAAAAAATGAATCAATATACCCAAAAACTTAGTAACATTCCGCCCGAAATATGTTCTGTCAGCGATTATGAACGACAGGCCAAAGATATGGTTGAAAAAGATATCTGGGCGTATATTGACTCAGGTTCAGGTGACGAAATTTGCAAAAATAATAATTTAAATGCTTTTAGTTCATACCAAATATGGAATAGAGTTTTACGTAATTTAAGTCAAGGCAATACACGATGTACATTTGCGGATGTTACCCTGCCTCATCCGATTATTTTGGGACCTGTTGCCCACCAAAAACTTACCGACCCTGATGGTGAATTAGCAACCTCTCAAGCGGCAGCAGCAACTGACAGTATTATGGTCGTGAGTACATTAGCATCTTATTCGCTTGAAAAGATTGCCGAGTGTTCCTCTCAGTACAATTGGTTTCAATTGTATTGGCAAGGTAATCGCCAAAATACTTTAGCATTACTACAAAGAGCAATTAATGCTAATTATCAAGCCGTTGTCATTACTGTTGATGTGCCCGTTAATGGGTTACGCCGACGCATACAACGCAGTGGATTTTCAATGCCTTTAGAAGCGAGCGCAGCGAATATTCAAACACCACCACAACCGAATATTTATGCTGACTGGCAAAGCGAAATTTTTCAAGGTTGGATGGCTAATGCTCCACAATGGGATGATATTGCCTGGTTAATCAGTCAAAGCCAATTGCCCGTTTATATTAAGGGCATTTTACATCCACATGATGCAAAAATGGCACAAGAGATAGGAGCAACCGGTATCATTGTTTCTAATCATGGAGGACGAGCGCTTGACTGTGCTCCTAGTCCTCTAAGCGTTTTACCACTGATTCGTCAGCAAACCGGCAAAGATTTCCCTGTTTTATTAGATAGTGGTATTCGTCAAGGCAGTGATATATTTAAAGCCATCGCCTTGGGCGCCAATGCCGTTTTAATCGGACGGCCACAGCTTTTTGGATTAATCGTCGCCGGTGCACTTGGCGTTGCACATATTATAAAACTGTTACGACAAGAACTAGAAGTCACGATGGCGCTGGCAGGATGCGCAACCTTAGCGGATATCGATCAAACTTGTTTAGTTCATCCACGATGAGGTCAATTAATACAGATGTTACTTGTAATAGAAAATATGATACCTGAAAAGCTAATTCAATACTTTCAGGATAACTGGGAACAGGCAAGTTGGATACCCGGCAAAATAACAGCCGGTTTTCAAGCTGCAAAGGTTAAACAGAATCAACAGTTGAGTGATGAGGATCAATTAGCGCAATTGATGCGGCAATCTATCCTAGAAACGCTCACTTGCAATACTGAATTTTTATCGGCAGCAATACCCAATAAAATTTATCCACCTAAATTTAACTGCTATCAAGATGGTGGACACTATGGTACGCATGTCGATAATGCTATTTTGTCTCTGGCAAATGGCGAAACCATGAGAACAGATTTGTCGGCAACAATTTTTTTATCACCACCTGAAAGTTATCAAGGTGGCGAACTTGTGATTGAGAGCGAATTTGCTGCTCAGGAAATCAAGCTAAAAGCTGGCGATATGGTACTCTATCCCGCCAGCAGTTTACACCAAGTCATGCCGGTAACCAGTGGGGTAAGACTAGCTGCTTTTTTTTGGGTGCAAAGTCTCATTGCTAGTACCCAAGATCGTTCACTACTATTTGACTTAGACCAAAGCATCCAAAACTTGAGTCTAATAGAAAAAAATCAAATGGTTGACGCAGAAATCAATCAATTAACCGGTATTTATCATAATCTTGTTCGCCGTTGGTCACAGGTATGAAGCCATAAAAGTTTAACCGCCTGCCTTTAATAAAATCAAAAGCAGGCCTTGCTAATAATTAGTCTAGACTGGTTTCATCTTCAGTTGTCATTGCGTGAGAACTCGGACTTCTTACTTGGACGAGCTCACTATCGTTAATTTTTTTATCTTTATCATTAACAATAATTTTACTGTCGCACACATTGATACGACATAATAGATAATTAAAAAATGTAGGCTGAATAAATAACTTTGTAAATTTTAAATTTTCTGCATAAGCACTAAAAGTACTACAACTCAACATTAACAAAACGATTTTTAAAAAAGATTTCATTTTCATCATATTTTCTCCTTAGTCATTATGCGTCATTATATAAATTAGAAGTACAATGGCCTATCATATATCCTTCATCGTTTATAAAGTTCTTGTCGAACTCAATTACGACTCGAATCTTTCACGAAATTCCGCAGGCGTAAAACCGGTATAAACTTTGAAAATTTCCCCCATATGAGATTAACTAGAAAATCCACAATCAATTGCAATGGATTTTAAACTTTCACCTTGACTAACCAAATTAGCTGCCGTTTCTAATTGTATTATTTTAAGAATCTCCTGTGGAGAGAATCCACTTATCGCTTTCACTTTTCGACAAATTTGTGAATCAGATAAATGTAATACCTGGCTTAATTGACCAAGATTAAAGTGGCTATTACCTAATTGCGATTGAATACAAGTAACGAATTTTTGTAAAAATGGCTTTTGTTCTGGCGCACATCGCTGAATAATAAAATCAATTTGATTAGTGGTTGCTCTTGTACACTTCGGGATATTGAGCCGCTCTGTTATTGGCTGCGCCTGCTCAGTTAGCGGCTCACTCAATCTAGGGCTACTGGCATGAACGGCAAAACGCGCTTTTACTAACTGCCTGATAGACAAGAGACTATCGATACGAAAACACAAAGTATGCCGATCAATGGGCTTTGTAATAAAGTCATCGGCCATTAACGATAAGCTTTTTAATTTGCTCTTATTATCGCTACGCGCAGATAGCATAACAATGGGGATATGAGAAGTGGCCTGATGACGGCGAATTTGTTCAAGGACATCATAACCACTTAATGTTGGCATCATTAAGTCACATATAATTAAGTCAGGAATGTCAAGAATCGCACGGTCTATAGCCGATTGTGGTTCGATAAACGTTTGTATATTGTAGCGGTCACCTAATTGTTCTTGTAACAAATCTAATATTTCCTGATTGTCATCGATACAAT
The DNA here is from genome assembly GCF_040719265.1 of Aliikangiella maris. Classification (NCBI taxonomy): domain Bacteria; kingdom Pseudomonadati; phylum Pseudomonadota; class Gammaproteobacteria; order Oceanospirillales; family Pleioneaceae; genus Aliikangiella; species Aliikangiella maris. The sequence goes on along the minus strand of NZ_JBFDAH010000005.1, from coordinate 263,136 downwards.
AAATAAGATAATCATTTGCTAACGGCTTTAACGCCAATGTTTCAGTTGATAGTGTTTCACTGGTATAAGTGGGCGGCTCTACTACCGGGAATCCAGGCTAGAGCCGTCAACATAGAAGCTCGGTCTTTTAACCAAACCCCTTTAATTAATCCAGATAGTAGACTGACACCTGACAAAAATACAACTGCGCTAAGCACATAAGACGTTAAACTTAATGATTGAAAAATCATTGATTCCAGCATAATAAATATCGTCAATTTCAAATAAAAATATCTGGCAATGACTAAGATATAGCCGCTAACCTGACTGATTTTTTCAAAATTAACATAGTAGTAAATGAACTTGATTGATGAATAGCCTAGTAAACAAATCAATAAGCAGCAAAAGCGATTCAATTGTAAATCACTATCAAACAATTGATAAATTTCCGGAAAAATTTGTAGTTGTAATAGACAAATCAGCAGCGCACATAAATTGATTAGGCCAAAATAAATAAATGATGGCAGTCGCGTTAATAAATAAGCGGCACAACCCACGGCAATAGCCAAAAAGATTAACCCAAAAATGGCTCCCCAAAAGTAATTTTCAATTGTATTTATTTGGCGGGCTTGGCTTTCAGGGTACAAGCGATGACCTATAGGCTGAATACCTTGATGTTCTAACTTAATATAAATAGGACGAGTCAAATCCATTTGTGGCGTCAACAAAACAGCTGACCGAAGTTCAAGAACTTTCAATTGTTGATTAGCATATTCAGATTTTCTAGTATAAAATTCATTCACACCTCGACCAAAAATCAGGCTTTCCAGTTGATTTTTTTTCGACGTAAAATATAAGCGATATTTTCCAGGAAAATAAAACTGCAAAATCAAATTTTCCTGCTCAATGTCATCATGTTTTATATCAAACTTTAACCAGACAGTATTTGAACCTGTACTAAGAACATCTTCACGATTAGCTACGGTAATTTCACCAGTTTCTGAATTTTCAGAATAGACAGGACGAATGATATCACCACTTTCGACATCTTCTTTAGCCATCATTGCGACAGTTTCATGGTATGTTGACAATAATTCATATTCAAGTTTTTCTGCATCTTCTAAGATTTTATTCGCACTTTCAATTGTTTCTGGCTTATCCTCACCCGTACAGGAGGATAGTTCGCAATAATTAGAATTTAACCCGGTTGGGTCCCAGGCATTGATCGGATTATTTGCCGTGTAATGATATAAGTTATAACTGTGTGGCCGATAAGGATTGGCATCCTTTGCAGGGTCGGGTGTTAAAAATCGACCATATAGTGGATTTTGATAGCGCGCTTGCATGTAGATTAGTCCTGTTGCTTCATCGCTGTGTACGCCAGTAAAGCCATAAGCTCCACTGTGTTTATTTTCGCTATTTTCTGCTAACTGTTGACCGTAAGGTGAATACTCAGTATGTCTTGGTAGTGTGTCGTCTTCTTTCCAATTTAAGACTGGATTACCTAAACGATCTTTAAATGACCATTCAGTTTGTACTTGATAATTGTTTGATTGTGAATCATAAGTATAGGTGATTGAATGTTGGCTTGAGCCATTCATCGGCGTGTAATGGACTACTTTTTCTGGTTGATTTTGCTGACTATTAGTTGCGTCAAAACTGTGTTTTTCCTGTTTTAATATTTCCCCACTTGGGCCGAGTTGATTAAAGGTAACCGACTGTTCAGCCGCTTGGTATAGACTGACTCGTTTTCCTTGTGCATCGTAGCGATAAGCTTCAACAATTTGTTGTGAATCCACATCGCGAATCATTTTTAATCGCCCAGTATAATCATAATGATAGCGATACTTATCATCTTTGATTAATCTTCCTGCTTCGTCGTAAGAAAATTTATCTTGATGATATCCATTGGTATAGTTTTGTTTTAGTAAAGGCGACATGCCTTTAATCGCATTGTGGCTAATTAAATTTCCCTGTCCATCATATTGGTAATTAACTATCGCTGTACCATAGTGATAAGCAGTTAACTGGCCTTGATTGTTATAATAATATTGAATTGACTTAGTTCTAATAAACTCTCCATCAATTTGTGGTGCAGTTTTACTCATGCCAATGACGAAATCATTAACATCATACCCATCAATTGCAGACAAATACCAAGTATTGTTTTGATGTTTAAGATGAGAATTTTTGAGTCTGCCCCAGTTGTCATATTGATAGCTTACGAGATTGGTATTATCACATTCATACTGACTTATTAGAGGCTGATTAGCGGCATTAAATTGCTCAACACAATAGACATCAGTATTGTTTCTTTGTACACGGCGTATTGCACCAGCCAGTTCGTAATCGTAGTGATAAGTTTGTGTTTCACCGAGCGATTGATAGCTAATATCGGCTATTTCGCCATATTGATTATATTGTATTTCAGTGGTAAAAATATTTGCACTCGCATTCATTGCAATGAGTACACTCATACTTAATATGGATCTTATTTGAGTCATCATCTTTCGCTGCTATTAAAGATATTCATTCGATTTAAATCGTCTTTGATTCAGTGCAGAATAACGAATGTGAGGCGGCGAGGTATATCGGTAAAACTTCAATATGTATAAGGTTTCGTTCACCTGGAATAATGAATGAATATGGCCCGATGATTAATCGGACCGATGCTTATAAAGGATTTATAACGTGTCAAGATGTGGTGACTCTTTTGCCGCCAGATCGATTCGCTCATGCAACCATTTACCAAAAGAACAGTTATTATCCTGTTTAACTCTTTCGGGGGTTGATTCACACTCTCCCGTGTCTATTGCGGTTCTGAGCTTTTGCTTCCATTGCCCATGCGCAGCTATCGCTTTACTGATTTCATCATAGGTACTCATATTTTACCTCTTTATATTACTATTGCGTAAATTAGGCATATAGACCAATCACTTAAATTAATTGCATCGATTGATCAAAATGACCAATCAATGAAAATCTATTTACATGTGTTTTGTAAAATTGTAGTCAACAAAATTTATAGTCTCTAATAAGTAGTCAAATTCTTCTAGAGATGAGCTTTCCTGTTTAACTTGAGCGGATGGCTTTAGTGAGGTTAAGAGGCTTTAAAGTGTTAGGATAAATTAGTTATTCTTAGCGACAGTTATTAGTGTTAGCTAAACTACTTTACAATTCTGAATATTCTGCTAGCTTCAGTACAGTTGCCAACAGCAAGTCACATCCTCTTTGCACATCGTTCCAATGAGACCATTCATCTGGTGCATGACTGACCCCGCCAACGCTAGGAATAAAAATTAATCCGGTTGGTACAATATCGGCAAAGAACTGGCAATCGTGTCCAGCGCCGCTTGGCATAACCAGATAATCAATATTTTGTGATTGCGCTATTGACTCAATTTGCGAAACAATTTGACTACTGAACTTTTTCGGTTCTAACCAGCTCATTTGTTCATATTCAAACATAAGATTATGTTTACGCGCTATTGCAGAAAGAACTTTACGACATGATAATGCGATTTGCTCCATGACATTCGCATCTAAATCTCTTCCAACCAGGGTAAAATCAGCTTCCCCCGGAATCGTATGTGCGTAACCCGGCTTAAGCTCCACTTTACCAATTGTTAAACGAGAGGATTCGCTGCCCTCCTCATCAATAATGCGTGAAATTTCATGAGCAAAATCTGCAACGCCCATAAAAGCATCACTGCGCATATTCATGGGCGCTGTACCCGCATGATCAGCTTTACCAATAAGTCGAACCAACCATTTAAAAACACCAGAAATACCATTGACTACGCCAATTTGCTTTTGTTTAGCTTCCAGTACCGGTCCTTGTTCAATGTGTAACTCTAAAAAGGCTTTAATTGTTTTAGGATCAATGCGTGCGTGAAAGGCGTCTAACGGATTTAAGCCACAATTTTGCATAGCGCTAACTAATGTTTGTCCACTGGCATCTTTAGCACTTTCTATCCAGTCTTTGGTAATTTGACCAGATAGCGCCTGGGCACCGAGCATACCACCAAATCGACCTTCTTCTTCGCTGGTTGCAATCACCTCAATCGGACAATCTAGTTGAATTTTATTTTCATTCAATTGGCGTATGACTTCTAATCCGGCTATGACGCCTAATGTGCCATCAAACATCCCGCCAGCGGGTACAGAATCCAAATGCGAAGCTATAATAATTGCCGGTTGTTCACTTTTTCCATAACGTGCGCGCACATTACCGACACCATCCATATGCACTGACGCGCCAGCACATTCCATTTGCTGGATGAGCCATTGCCGTGCGGCCATATCTATCTCGGTTAAACCTTGTCGATAGATACCTTTATCTTCAGGGTTAAAACCGAACTTAGCCAGTTCATACAGATCTTTTTCTATGCGTTTAATATCGACTTTTAATGTCATAAATTATTCACCTCTGAAGGTTTTCGAATGCTTGATTGACTGCTTTATCGATAAACAAAACAACTCATATTTGACTAACCTACCTGTCGAAATAATTTAAGTCACCCGCCAACCTAGCTCATCGGCACGTTGCTGAGCTAATTTGGGCACATCAGTTGCGATAAAATGCTCATGAAGTAATTGCACACCTAAAACATGATTCAACACCGCATCTAATTGAACTTTCTGGTCTCGCGACATAGCGGGATCGTCATGACTTTGAATCAAATGATTAATAGCTGAATAATCTAGTACGCCAGCACTTTCTACTTTTGATTGACTGGCAAACTCATTCATCAAATTCATCATCATTTTCCATTTAGAATTATCGGTATGAGCTGGTGGAGCCATAAATGCAAATTTTTGTCGCTTGTATAGTGTTTCAGGTAACAAACCTTTCATGGCTTCACGCAATACATATTTTTCGGTCGCACCTTTAATACGAAATTGTGGTGGAATTTCAGTCGCAAATTTCGCAAGATGATGATCAAGAAATGCAGGTCTGGCTTCCATTGAGTTAGCCATATCAACTCGATCCCCACCCCAAGTTAATATTTGCCCTTCGAGCATGGTTTTAATCCATACGTATTGCGCCTTATCCAGTGGGTGCCGTCCATCCAGCTGATTAATATCAAAGGTATCGGCAATTGCTCTGCCTGCATCATAATCATGTAATTGATTTCTCAGTTCTGGTCTTAACAATTGCATGCCAAAATCATGACAATGCAACCAACTTTGCAGACAAGTTGGGGTAAAGCCAACGACTTCTTCCATTGCGGATGAAGAAAACTCTTCTCGAGGTAACATGGCTCCCTTAAAAAGCTGATTACTATCTTCCAGGCTTTGCTGCCATTGCTTTTTTAAACTGGCGGGGAGATCATCAAGACCATATAAGAACATATCTTTACGAAAGGCCGGATAACCAGCAAATAATTCATCAGAACCTTCGCCAGTTAACACCACTTTATAATGGTTTTTACGAACAGTTTCGCTCATTAATAATTTTGCAACAGCCAGGGTATTGTATATTGTTCTTTCTGTATGCCAGATAGTACGTGAGAAATTTTGGTACAGCTCTTCCGCCGAGAGTTTTAAAATAATTTGCTCGGCATTTGTTTGCTGCGCCATTTCGGTAGCAATAGGTGTTTCATCATATTCTTTGCTATCAAAACCAATTGTAAATGCTTTGACGGGATCTTGGCGAACAGCGGCGGATAATCCCAAAATTGAGCACGAATCAATACCACCCGATAAGTAACACCCAACAGGAACATCAGCTTGTAATCGATGCTGTACAGCTTCTAAAAGGTTTTCGCGTACGCCATCAATGTAATAGTGTTCATCCTGATGATCAACATATTCACCAGCAACCGGAAAATTAATATCCCAGTATTTGTGTTCTGAAATATTCAATTGTCCGTTACTACGTTTAACTTTAATAATATGTCCAGGTTTAACCTGATGAATACCTTTAAACGCAGTAGTACCCGGAACCATCACTTGAATTAATTGATGATAAGTTCCTTCTGCAGATAATTCGCGCTTCACTTTCGGATGAGCAAATAACACCTTGAGTTCGGACCCGTAGACTATTCCATCTTCAGTTTCAGTCCAGTAAAGTGGCTTAATTCCAAAACGGTCTCTCACCAGATAGAGGCAATCATCTTTTTTATCAAATAAGGCAAACGCGAATTCTCCCCGCAAATACTCAATTGTTTTTTCTATGCCATAGCGTGGGAATAAATGCAGAATAATTTCTGAGTCACTTTTACTGTTAAATTGGTCTCCAAGACTGGTTAATTGTGCACGAATTCGTTGAAAGTCATAAAACTCACCATTATGGACCAGAAATAGATTGTTATCGTGAGAAATATGCGGCTGTCGACCTCGTTCTTTATTAAGGTCAATAATAGATAAGCGCGCATGACTCATACCCATTCCCAGTTCATCAGGACTGACATAGCCAAAATCATCAGGTCCGCGATGATATTGAATTGCAGCCATATTTACCAGCAATTGCGGATCGACCGACTTATTTTTTGCATGGTGAAAAACACCAGCAATACCACACATAAATTACTCCAATTGATTAAGTTTAAATTTTATTGTTACCCGTTTACTTATGCAGAATTAAAACCTGATAACTCAATAGTATTAAAGTTAATTAACAGGTTTAGGATGACATGATTGCTAACCTAATTTAAATAACATCCATCACTCGTTCCATGCGTTGAGACATACAAGTTAGCAACGCCATGCGTAAAAATACCGCACCTCTGGCTTGAGCAAAGTACCAATTGTGAGCGGTACTATCCAAATCTGTATCCAGTTCTTCACCTCGTGCTAATGGATGCAAAATAATGGCATCTTTTTTTAAAGGCGACTGACTGTTAAGAATAAAACTTTCACCGAACGATTCATAATCGTTACCGACCCAGGCAATGGCATTGATATAAACCACATCTAAATTGGGTAACGAATCATTAAACCGAGTAGTCACAGTGACATTTAAGCCTCGCTGTTGAAGTTGCTCTAATTGGTTTTCATCAAAAATTGCTTCATTACTGCCATCATGAATAATTAAGACTTCTTCAAATATTTCAGGGAAAAAACTTAATAACTTTAAAAAACTTCTTACAGTACGCATTTTGTTTGGTATACCAACAATACCCAAAGTGATTTTTTTCTCTGCTGATACTAATAACTCTGGCTTCCATTTAAATATGGTATACAAATCGGCAAGTGACTGAGTTGGATGCTCATCAATGCCATTGCCTGCATTAATAATAGGAATCCGCAAACTATGCATCATTTCCTGCACTGAATTTTCATTAGAATCGCGCAATACAACACAGTCACCATAATTATTAAACATTTCAGCAACATCACCTAAAGATTCACCTTTAGCAATTCCTGTGGTTGCTCTGTCAGTAATCGACATGATATCACCGCCTAATCGATGCCACGCACTTTCAAACGATAGTCGAGTGCGTGTACTTGGCTCGTAAAATGCACTGATCAGAATTTTACCTTTTAGCGGTGTACTGTATCTTTCTGGATTGCTTTCATACTTAGCTGCCAATCGAAATAATTGAAGCAAAGTATTACGATTAAACTGATCACTGGAAACTATGTGCTGTGATTCGAGTGATTTTAAATAATCACCTTCCTCTTGTATGCTGCGAAGTAATGCTTTCGGATGAGCATCGCCATAAACATCCAGAGACTCTCGTGAAAAAGAGACTTTTTCTTCCAATTGCGAATCTACCATAATTGATCCTTGTTGAAATCATAAATAAAAAGTGCCAGGAGTATCACGGGTGAAAAACAGGTTATACCCCATGCCAGATAAACCAGTATTTCAAACCATTCAAAATTAATAATCATTGATTGACTCGTTAACTTATAAGTTGATTATCTTGGAGCGGAATTTCTTTTAGCGGCTTATCGTCGAGCTGCTGCCATTGAAAATTTGCATTTTTAATACTGATTCCCAACAAGCAAACAATTAGCGACACAGCACAAGAAATTAGTGCCGCAACATAAAAGCCAATAACAAAGTATCCGATTAACCCACATACAGCACCTGACAACATGGCGATTGCTGCAAAGAAACCATTAAGTCTTTGATAAAATAAGCCAAAAACAATTGGCCAAATGGTACTTGCAACAAATGCACCGGTAAAATTGAGTAACTCACCTAAAGTGGTAATTTTCGGTAAACACAATAACCAGGTAACCACACCTAAAAGTACAATAATTATTTTACTTTTTTGCAATAGCATTTTGTCGGATACTTGTGGATTAATAATCCCTTTATAGATATCTTTGGTCAGTAAATCACTGGTTGCCGCTAGTAAAGAATCAAGACTTGACGCAAGTGCTGAAAACACAACGATAAAGACAAAAACAGCGCCTATCCCGCCCAATAATTTGGCAGCAATCATTGGCCCAATCATGTCTGCACTAGGTGGATACAGGCCAATGGCTGGCGCAGAAAGAGCAATAAATCCGGTAACGATGGGAATGGGCAACCACAACAAACCCGAGACTAAAAAGGCTTTTTTACCGATATCTTTTTTAAAGGCAAAAGCACGTGACCACCAGACATTAGAATGAAATATTTCTCCTATTCCAAAGAAAATATTATTAAATAAAAACATAATTGCTGCAGGAAAAAACAAATCGAGTAACTGTGGGCTATCTTGCTTGACAGACATATAAATATTTTCTAGCCCTACATCGCGAATACAGACAAAACCGATAACTAATATACCTAATAAGATAATCACGGTTTGCACAAAATCGGTAGCAATTACTGCTCTTAATCCTCCCAATAAGGTATACAAAACACAAATTATTAAAATAGCGGTCATCCCAACATGATAGTCGAGCCCACTCAGAGCCGATAAGAGTATGCCACCTGCCATACCCAAACTGACCAGCCAACCTAATGAATAAAATAGCGAAATTAAAAGAAAAACATACCAAGCAAAGCGGCCATAACGCAACCGGATAAAATCGCCACAAGTATATCCTTGAGGCATTAGTTGTTTGATTCGTTTGGCTAATGGTGCAAACAAAATGAGTCCTAAGGCAGCCATTGAATAACCTATCATGCCCCAAATACCAAATTGATAAGTTAATTGTGGCGCCACTAAAGTAGTGTTACTGGTAATCCAGGTTGCCATGGCTGTCGCACACGCAAAAGCAAGTCCCACATTTCTACCTGCCAGCATAAAATCATCAAGGGTTGATTTGTTACGCCCAAGCCACCAGCCAAAAATAACCCAAATACAGCCAAACAGTAATAAAATGGTAATGGCCCATTCCACAGGGATAGTCATTGCGTTCATGTAATTACCGATTGGTTGTAGGTTGATTTAATTGGCGAGGTAAAAAAATTGATAAGACTAAAACAATAAATAAGCACGCTCCAAGTGCAAAAATTGATAGTGCCTGATAAAAGTCACGATGATTTACAGTGACGGTTGCAACATTACTCAACGGGTTACCAAGCGAATCGACCAGACGAAAATAGTATTGCCCATCGTTAAAACCACTTAATGATATCTTTTGATTACCAGTCAAGCTAAGTGTGCGTTCTATTTTTACAAATTCAGGAGTATGGCTAAGTTGTAAACGACTCTTAGAGTCCAGCAAATCACGCTGAGATTTATTCCAACTCAAACTAAAATATCCCTCACTGCTATTTTGTAGTGAAGGATATAGCATTAATTCTTGAGTGTCTTTTGCGATAATATTCAATGAATACAATAATATACATGTGAATATTATATTTTTTATAAGCTTCATCACTCAGCTGATTTTTGAGAGTTTCCGTAATACTATAACAAATATACTTTGTATTCAAATTATATTGCTTGCCTTTTATATTCCCTGCAAGTATTTGAAAGCATTCAACTACAACATGAAAAAGTACTTTAAAAAACAACAAAGCTATCGAATTATTCAGCTTTACCAAAGAATGTTTTGATTTTAATTTTGAGACTAATCTAACTTTCTCTTTACAGATGGCTGTTCAAAAATAGTACTGATTTAAAATAGCACTAATAAAATAGTACGAATAAGTTTCACTTCAACTAAATTTGAATCAAATAACGCAAACCTGAGTAATCTTAAGGAATAATGAAGTGTGGGACTAATAACCAATATTGTTAGCTAATCTCTAGTTAAGCAATATTAGTTAAGCAATCTTTTTTTCTCTTACGAAATATCGGTATCGTCCTGCTCATGCTCAACGATTGCACCTATTTCGAGTAATGGTGCCGCATCTAACTCACTGGCATCCATCATGGCGGCTATTTTACCTGCAGAAGCGAGCAACTGGTTTTGTTCCCATATTTCTAACGACTGAAAACGTTCAATAAAATGATCCTGCAACGGTTTGGGTGATTGATTGAGTAAATTTTCGCCTTCTGCAGTTAAATAGACAGAAATACGACGTCTATCTGTTTCACTCCTAACTCGACTAATGGCACCTTTAGCCGCTAGACGATCTAATATCGACGTGATTGTGCCTTGACTTAAATTGACATTTTCTGCAATTGCTTTTGCTGTAATGCCATTAGTGCGATTAATGCTCTGTAAAACTAATAGCTGCGGTCCCGTGAGACCAGAATTTTTATTTAATTTTTTTGAATGCAAGTCAATAGAACGAATGATTTTTCTAAGCGAGACTAGTAGTTCATCATATTTTTCCATCAAGCAGAAAACCTTAGTGAATCGACAATCAATGAGTGCGCGGCAGTTTACCCTATTTGTTAAATAATATAAATCGGCGAAAATCGTTACGCCCTAGATTGATGTTAACCTGAATATTACGTTTTTATTTCTCGATCTGATATTTTTATCTGTCCGTTGTGTAAATTCCTTGTTTATAGGTATTTTACGTTGTTTTAACGGCAACATTAAACTGCTTAAACAAATCCCATAGCGCCCGAACTTTTCGGTCATCACGCAAATCTTTATGAAACACAAACCACAAAGAATTATCAGCAACTTCTTTAATGGCGTTTAATCGCGTAAGTTGCGGTAGCGTTTTCGCCTTACTGACATCGACAGGGCCGATACCTAAACCATGACAAATCGCAGATTGAATATCAATAAAATTATTACTCTGATAACTTATCATTTTATCATCTATGAAATTGAGAAGCGGCTTAACAAATGAAATTTTTCGTTTACGTCCGCTGGGCATTACCCAAAGGTGGTGATTAAATTGTGTTTCATTTTCGGGTAGCCCTTTGCGTGCAATATATTCTTGACTGGCATAATAAGAAAACGCCAAAGGATAAATTTGTTTGAATACCAAATCGCCGGTTTCAGGTACCTTACCTGCTCGTATTGAAATATGAGCCAGACCTGATTCGATATAATCAACTTCATCATTCACATCAACCATTATTTTTAGTTGAGGATATAACTCTAGGCTACGCTGTAGTAACGGATGCAGAATTGATGAATATTCGGATAAAGTGCTGATTTTAATCGTTCCTTCGAGAGTTTCCTGGTCGGGTAATAGTTTTTCATGTAAACGACGAAACGCCCCTTCTATCGAAGGCATTTCACTTAGCAATACTCGACCAGCATCAGTGAGCTGGTATCCCCGCTGATGACGAATAAATAATTTACAGCCAAGTTTAGTTTCCACTCGATTGATATGACGAATCACGGTGGAATAATTGATATTCAAATTGCTCGCAGCTTTGGTTAGTGAACCTGCTAGCGCAACATAGTAAACCAGCTTTAGGTCTTCCCAATTAATATTTTTCAAATGAAATTATCCATGTCAATTTAGCCCAAATCAAAATACACACCAATTTAACTGCTCAACGATATATTCTAAGCAGCAAAATGACTATAGGAGCAAACCATTATAAGGTACAAACTACTATGCAAATTTGCATAACTATTATGCACGCATTGCAATATTGCATAGATTTTCTCTCAGTTATGATCAAGTTTCAATGATATTTATTGATTTATGACCAATCTCGCGTCGAATTTATTGAATTTAGCTGTGGGTCATCTTGATTAAGCAGGAGTATGAAAATGGCACAAAAGATTGCAATTATTGGGGGCGGTATCGCCGGACTTGCGTTTGCAGTTTATTATCAATCCCTCGGTGGCGAGGTTGATATTTATGAACGCAGCAGTAAATCGGGCCGCGAAGGACTTGGATTTATTATGCTTGAAAATGGACTTAATGCTATGCAAGGCCTTGGATTGCGCAATCACGTAAAACACAACGGTTTTCCCGTCGAACACTGCCACATTCGAGATAACTTTAACAATCTGTTAATTAATCAATCTTTACCAGGTAGTTACGGCATAACACGCAAAGCTTTTGTTGATATATTATTAGAAAAGTTGCCACAAGACCGTATTCACTTTGATTACGAGTTTAGTCACTTTGAATGGCAAGGTGATAATTCAAATAGCACTAACCAATCATCTGAAGCACGTTGTGCTGTTTTCACCAATGGTAAAAAGGTTTCTGCAGATTTATTTATTGGTAGCGATGGTGCAGGCTCACCTGTGCGTAAACAAATCTTTCCTCAGGCCACCCGCTCAAGTGTTAAATGTAAAGAACTGGTATCCGTGGTAAAAGCACCCGATTTAGTCAGCCAAATGAATCAAACCTTTACCAAATATAAATCGCTCGATGGTGGTTTAGCGGTTGGCACCGTAGCAACCAGTGAAGATACAATCGTCTGGTTTATTCAATTCAGTACCGAAAAATATGATGAGCAGTTAGCACAATTAGACAAACAGTCTTTTGCTGAAACTTTAGTGGGCGACTGGCCACCTTTAATTCAATCACTGATTAGACAAACTGACTTTAATCAATCTTATTTAGCACTGAGTGCCCATCTTAATCCGATCGAACAATTTTTCGCAGGCAATGTCGTATTGATGGGCGATGCTGCTCATGCTTTATTACCTTTTACCAGCCAAGGTGTTAACTCAGCAATTGAAGATGCAATTGAATTGGCTCGCACACTACAAAATACCAAAGCCGGCTACAGTGCAGTTGCACTAGCACACTATAGCTCGGTAAGGCGAAATATTGTTAACCAGTATTTAGCGCAAGGTATTGCGTTACAAGAAGAGTTTTTGGCGCCACATCAAGCAGATCAAAAAATTCCTTTTGCGTTCTAATTATTTAGCCATTTAGCTTTGATGCGTTTATAAACCCTTAATCTTTAGCTCAGCTGCTAAATCTTTCTTTTAGTTTTCTGAACAATTTGTATTAAACCAATTGGAGAAATAATGAGTACTGATTTATTCGCTCATGAGAATGTGCCTTTAGAAATATTAAAGCAACGTGCTTTTAATTATCGCTGGGCAGAAACTGAAACCGATGTCATTCCATTAACGGCTGCGGACCCAGATTTTGCAGTTGCTCAAGAAATTAGGACGGCAATGACCGAATATGCCGCCAGTGGCGTTTTTTCTTACGGTCCTCATCAAGGTCTCGCGGAGTTTAAACAAGCGCTGGCAATAGCAATGTCTAACCGTCGCGGTTATGATTTAAATCCAGCCCACATATTACCTATCGATAGCGTTGCCAGCGGCATGTATATTATCGCTCGTACTTTTTTAAACCCGGGTGATGAAGCAATAATTTTTGATCCGGTCGATTTTTTGTTTGAACAATCAATTCTTGCTGCTGGCGGCAAGGTGATTCGTTGTCCATTTAATTATAAAACAGGGCAATTTGAATTAGAAAAACTCCCCAACTTGGTCACCAGTAAAACTAAAATAATAGGTGTTTGCAATCCTCACAACCCATTAGGACGATTAATGAGCGAAGCTGAGTTAACTCAAATTGCAACATTAAGTCAGCAGCATGATTTATGGATCATGAATGATGAAATTTGGTCTGATATTGTTTACCCGAGAGAAAATTTCTGTAGCTTTCATCATTTAGATAAAACGCTTTGCAATCGCGTCATTAGTATCTATGGTTTTTCTAAATCTTTTGGGTTGGCAGGATTAAGAGTCGGTACAATCATTGCGCCAAATCAGTCAGTCTATGAATTACTAGTGGATGCCTCACATGTTATGACAACCGCTGGTGGTGTCGCAACCATCTCACAAGTTGCCGCAACCACGGCCTTAAATCATTGTTGGTATTGGGTAGATGCCTTTAAAACACACTTAACTGAGCAACGTGACTATGCGGTCGAACGTTTAAACAAAATGCCAGGAATCAGCTGTCACTCACCTCAAGCAACGTATTTGTTATTTCCGAGCATTGATAAAGAAAAATATTCTGTCGAACAAATTCTTAATGCCTTTCAAAAAGAAAAAGTGCTGGTTGTTTCCGGAGATGAAAAGTTTTTTGGACCAGGCGCCGCCCACCATTTTAGAATTTGCTTTGCGACTAGCCATAAAATTTTAGCACAAGGTCTTGATAGAATGGCCATTGCTTTAGATAAACTGGAGAATCAATAACATGAAACAATGTGACACGCAAACCGGTTGTGCATTACCTGACTCACCCAATAATATTTCGAACGAATCGAACAGTGATATATCTAGTCAAGTCAATAGAGAAAGTCTTAATCAAGTGGATATCGTTTTTGTTACCGATCCCATCTGTTCTCACTGCTGGGCTATCGAACCAGCTTGGCGTCGACTACAATTAACTTTTGAATTCAAAACACGATATATTCATGGAGGATTACTACCAGGTTGGCAAGGTTTCAGTGATGCGGCAAACGGCATTTCTAAACCTATCGATGTTATTCCACACTGGCAACATGTCACCAAAGTTTCTGGTCAGCCGATTGATCCCGGCATGTGGGCAGATGATCCTATCGATAACTCTTATATACTTTGTCGTGCAGCAATTGCCGTACGTTGCATTAAACCTGAAAGTGAAAGTTTATTTTTAAGAAAAATGCGAGAAGCCGTTCTTCTTAAAGCACAAAATGCAACTCGACCTGAAATTTTAAAATCACTTGCTGAACAAGCTGGCATATCCGCTGAACTTTTTAGCGAAGCATTACAAAGCATAAAAGTTGAAACCATTTTTCTGCAAGAACGTCAGGAAATGTTAAATCTGGGTGCCAGAGGATTTCCTTCTTTTATATTTTTAGGAAAGACTGTTGATAAGTTAGTGGGAATGCAGAGTTTTGAACATTTAGCTAATCGATTGTTGTCACATAAAAAGAACAAGTTGGTTAGTCGTAATTTATCTGACAAACAAAAGCTTCAAAGCTTTGATTGCTGGACATTAACAGAAGCAGCCGAGGTATTGCAAGTTAATAAAACAGCTGCAAAGCCAAGACTGATTGATTGTGGTTTTGTTAAATCAGACTTTGCTGGTGAAGATGTTTGGATATTATCAGAATAATCATTAATTTATCCATAAAGTATTTACTGAAAGGAAATTATGGCAGTTGCTCATTGCATTCTACTTCCAGAGTTTTTTCTTAGAGATTGGCAACACATCCATGAACTCTTTTTATTTTTTAGGCGTATCAATCAACTTAATAAGCCGATTATATTTTTTCGGCATTATTTCATCAAAGGTTGAAATACCTGAGTTAGCGTACATGTTATTGAGCTGCTCCTTTTTATCTGGGACAATAACCACACACAATTCATAAAGGTACTGTACCTGAACTATGAACTCATAGATATCGTTTGAGTTTTTTTGAACAAGCTCGCTACTTTCTGATGTTTCTGCTTGGATATTTTTGAATAGTAAAAGCAAAATAGTACAACTAAAAATCATTATTGTAAAAAACTTAACATTCATGGTTCACCATTAAAAATTGGATTGTAAATATTTTATTGCCTGTTGATCTAACGTTTTAAAGGCTATAGGTACATATACGTTATTTGCTCTAGCTAACGATAGGGGATACACCATACTCAAAACTAATCCTCTAAAATTCCCACTAGACAAACAATCACTATTTTCGCTAGATTAAAGGTTAGGATTCAATAAATATGGATATTCATCATGACTCGTACACGAAAAACTCAAATCGATTTAAATACCACGCCCTACTACTATTGCATTGCTCGCTGCGTTCGACGTACATTTTTATACGGTGAAGATAAATTATCTGATCAAAACCATGGGCATCTCAGAGACTGGATAGTTAAGAAAAATAAGTTATGGATATCCCATTAAAATGCGTTTATCTTCTTTTAATTTTATTTTTTATTTCTTCTCAACTCTTCCAAAATACCTCTATAAGAAATATCTTTTCTATAGCTTAAATTTTCAGAATAGTACTCATCATAACTGCAACAACTTGAAACTTTATTATTTTTATCAACCATAACTATATGAGGTAAGCCTGCAATATAATTTATATCACATGATAAAGAAGAAACTTTTGAATAAGCATATTCTAAACTATCAGCTTCTCCTTTAAAAACTTCAATAACTTCAAATGTTGTTTTAACATTATCGTCATCCATCAACTCAGATTTAATTGCTTTTCCTGCAAAAATACGTTCTGAATTCTCAATCAAGTTTTTTGCTAATTCTTTATCACAATCTAAAGCTATACAACCAGTAGTAAGTGTAGAAACGAACGTAAAAAATGACACTTTCAATATTATCACAACTAAACTTTTCATTAGTTACTCTCTTTCCTTAGTTTATCCAAAATTCCAGTATATGGAATATGTGAATGTTTATCTATTTCATTTTTAAAGTAATAATCATATCCAGAGCACAATGACACCAGCTTATTTTCATCTGCTAAAATAACGTACGAATGTCCTACGGTATATTCTATTTGACAACCAGCAGGGTCTACTAACACTGATTCAACATCATTTAATTCCCCTTTAAACTTATCAATAACCTTAAAGGTTGTTTTAATTCCTTTATTTTCAGTCAGCTCTGCCTTAATGACTTTTCCTGTATATATATAAGTTGCTTGCTCTATTAATTTTTTGGGTGCTAACGGAGCACAACTGCAAGCTTCAATAAAAAATGAATAAACATATAAAGATAACACCAATATAAATAGTCTCACATTATTCCCCTAAGTTTAAATACTAAAAATCGGGACACCCATTTTACGAAAGATCAATATCGCTAATGACAGTTTTATCGAATTAATCAGAGCCAAAGATGACTTATCAAAACTCACCATTATTGGCTCGCCCGCTTCACTAATCCTCTATTTAGAAAATGCATAAAATAATTTTATTAAAGGAATTAATTTAAGTAAGCAGTTTTTTAGTTAACTCAAACAATAAGACTCACAAAATCATTACAAGCATTAACTTTTGCTGAGAACTACCTGCATTTTAAATTTTAATTTTCAATAAAAACCAACTCAAAGTTTAAAATAAAATTAGCCAAATAATTTACAATTCTATTACTCTTTGCCTTACATACTCTTAAATCAATTCAACCAAATCCAAACAACAAGAAAAATAAGTACGGATGCCCTCATTCATCCGTTCGTTTTGATTTTTTAGTTAGCTTAAATAATTTAATTAGTTGATTATGCGCGTTAACAACTAAAAAATGTTAACGCGCTTTTTAAAATTAATTAAAGTGTTTTTAAATACTCAACCAACGCAAGTCGATCTTGCTCATTCATAGTGTCAGCACCATAATTGTGACCCTCGTTAGAATTACCAAGCAATTGCGTATCGAATAGAAATTCATTATCTGTGCCAGGTGCATTATTGGTTATAAACCCAACCTTGGCTGGATCAAAATGACGGCTGCCCACATAGAATTTTTTGGTACGCTCTTCAGGCTTTAACAATAACTCATATAAATTGGGTACCGAACCATTATGCAGATAAGGTGCAGTTGCCCAGATACCATTGAGCGGTCTGGCCTTGTACACCATTATTTCCGTCGGCTCAGCTGTTGTTTTTTGGCGCTTTTGCTCTTTTTCTACAAGTTGGCGTGCTGTAACAAAGCGTTGAATTAATTGTTCTAGTTTATCACCACTCATGTTTTTTATATCAATTCCATCTCCCGCAGATGCGCCAGCTACACCACCTTCAAACTCTTCAAATGCAGCTGCAACTGTTTGTAATGGATGACGCAACAAAGAACCAACAACCGCATTGACTAAAGGTTCTAATCCCGAAGTTTGTGCATTAATTACCGGACCAGCTACGACTAATTCTTTACGCCCATCAAATTTTCCTGCTGGGCGAGTTGCAAACATATTAATCAATTCTTGTGGATCAGTTTTAACTTCAGACAGTGGCGTGAGTACAGATTGGTAAGGTTTACCTTCATCTTCTCGCTTAATAATACTATGACAGTCAACACAGTGCGCTTGATAGAGCTCTTGTCCTCTAGGTACTAAATTGTGATTAATGGCTGGTAGAAATTTTTCTGGCCATTGTGGCGATCTGAGTTCAGCAACCCACTGTTCTAATAACCCGAGGTTTTTAATTGCTAATGATGATGCATAAGATTTTTTGTTTTTATCTTCAGGAATATCAACCTCACCATAGACTCCTAAAACCTCACCACCATTTCGTATTAAGGCACCAACACTCATTGGGCCGTTTGGCGCAAAGCCAGGCCATTGAACCACATCAGACTGGTGAGTACCCCACAAAAACGGATAACTAACTGGTGCATCGGATGCGCGACCATTATTAGGCATGTCATTAAAACGGGATAATATCTGGTTAAATATCGCACCTATGGCATCAACTCGACCATAACCATATTGAGGTTGATCAGGATCAGGATGGTTAACCAGATTTCTTTGCGCTAGCTTTTTGGTTTGCTTGGCTAAATCCTGCTTTAAACTCTCACGTTTTTCATTCGATGTATTTTTACCCAAAACAGCATCGGCAAACCGATTAAATTTTTGTTTATTTTGGTAAGTTTGCTCCAGTGCCTTAACTAGATTGATGTTGAATGTTTCAAAGTCTGCCAGTGTTGGACCACCATCAATCCTCATTTCGACATTTTGATAGCGAATTTGTCCAGTGTGACAAGCAGCACAGTTAAACCCAACCCAAGATTGATTAGATTGATCGACATCTTTGACAAATCCTACCGCGAGTCCATCTGGATTCCAACGAGAAGGTTTGGCAGGCAAATATTTTAAACTTTCCATATGTTTGTTATCACGGAATAGTACTTTCGTATTAGCTTGTTCAAGGTTAAGGTACCAGTCATATGGGAGAATTCGTGATCCTTGATTGGTAAAATAAAATAATTGTTGTGTATCATTTGTCCAGCCTTGTTCGAGCTGAAAAACATTACCAACTGCTCCCTGGGTTTTCTCTCCGGTAGTGAGTTCAGGACCTTGCTGCTGCGTACTACAAGCAGACATTAACAGTATACCAGAACAGAAAAAGGCAATTTGCCTGAAGGAAAGTTTATTCATATTGAGTCCTTTTTGCTGACAACCAGAGATAATATTTGAGGTGCGAAAAATCTGGTTGAATAATGATTAATGAGTCTTATTCTAGTGAGTGCTGATGTAGACATAGTCCCACCTACTAAACAATAGATGAGAATTCAGAAAATTAAAATACTAAAGTGAGATGAATGAGTTAACCAATGAAATGAGTGACTTATCGAATGATTTATGTGCTTGGCTCATTCTTCATTTATTTAGTGTTGGTTGAATTATTTAGGTCAATGCTAAATGATGTAGTAGATTCCGCTTCGTTAAAGTCTGACCTGAAATTTTTTAGTTTTAACTTCGCTTAATTTCCAAGTCAAACTAACAGCATATTTATTCAACAATCAAATCATTCTATGAGTAAACTTATTCAATGATTAAAGTAACAATAGAGCCTTCGAGTAACTGATATTGCCCTTGATACTGGCGTTGCTGACAATGTAACCCATTTAAGTCCTTCGTCAACTCAATTACAAATGTTGCATTTGACTCATCAACTCGAATAATTTTAGCTGCCATAAAATCAAAATATTTTTGCACGCTTGGATAAAGAGCCTTAAATAAACTTTCCTTTGCTGAAAAAGCTAATGTAAATGCTTGTGTCGTGGTGAATGATAACTGCTCTAACTGCCAATGCTCTTGTTCGGTGATTATACTTTTTTTAATATTGCTATAGGTTTTTTCCGCTATCCAATCTTCAGTATCAATACCTACCAAATGATAATTTTCCTTGGGTGCAACAATACAAAACGCATTTGAATTGGTATGGGTGATTGATCCAATAAGTTGAGTTGGCCAAATCGGGCTACGATCTTTTCCGGTGAGAATTTGCTGTTCAAATATTGAATGACATGCCAGCGCTTTTTTTGCCGCAAAGCGACCGGCTAAATATTCAGCTTTGCGTTTGGTAACCGCACTTTGCAAAGTTTCAGGCATGCAAATATTTAATTGCGTGAAGTAGCTGTCATCATATACTTCTTTTTGGTAACGACAACGAATGGTTGTTTGCCCAGATAACGCTTGCCATTGCTCAAATTTTTCCCAGGTTAAAAAATTATCAATATTCACTACTAACAACCAATCAATTTTAAATGGACTAAAAGTTAACTATTTATCAGGTAAATTTAAACTCATTATTTATCTTTTGTTAATTATTTTTTACCTGTTTATTTTTCCCTCAATCAAAAAATCCCGCTAAAAAATAGGGACTTATCAGTCTTTACAATATTTATAAACAAACTTATCCACAATTTCTGTTGAAATCTTTTTGTCACATTAATATTGCCTAACACACTAAATTATTGTATTAGGTGAATTAGTTAAATTTTAAATTAAAACAAAAAAGCACAAGCAAAATTTAATGGCTTGTGCTTTTTTGTTTATCAACTAGAAAAATGGATATTAATACCAGACAAAAATCAATGCTTCTTTGGTATTAGAAATACTTAGTTTAAGGAAACAAATTCCTCATCGGTCAAATTTAATCGTTGCCCGCCGACAACCAGAGTAGCATCGAGCTTTTCAATTATTGCTAGGAAAGCTTGACGTTTTGCCTGACTTAATGGGAGATAAGGTAAACGAACAACTGGGTTGACTGCACCAGTTAATGCCAAAGCCGTATTCAATGGCGCTGGGTTAGGTTCATCGAACAACCATTGATATAAATCTTTTAATTGATCGTCATACTCACTGTTAGGATTATCCATCAGGTCACGCATCATTCCAGGAACAACGTTTGAAGTAACAGAAATAACACCGTGGCTACCAAATTCATGACGCCCCTTAAAACATTCGTCATCATTACCTGACCAACATGCAATTGACTGTTTCTCGTATTGTGCGATTCGTTCATTACCAGCACACTCTTTAACACCAATAAAATTTGGATGTTTTGCCAATTTAACAATGACTTCTGATGGAATATCCTGACCAGTTCTTCCTGGTACGTTATAGATAAAAGCAGGACCTAATTCTAGCGCAGCAATGATATGCTGATAAACGCCTTCGTTGGTGGTTTTACCATAATAAGGATTAATCAATAATGAAGCATGCATACCCGAGGCAAAGCCGTATTGTGTTGCCTTTACCGCTTCGCGCGTATTATTGCTGCCTGTATTACCGACAACGACTAATTGGTTGCCATAGTTATTGACCGTATGAGAGATCAACATCAAATGCTCCTCCCAGTCTAATAAATGGCCTTCACCTGTAGTCCCACCAACAATCACGCCATCAACACCAAACTTGATCTGTTGTTGAATAAGATAATCATATTTCTCGATATCAATTTGTCCTTTTGCATTAAAAGGCGTTTTAATCGCGGTAAATAGACTTTTCTGTTGTATTTCTGATACTAACATAATGAGATTCTTTTCTTTGGTGTAGTTGGTTTGGTTGATTTTAATTTTGAGACCTGAAGTGACAAAATAACAAAAGGTTATGATTAAATTTAAACGGCATTATCGCAACTAAAACCAAATAAAAAAAGGGCCATTAGCCCTTTTTCAACGGTTTAAATAAGATTATTAAGATCATTTAGTTAGATCAGCGAGTTTTTGGGAAGTTTGCAGTGAAATTAGATCGACCAGAATATTAGCTGTTTCTTTTAACTTCGAATCAGGCGTTTCAGTCAGTTCAGTATTTTCATCAATTTGCAAAATAGGCTTTTTACCAATTGCCTGGCGACGCTGATTTTCACGATCAAGTTGCTTTTGTTTATCTTGTTTACGTTTCATCTTGCGCGTTTCAATATTTAAACTGATAGTTTTTTCCTGACGACGTTTATTAATTTCCTCAATATCATCAATCAAATACTGAAATTCCACATCATCTTTAATTCTTTGCAAATGACTTTGAGTCAGCTTACCTAAATAATGACTAAAATTGCCTGCTGGTTTATATTCGACAGCCTCAATCACATCCCATTTAAGCGCTGAATCATAGCTCTGCTCCCCAAAATCTTCTCTCGAATAAGGATCTGGATATGCAATATCAGGCACAACACCTTTCATCTGCGTGCTTTCACCAGTAATCCGATAGAACTTGTTAATGGTTAATTTTAACGCACCAAAAGTATTGCCTTCTGAACGGAATGTCTGGTTTAAATCCATCACTCGTTGCACAGTCCCTTTACCAAAAGTTTGCTCACCAACGATTAATCCACGCCCATAATCCTGAATTGCCCCCGCAAAAATCTCTGAAGCCGATGCACTTGATCCATTTACCAATACAGCTAGTGGACCATCCCATGCGGTTCCTGCGTCATTATCTGACAATAATTCAACACTACCTCGACCACTTCGGTCTTGAACAACCGGTCCTTTATCAATAAACAGGCCGGTTAAATCAACCGCTTCATCTAGCGCACCACCGCCGTTGGAGCGCAAATCAATAATTAATGCATCTAACCCACCTTCTTGGCGCATTTTATCGATTAAATTGCGTACATCACGAGTGGTACTTCGATAGTCTTGCTTTCCTTCATATTTGGCACGAAAGTCCACGTAAAACTTTGGCAAGTCGATTACACCTACTCGCTGTTGTTTACCATTTGACATAATTTCGAGTACTTCAGATTTTGCTGCCTGCTCTTCAAGCTTAACCTGCTCTCTGACAATTGAAATTATTTTGGTTTTACCCGCAACACTGCTGTTTGCAGGTTCAATTTCGAGTCTGACGACACTGCCAGCATCGCCACGGATTAAATCAACAACATCATCTAATCGCCAGCCAACAACATCAACCATTGGTTCGTTACCTTGAGCAACCGCAATAATTTTATCATCGACCGCCAATTCACCTGATTTGTCGGCAGGTCCGGCTTCAACGATTCGGTTGATTTTGGTATAGACATCATCAGACTGTAATACGGCACCAATTCCTTCTAGTGAAAGCTTCATATCTATATCAAAATTTTCAGCCGTTCTAGGTGAAAAGTAAGAGGTATGCGGATCGACAGTTCGAGTATAGGCATTCATAAAGTAACTGAAAACATCTTCACTGTTAATCTGCGAAACCCTGCGCATGGCTGCTTTATAGCGCTTTTCGAGGATTTCTTTGGCTTCATCCCAACTTTTATCAGCCAAAATTAAATTTAATGCGTCACTTTTAACACGTTTACGCCAAAATTCGTTGAGTTCATCTTTCGAAACCGCCCAGGGCGATTCTTCACGATCGAACAAAAACTCTTCATCTTTGGTAAATTCCATCTTGTTTTTTAATAGCGACAATGCGTATTCGTTTCTCTCAGACCATCGTTTTTGAAATACGCTATAAATATGAAAAGAAGGCTTTAACCAACCAGTTAGTATGGAGTTATCCATATTGTAACGATACTGTTGAAACTCTTTAATATCCTCTGCTAGAAAATAGGCTTTGTTGCTGTCAAGCAGTTCAATATATTCATCTAGAATCCTGACCGACTGTTCGTTATCGAGTCTAGGTTTGGCATAATGATAGTCAGTAATAAATTTAGCGATATAGCGACTCGCTTTGTGATGAACAGGATTTGGCGATAAATCGAGCATTTCTGGCTGCTCTACCGATGCTAAATCGACACTTTTTGATGAGGAAACCGCCGCTCCCAGTGAAGTTGAAATTAACAGTGCAATTGCTGTGGTTTTAAATAGTGCTTTAATTGAAGTCATCAATTCAATTTCCTTAAAACAAGAGATTTACCGCTTAAGTAGCTTGATTCCAGAATAATGCTAAATCATGTCCGAATACTACATATCCAAATACCTATGATTATTAAATAAATAACCTTTATCCAGCCAAAACTCAAGTGAAACCAGCAAATTCATTAATCCCTTTGTAAAAATATGTGTAATCAGTTCTAAAAGTTAATTCATTTAGTCGATATGATAATAGACGAATTAATTGAACTTTGGGAAGTGCTTAACAATTGAATTTATAATTAGTTTTTGCCATTAATTTACGAAAAATCTCATCTACTCTTAAATGACTGTGAGTTTGTAAACTCATTATTTCATCAGGTTAACCCACGCGGAATCAAAACGCGACAGTTATACAATGCCTAAGGTTAACCTGAGTTATGTTTTTAGAATTTTGTTAATATTAACAGAAAGCTTGAATACCAGTTTGTGCACGACCAAGAATTAATGCATGAATGTCATGAGTACCTTCGTATGTATTAACTGCTTCAAGATTTAACATATGTCGAATAATATGAAATTCATCGCTAATACCGTTGCCGCCATGCATATCACGAGCAATTCTTGCAATTTCCAGTGCTTTACCACAAGAGTTTCTTTTGACTAGCGAGATCATCTCGGGTTTAAATGCTTTAGCATCGATTAATTGTCCAACCCGTAAAGCACCTTGTAAGCCTAATGTTATCTCTGTTTGCATATCAGCCAGCTTTTTCTGATAAAGCTGAGTAGCCGCTAAAGGGCGACCAAACTGCTTACGATTTAACCCGTAATCACGCGCAGCATGCCAACAAAACTCTGCGGCTCCCATTGCTCCCCAGGCTATTCCGTATCGAGCCATATTTAAACACCCAAAAGGCCCACCTAATCCACGAATTTCAGGAAACATATTTTCTTCAGGTACAAAAACATCATCCATTACGATTTCCCCAGTAATTGAAGCGCGTAATGAAAATTTACCTTCAATTTTAGGTGCACTTAATCCCTGCATTCCCTTTTCCAAAATGAAACCACAAATTTTGTCTTCTTCATTTTTAGCCCACACAACAAAAACATCTGCCACCGGAGAATTTGTGATCCACATTTTTGTACCAGAAAGGTTATAACCGCCATCGACCTTTTTAGCTCTCGATTTCATACTGGCAGGATCTGAGCCGCTATCTGGTTCAGTCAAGCCAAAACAACCAATGTATTCACCGGTAGCCAATTTAGGCAAATATTTTTGCTTTTGTTGTTCGGTACCATAGGCATTAATAGGATGCATTACCAGGCTTGATTGAACACTTAAAGCGGAGCGATAACCACTATCGACTCTTTCCACTTCACGTGCCACCAATCCGTAAGCAACGTAGCTGACACCTGCACATCCATAACCATCAATCGTTGAACCCAGTAACCCTAGCTCGCCCATTTCTTGCATAATGGTTGTATCAAAGTATTCTTCTCTATTAGCCTTTTGTACTCGCGGCAATAATTTTTCTTGCGCATATTCACGGGCCATATTTTTGATCATTCGCTCATCTTCACTAAGCTGCTGATCGATCAAGAACAAATCATCCCAAATTTCCAAAGTCATATACTCTCTATACCTGTTACAATATTCGTTTAATTTAGACCTAGTCTAGCCAAATTCGGGACAATAAACCAGTACGCAATTTCATTTTAAACATTGTATAATTATTTATCATTAAGTTAATGTTTTTGCGTTCAATCTTTTATTTTTATAAATGGATGTTTTACCTAATTTGAGTTTCACAAAAAATGTCATTAAAAGAAAAAGTTGAGAAGTGGTTAAATAGAGAAACAGAAAGTTCAGGCTTTCCAATCTGTAATTTTGAGAAACTTAGCTATGGAATCAGGCCTGGTGATGTCATTTTAGTTGAAGGGCGAACTCGGATTTCGGACGTTATTCGCGTGGTTACGCAAAGTCGCTGGACCCACTCTGCACTATATATTGGTCGCTTGCACGATATTCAGGATATAGAGTTTAGACAAAAATTACTCGACTTTTATCCCGCTACGCCCGATCAACAATTACTCATTGAAGGTATTCTTGGTAAAGGTATGATTGTTTCACCACTTGAAGAATACGCAAAAGATAATTTACGTGTGTGCCGGCCATCAACATTATCAGCAAGAGATGCACAAAATGTCATTAACTTTGCCATTGGCAAATTGGGGGTTGGTTATAATATTCGTCAACTTTTCGATTTGGCGCGATTTATTTTTCCCTGGCGAATTTTACCACGCAAATGGCGATCAAGCTTATTTACTCGACGACCAGACGAAGTCACCAAAACAGTTTGTTCATCATTAATTGCCGATGCCTTTTACTCCGTAAAATACCCTATTTTACCCCTGTTTCGCAGACAAGGTAGAGATGGTATTGAACTGATTCCGCGCAATACACGATTATATACACCGGCAGATTTTGATTACTCCCCTTATTTTGATGTCAAAAAATTTCCATTTATGGGAAGTACCAACGACAGCCCTTATCGTGATTTACCTTGGAATAAAGACGGGGTTGTTGGTCATGGTGAAAAAGATTTCGAAATCTACTGACGCGTCTGTGTACCATTCCAAACATTTAACATTTAACATTTAACATTTAGGCATTTAACATTTAGGCATTTAGCATTTAGCATTTAGATTGTTAGATATTGAACATATCGATTAAAACAGATTAAAAACAGGAATAAAACCTGTCACATTTTGCTAAATTAATCGCTTTATAAATAATAACGACTTTAACGCTCTTGTTTTAGTTAAAACCATTCTAAAAATGCAGTAAAAATCACTGGCAAAGCAATAAATATCAACTAAATTTAATAATAGAAACGGTGAACAAACTTTTAAGTGTACTCCTTAAGCTTTTTGTTCCATGTTTAACTTCTACTTCCCCTACCCCAGGTCATCTAAATCAGAGCCTGGGATTTTTTTGTTCTCTCGACTAATAAAACTTGCGAATAGTACTTAAAATTAACCGATCGAAGTCAATCAGTCAAAATTAATCAAATTATATCGTTGCTACAATGCCATTAATCAGATTAGTTTATCATGCCCTTTTACTAATTTAGTTTATGGTCATTTAATTGAACAAAGATTAAAGACTAATCTCGCTGAATTTGCACCGATAAAACATCACAATTCACTTCATCTAGAATTTTTTCTGCGGTACTACCAACTAACCCACTGTGGTATGCAGTGCCCAACACCAGTAAATCGACCTTCATCTCTTCAACCATCTCAGGTAATTTTTGTTCTGGATAACCTTCGACTAAATGCAAATTTTCTTGCGGTAACTTAAATGGTCCAACAACTTCGTTAAATTGACTCTCCTGATTTTCTTTGAGCTGATTGATATATTCAGAGTAATTTTCTTCGCCCATGGTAAAATCAGCAGGCCCAATTCCGATGCCCATACCCAACCCTATGTCATTCCAAACCTGATACTCAATTGGAGAATAACAATGGGTGACATGACAGGTTGCATTCATTTTACCAGCAAAGCGCATTGCACTATCGATAACCAGATTATCTAACGATTCTGGTTTACTATGAGCATGAGTCGGATCAATACCCGCAAGTACGGTCTGATATTGTGCCGCTGTTGTTTCTTTAGCTAAAATTAATGGAATCGAACTTGATTTAAGAAGTTGCCAATCATTAGGTGTAAAAAAAACTTTATCTAAAACTTTATGCTTATGGGTACCTTTTAAAATTAAATCGGCACCGACTTTTTTGGCATATTCTATAATTCCTTCGTAATGTGGTTTATGCCAAATGGCATCACTTGCCACTGGAATATTTTCTTTGTCAATTGATTGGCTATATCGAGAAAGTTTTTTCTTGAGTGAATTTAAATAGCCCTCTTTCGCTGCGTCTAATTCAGTTGGAGAAAAAAATAAACTGGTGACTAAACCCGAATTATAAACAACTAGCACAAGCTCTATTTTTGCATCGTATTGCTTTGCCAGATAAATTGCTTTGTTAAGCAAAAATTGATTATCTGAATGGGGAGCCAATACGGTTAAAATCAATTTAATTGACTGCATAAAATAGCCCTCGTTAAAGATGATTTATTAAATAATCATTACCAACACTTTGGCTTTATAGCCTACAACGTTCAGTTAACAGTGTCTAGTTTTTGCCTTAAGGCTACTTTCACCTTAAACCAACTCACAATAAGATGATAAACTTAAACAGAGCCACAGCACTGAGTTTCGGCACTGAGCTCTAGCATCGTGTTCAATTCATAAGGTAACTTTGCTTTAAGATGAGAATATTGATTTGAAGCAATAAAGCATTAAATAGTTGAGATTACTCAGTAACCCCGCTACTCCAGTAAATTTTAGCGCGCTGGTTATTGCTTTAAGTTTTAAGTCCAGTTGGAAACAACCGATTGAAATTTTGCGTTGTTTGTAAACAAAACTGCTCAAAGTTTTCTTCTCGCAGGGATGCCACAAAACGCGCCACATCGACTACATGACGTGGTGAATTCGGCTTTCCTCTAAATGGAACTGGCGTCAAATAGGGACTATCTGTTTCAACTAATATGCGATCAGCAGGGATTTCCTTGGCAACCTGCTGTAACTCTTGCGCATTTTTGAAAGTCACAATACCTGAAAAAGAAATATAAAACCCCATAGCCATTGCTTCTTCAGCCATTGCTAAAGACTCAGTAAAGCAATGCAATACACCACCGTGTTTTTCAGCGCCTTCGGCTTTTAACATATCAAGAGTATCTTGCCTAGCATCTCTAGTATGAATAATAAGAGGCAATTCAGCTTCTACGGCAGCTTGTACATGTGTCCGAAATAGCATTTGCTGCTCTGGCTTGCTTTCTTTAGCATAATAGTAGTCTAATCCTGTTTCACCAATGGCAATCACTTTCTCATGCGCTGCTTGGTTAACTAAATAATTGTTATCGACCATTTGTCCTTGGGTATATAACGGATGAATACCAACAGAAGCATAAATATCTGGATGATTTTCGGCCAGTTTTGTCACTGCCGCTTGATTGTCTACATTGATGGCAACACATAAAAACTGTTTCACACCGACCTGTCGTGCGGCATCAAGTGCTAAGTCTAATGAGCCATCAAACGGCGATAAGTCTAATCTATCTAAATGGCAATGTGAGTCTACTAACATATTCACTAAAATTTATTGAGTTTGGGCGAGGTATTGTAAACCAGATGGATGAAGATGCAACTGAGAGTGGATGTCACTTAACGGTGAAAGCCCGATAGATAAGCAGTTTAAATCGTCTACTAAGCCAACTAGGGTAAATTGTTTACACTACATCGTGTGTGTAATACGCTCGGACTCGAGGATACCTGCCAAATGGGTTTCAATTTTGCCACGTGTAACCCCTTTATCCTGTTCACTGAATTGAACACCAATGCCCCGAGCTTTATTACCTTGCGCACCTTTTGGGGTAATCCAGATGATCTTTCCGGCAACTGGCAGTCGTTCTTTCTCATCCATTAGTGTTAGCAGCATAAAAACTTCATCACCAATATGACACTGCTTATTCGTTGGAATGAACAAACCACCATTTTTAACAAATGGCATATAAGCGGCATACAATGCACCTTTGTCTTTAATAGTCAATTGCATGATGCCATGTTTTGGAGAGCCTGCATTTGCCATATATACTGATAACCTGTGTTGTAAAGGGTTAAATTCGCTTTGTCAGGTAATTGTAGCACTCATCTTATGCTATTTACTAACCTGGAACTTACTTTAAGTAACTTTAAGTATACACGCTAAACCTTTGATTGGCCTTTTATTTTTCTTCCTAACTCAAACCATAAAAGTAAAATGGCTTCAATCTGTATTTGAAATTGCAGATTACTACTGAATAAAAGTGCACGGTTAAACTCTAACACTTTAGCGTAAATCTGGTGCAGAGACTTATCGGGTATAGCGTCATATTTAGTGTGCAGCGCCGAAACTTTATGTTTACTTATTTGGTGCAGATATTCAGCAATCAGTTCGACTATCTCTGTTTCCGCTAGCTCATTTACTTGCTGAATAAAATCCTGTGGTGTTAACGAATTTACCAATATGTCATCTAATAATTTAAATACCGACGCTCTTTGTTTCGCTCCGTCGTTTTCGATGTATGCCAAAGCAGCCAAAGGTGCCATATAACAAGCACTTAATGCGATTTCTGCTGTATTTTTGTCAACTCCCGTTGTATCAATAAGCCAGGGTAGGATAAGTGACTCATTCAACACTGGAGACATCAATTGACACCGACTACGAATAGTCGCCGGTACGATTTGCGCGTTATCTGCTAACAAAATTAGCAGTGTTTGCTTTTTGGGTTCTTCCAATGTCTTTAAAAGTGCGTTAAAGGAAGCTCTAGTCATAGCACTAACTGACTGCACAATTGCAACTCGCCATCCGCCCATTTGCGGGGTGTCGTTTAACTTATCGCTTAATTCGCGAATTTGCTCTATTCCAATTGATTTTTTTTGAACACCTTTATTATCAACCAGCTTATCGATTAAATAAAAGTCTGGATGTGTTGCGGCGTTAAACAGCAAACAGGACTTACACTGCTCACAAGCCGATTGAATTTTGGCGGTAGCTTGACACAAAAGTCGTTTGGCCAATAGACGGGCAAAATTTGATTTTCCTGATAATTTCGGCGCGGCGATGAGCAAGCCATGTGGTAAACGCTGATTTTCATGTGCAGTAATCAGTTTTTGGGCAAGCTCAGCGAACCAGGGGTAATCCATATTAGTCATTATTAGTTAATAATATAGCGTACTAATTTTTAGCAAAGCATATGGTTTGCAACAGTGATTGAAGTGAGCGTTGAACCGTTTCAATATCAGGTGATGCATCAATGAGGTGAATTCTCTCTGGGTCTCGTCTAGCTCGGAGTAAGTAAGCATTACGTACTTCTTCATAAAATGCCATTTTTTCAGTTTCGAAGCGATCTGGCTTACCTCGTTGACGAGTTCGTGTCATTCCCTCTTCCACTGACATATCCAGTAAAATAGTTAAATCAGGTTTAAATCCGTCCAATGTCCAATTCTCAAGCTCTGCAATCCTTTCAAACGGAATACCACGACCACCACCCTGATAAGCATAACTGGCATCAATAAAACGATCAGAAAGTACCCAGGTACCACTTTCTAAGGCAGGCATTATCGCCTGTTTAACATGTTGGCTACGCGCAGCAAACATCATTAATAATTCAGCATCAGGTTCAATAATTTCTTTACGGTTAGCCAATAATGTTGCACGCAAATCTTCAGCAAGTGGGGTTCCTCCAGGCTCACGAGTAACGAGCACTTTATGTCCTTTACTCTCGATTAGATCTCTGATGAAATTCAAGCTGGTGGTTTTTCCAACACCTTCGCTGCCTTCTAAAGATATAAATTTACCCGGAATATCACTCATTTAATTTAATTTTTTCTCGCATCTGGATCGTCTTGCAAGTGTACGACACCCAGCAAGAATTTGTCGAGTCTCGATAGTTAATTATCTCCACCATTTTGCAAGCAACGGCGAGAAAATAGCTACCTTTTGAGCTGATAACGTCGCACCGCCGCATTGTGCTGCTCAAGTGTTTCGCTGAAATAATGACCACCATCACCAGTGGCAACAAAATACAGTTCATTACCTTCTTCAGGATGCAGCGCCGCATGAATTGCAGCACGTCCAGGCATCGCAATAGGTGTGGGAGGAAGTCCTTTTATCTGGTAGGTGTTGTAAGACGTTCTAGTTTTTAAATCTTTATACGTTATATCACCATTAAAATCTGGGCCAATACCGTAAATAACCGTTGGATCAGTTTGTAATCGCATATTTTTTTGTAATCGGCGCACAAATACACCGGCAATTTTTCCCCTTTCAACAGCAATCCCAGTTTCTTTTTCAATAATAGATGCCATTATCAATGCTTCATAAGGATTATTATAAGGTAACCCAGGTTGACGAGCTTGCCACTCTTCTTCAAGAACTTGCTGCATTTTTTGATTCGCACGTTTCAAAATAGCTAACACACTTGAAGCACGGGAAAAATAATAGGTATCTGGATAAAACCAACCTTCAATATGATTTGACTGTCCACCGGCGTATGACAAATCAAGAATCTGATGGAGTTTTTCAATAGGTTCAGGTAAATCAAACACAAGGTTTTCCTGTTGTTTGAATTGCTGAATCAGTTGATGGGCATTAATTCCTTCTACAATGGTCACTGAATATTGAATGACTTTTCCTTGAGACAATCGCACCAACAGAGTTAATGGTGTATCGCCAACTTCAACAAGATATTCACCAACTTTAATTTTTTGTAATTGAGGATTCAGTCTTGCTAAAACTTTCAAATACAAACTATTTGAAATGATTCCACGCGAGTACCACTGACGGGAAAGTTGATTAATATTATCTCCTGTTCGTACCTCAATAACCTGTTGCTGAGAAATATTTAGTGGCGAATTAATAAATGCTTTATATGCATATCCATGCCAAGATAAAAACAAAACCAGACCTAGTACACAAAGCCCAAATATTAATCTTAAAGAAATAAAAGAACGTTTACTCATTCGAACTCTAACGAATAAAATTAAGGTCGGCCTGCAAATCGCAGCTCAGTTTAGTTGCAATAGCCTTGTCGTTAATTTTTGCAACTGGCCAAATGCCAACAAGACAATTGGTAATAAATGCCGACTGACAACTTTCCAGTTGCTCTAGAGAAATTTTTTCAACTTCACAAGGTATTTGTTTTTCTGCCATCAAAGCCAAAATACGTTTGCGCGTAATGCCAGAAACACCAGCATCATTAAGTCGCGGCGTCTTCCAACAACCATCTTGAAAAATAAATAAATTACTTCGACTACCACAAATCACTCTATTATCGAAGGTCAGCAAAGCTTCTTGATTACTCTGTTTACATTCAGAAGCGGCGAGTACACTGTCTAATCGGTTTAAATGTTTTAGCCCAGCCAAGTAGGCATTTATGGACACAGGGGTATTGGCAACAAAGACTTCGCAAAAAATACTGGGCTTGTCGATCCAAGGAGAAATAATTATTTCTATGTTAGATGACTGATCGGCACCAATAGCATAGCCACGTTGGGTTTGTCCACGTGTCACACTAATTCTGATAACGGCTTTTGCTACCTTTCGAATCGCTTTTTTTAAAAACTTTGCAATTTCATCAAAGTCCAGATCCGAAAATCCCAGCTTTTCAGCGGACAACTTTAACCGCTCAAAATGTTCTACTTGGTGTCTGAGCTCACCCGAATCAATTAATCCAGTTGTAAAAAAGCCATCACCAAATAACCGCCCCCGATCAAAGATAAAATTTTCTTTGGGTTTGGTTATTTGATTAATCAATTTAATATTCAATCGACAGCCTTTATACAAAGTTAAATAATTTTATCTGCTTGGTTATGATTTAAAGCGCGAAAAAAGCAGCGAGCCATTTGTGCCGCCAAAACCAAATGAGTTGCACAAAGCATGTTCAATTTTAGTTTCCTGTGGTTGATGTGGCACATAATTTAAATCACAACCTTCATCGGGATTGTCTAAATTAATTGTCGGTGGTGCGACTTGATCTCGCATGGCAAGAATCGTAAAAATTGATTCAACACTACCAGCAGCACCTAACAAGTGCCCGGTCATTGATTTAGTTGAACTCACTTTTACCTGAGCTGATTGTGGGCCAAAAATAGATTTAACCGCTTGTGTTTCAGCTCTGTCACCTGTTGGTGTTGATGTACCATGTGCATTGACGTAGCTAACATCTTCCGCATTGACTTGGGCATCATTTAACGCGTTTTTCATGGCTAGTGCTGCACCAGCACCATCTTCAGGTGGCGAAGTCATATGATAAGCATCTCCACTCATCCCAAAGCCTGTTAATTCGGCATAAATTTTGGCACCACGACGTACGGCACTTTCGAGTGATTCTAACACCACAATACCAGCCCCATCCCCTAAAACAAAACCATCTCTATCTTTATCCCAAGGACGACTGGCTTGTTCTGGTGAATCATTACGGCTGGATAATGCTTTTGCTGAAGCGAACCCAGCCATGATCAGTTTTGTCGTTGCCATTTCGGTACCACCGGCAATCATAATATCTGCATCACCATATGCAATAATTCTGGCTGCATGACCAATATTATGCACGCCGGTTGTACAAGCAGTAGTGATTGCAATATTAGGACCTTGCATACCGTACATAATAGACAGTTGACCCGCAGCCATGTTGATAATCGAACCAGGAATTAAAAATGGAGAAACTCGTCTCGCCCCTTTATTAAGCATCTGAATATGATTATTCTCGTTGGTACTTACACCACCCAAACCAGATGAAACACAAACACCAATACGCTGTCGATTTTCATCGTTCACCACAATGCCTGAGTCTTCAATTGCCTGTACTGCCGCTGCAATGCCGTATTGAACAAATGGGTCATATATACGAATATCTTTTTTATTCATATATTTTTCAGGATCAAAGTTTTTTACACTAGCAGCAATTTTGGTTGACAGCCCTTCGGTATCGAAACTTGAAATG
Source organism: Aliikangiella maris (assembly GCF_040719265.1). Classification (NCBI taxonomy): domain Bacteria; kingdom Pseudomonadati; phylum Pseudomonadota; class Gammaproteobacteria; order Oceanospirillales; family Pleioneaceae; genus Aliikangiella; species Aliikangiella maris. Next base: position 228,574 of record NZ_JBFDAH010000005.1, on the reverse strand, counting down.
TGGGTAACACCACTCTTACCGGCTAAAATGGCTTCCCATGAGGACTCTACACAATTACCAACTGGGGATAGCATACCTAACCCCGTAACAACAACCCGATTTTTCATATTATTATCCTAGTAAAAATGAAGATAGAAAATTATCTCAATTATTCTCAAATATAAATTTCTACCAACGATAGGGTAACCTTGCTTGTTCTTATTATATTTTCTTTTGATATAAACGAAAAAAGCTGCGACAGTCAGTTAACTCTCGCAGCTTTTTAAAAACTTTTCAATCAGTTTGCTGATTAGGCGCCTTCTACGTTCGCTTTAATATAATCAACGGCTGCCTGAACAGTATTGATTTTTTCAGCTTCGTCATCTGGAATCTCAGTATCGAACTCTTCTTCTAGAAGCATTACCAATTCAACTGTATCCAGAGAATCTGCTCCAAGGTCATCTACAAACGACGCTTCTAGTTTAACAGCATCTTCTGAAACGCCTAATTGCTCGACAACGATCTTCTTTACGCGATCTTCGATTGTGCTCATGATATGTATTTTCCTCTAAAAATTAAACCAGCAAACGCTGAGGCGTGTAGTTTATTGATTTTATGTAAAGTTGCAAGTTGCTACCGGATGTTTTTCAAAGGTCTGACCACCAAAGTCAATATTAATATTAACCTTTTGTCCAATAACTATTACTCACTTTAGTCGTCCCACACCCTATCTGCGAGTGCCATATTAAACACAAAAATTACCCAAAAATAAAGAATTAATCCGTTGTGTCAGATTAAACTTAAATAATTAATGGGAATTTTAGCAACTCATGTACATGCCACCATTCACATGAATGGTTTCACCAGTAATATAATCGGCCCCACTTGACGCTAAAAAGCCAACTGCAGCGGCAATATCTTCAGGTTTTCCAAGTCGTGCCAGCGGAATATTTTTGAAAAGTTCTTCACGTTGACCGTCTTCCAATGCCTGAGTCATATCTGTATCAATAAAACCAGGAGCAACAACATTTACAGTAATACCGCGGGCTCCTATTTCTTTGGCTAATGATTTACTAAACCCAATAACCGCCGCTTTTGCTGCCGCATAATTAGCTTGGCCCGGATTACCCGTTGTACCAACTACAGATCCAACGTTGATAATTCGTCCCCATTTGGCTTTCATCATTCCGCGCATGCAAGCTTTTGATAGCTTGAATATAGAAGTCAGGTTAGTTTGTAAAATGCTGTCCCACTCTTCATCTTTCATTCTCATCAGCAAATTATCACGCGTAATACCCGCATTATTTACCAATACTTCAGGGGTTCTACCATAGGCTTCTTTTATTGCCCCCATTAATGCTTCGATTGACTCACTGTTAGCGACATCAACGACCATTCCTTGACCATCGATATTTGCCTCTTTAAATGCTTGAGAAATATTGTCTGCACCAGATTGTGAAGTTGCGGTCCCAACAACAGTAAATCCAGCTTTACCTAAATTTTCGGCAATTGCTTTACCAATGCCGCGTGATGCGCCGGTGACTAAAGCTAATTTAGCTTCGCTCATGGTTATCTCCAATTGAATCTTGAGTATTTGTGTTTTTCTTCTACCTGCAAGGTAAAAAATCGATAATAAAAACAATCAATTAAATTAAACTAAAACGGAATGTTAATTCAATCAACTAAAGTAAAACATTAAGAAAGCGCTTCAACTGCTTGATTAAAAAAAGCTTTTTTAGCAACTCTATGGGCGTCTATGGTTTTATCAATGCGCTTTATCAAACCACACAAAACATTGCCTGGACCACATTCCACCACTTGGTTAATTCCTTTAGCTGCTAATAGTTCAACCGTTTCTGTCCAACGTACAGGATTATAAAGTTGTCTAACCAATGCATCTTTTATTGCATCAGCAGCGGTTTCTATCGCTACATCAACATTATTGATTAATGATATTTGAGGTGTTCTAATTTCAATATTATCTAATTCTTGTCGCATGGCATCGGCTGCGGGCTGCATGAGTTGGCAATGTGAAGGAACGCTTACCGAGAGAGGCAGTACTCTTGCTCCCCCATCTTTTAAAGCTTCCATTGCGCGAGTGACACCATCTGCATTACCCGCTATAACAACTTGTCCAGGGGAATTGAAATTAACCGGTGCAACTACCTCTCCCTGACTAGCCTGCACACAAGCCTGTTTAATAACATCATCTTCAACACCAATAATTGCTGCCATTTTGCCCACACCAGCAGGAACAGCTTGTTGCATCAATTGACCACGTTTCTCTACCAATTTAACCGCAATTTTAAAGTCAAGTGCATTTGCCGCAACCAATGCGGAATATTCACCAAGGCTATGACCTGCCACATACACTGGTAGATGTTTACTTTGCGTTTGCCATAAACGCCACATCGCAATACTTGCAGCCAGTAAGGCAGGTTGAGTACGATGAGTTTCATTTAATTGTTCGGCAGGTCCTTCAGCGATTAATTGCCATAAATCGTAACCAAGTACTTCACTGGCTTCTTGAAAGGTTTGTTGTACAACGGCTTGCTCTTTAAATTCACCTAACATTCCCAATGACTGTGAACCTTGACCTGGAAATACAAATGCAATTTGCTGATTTGACATAGATTTACCTGCTCTTACTTTTACTTATTGAAATCATTTAAACTAATTTTTCGCTAGCTTGTTGCAGACTCTCTCGGATAACCTGTGGTATCTTTTGATAAGATTGCAATATCGCCTCTTCGATCGCACAGCAAGTTGCGTGTACATTTGCACTGCCATGGCTTTTTATTACAATTCCGCGTAGACCCACTAAACATGCACCATTATATTTTTCTGGGTTAACTTCAGCTTTGAAGGCATGAATAACCGGCTTGGCTAGAATTCCACAAAATTTAGCCCACCAATTTCTTTCAAAGGCCAATTTAATTTTATTTGCCAGATAGTGAGTTAATCCTTCGGTCGCTTTAAGCACATTGTTTCCTGTAAAACCATCAGTAACAATGACTTGATAATCACCACTGAAAATCTGATTACCTTCAACAAAGCCTGCATAATTAATTGATTCAATTGAACCAATTAGCTCTGCAGCCCGACGTAACTTTTCTGAGCCTTTATTATCTTCTTCACCAACATTGAGCAACCCAACTTTTGGTGAGTCCACCTTATCGACACATTTAGCTAACTCGTTGCCCATAATGGCAAACTGAGTCAGACGTTTTTCATCACAGACCACGTTAGCCCCTAAATCGAGCAAATAAACATGGTCATTCTTAAGGGTAGGAATGGCAGAAATAATGGCTGGTCGATCAATTCCAGGTAACATTTTTAGCACAAATCGAGAGATAGCCATCAAAGCGCCAGTATTACCGGCGCTCACACAAGCATTGGCTTGTCCATCTCGAACCGCCTCTAATGCCAGCCGCATTGATGAAGTCTTTTTGGACTTTAATGCAACTGCCGGTTGATCATTCATCGTCACATCATCTATTGAACCAGTAATTCTAATTCGCGAATGTCCGAGAATTTTATTTACTTTTAAGTGATGAGTAATTTGTGTGATATCACCAAACAGATGAAAAGCGACGTTAGAATAGCCTTTAAGAATTTTTTTTACGGATGGAATTGTAACAGAGGGGCCAAAATCGCCCCCCATACAATCTATAGCAATGATGACATCAGTCATAATGCTTAAATAAACTGTTTTTAGATACTATATTTTATTTGATAAAGTCAAAAGCTATCAGTGTATTACTAAAGGCTTAAAGGACTTTACGACCTCGATAGTAACCATCTTCAGTCATATGATGACGACGATGAATTTCACCAGTTGTCTGATCTTCTGATAATGAAGAAGTGTTATCAACTAATGCATCGTGAGAACGTCTCATATCTCGCTTTGAGCGAGTTTTGCGATTTTGTTGTACGGCCATGGTATTCTCCTAAACTTTAAGTTTTCTTTAAATTCTCTAATACAGAAAATGGGTTACTCTTTTGAGCTTCTTCGGCGATTTTTGCCTCATCCAGCTCACCAAAACTCATTTTCTGATCAATCTGTTCTACCGGTTTGTTAGCAACCAATGGTAAAGATAAAATCAGTTCATCTTCCACCGCCTGTTTTATATCGAGAAAACCATCATCGAGTAAAACGGGCTCATATGCATCATCAACTTCAGCAAACTGGCTTTCTGCAACAACAGGACAAATTGTAATACTCTTGTCAACTGAATGACGAAAGCCTTCAAATGTCGTTTGGCATTGCAAAACCAAATCTGCTTTTATCACAGTTTTTAATAAGCAGCGATCCTGATAGTCAATACTTCCCGTGATGATAACCTGCACTTCACCGGTATCTTGGTATAACAAGCCACAAAGCCGACTCAATTGTGAAACAGGCCATTTAAACCTGACTTCACCATTTTTATTCGCTAATTTTCGAGGCTGTATACAGCTATTTTGCTGGGATTCTTGCATAGGCGCGCGATTCTACCCAAATCTCTTTAAAAACGCAAAGTATATTGACTATTCAATGGTTGTTTTTTATTCAAAAACATCAAGAATAGCTAATTTTTTCCTGAAATAAATCAATATGATAGAAAGTCTACGTTAATTTGACCTAAATACAACTCTCTTTATTCTTCAGCTAACAAATCTTCAATTAACATCACGGGTTCTATTTCTGGGCCAACCAGTTCACTATTCCAATTAATTCCAGCTAGCACACCATCTTCATGCATTCCGTGTAACCAGGCATCAATAAAATCATCAAAAGCAATTGGTGCCGGTTGGTAATCTTGCCACTCTTCAACACACAGTAATTTCGCTCGTTTCTCACTTGACCAAAATGGAATCGTTTCCTGACCATCAAAATCATTCGACTCACAAACGGCCCAACCATCCGCATTTTGCAATCCCCAGACTATTTCAGTCATCTGGATTTCTTCGATAAATTCTTCGTAATAATCACGTAGCGAAATTTCTGTATTCAAAGGAATGAACTTCTTCAGTTTTTAAATTTACCGAATTATAGTTGAAAACTTGGTGAAGCTAAATCACTTAACTCTTTTTAACATTATTCATATTAGTGGCTGATTAATCACTTTGCTAATCGCATCATAGACTGTGGCTTGATACAATTGGACTATCTTATATCGCGGGAATGCTATTTAATGCGACATAGCCGACAAGCCATTGAGCCCAACACACAAATCAACTGGACAGTACTCAAACAACTCTTACCCTATTTTGCAGAATTTAAAGGGCGCGTATTCTTTGCATTAGTTTTTATGGTTTTGGCAAAAATTGCGACAATTGCGATGCCATTTATCCTTAAATTAATTGTCGATAACCTGTCTGACACACCGCCAGCACAGGACTCTATTTTCAACCAATTACCCGCTGTATTGCTTGCACCTATTGCCTTGGTTTTTGCCTATGGCTTTTTTCGATTTGCTAATGTGGCCTTTGGTGAAATCAGAGATACTTTATTTAGTCGAGTAACCGAACGCACGGTTAGACGTGTCAGTCTAACCGTATTTAACCACTTGCATAATCTTGATGTAGACTTTCATTTATCGAGGCGTACTGGTGGTCTTGCCAGAGATATCGAACGTGGCACACATGGGATCAGCTTTATTATGCGTTTTATGGTTTTTAATATCATCCCGACATTAATTGAAATTTCTCTGGTCATTGGCATTTTGCTTACCAATTATGGCACTGCTTTTGGTCTAATCACGGCCCTTTCTATCATTATTTATATTGTTTTTTCCGTGGTGGTTACCAATTGGCGTAATCAATTTGTCAGAGCCATGAATGAAGCTGACTCAAATAGTGGATCACGCGCAATCGATAGCTTGCTTAATTTCGAAATCGTTAAGTCTTTTACAAACGAGCGGTTTGAGAGCCAACGATATGACAAAGATTTACTCGCCTGGGAAGAGGCAAAAAACCGCAGTCGTTTAAGTTTATTTGCGCTAAATGCAGGGCAAGCCTTTATAATTAGTTCAGCAGTGACCGCCCTGCTCTATTTAGCAGTTACTCAAGTAGCCAATCAACAAATTACTGTAGGCGATTTTGTATTAATCAATGCATTTATGATGCAGCTATTTATGCCACTTAATTTTCTTGGTTTTATATACCGTGAAATAAAAGTAGCCGCGGTAAATATTGAAAAAATGTTTGAATTATTAGCAACCACGCCGAAAATTATAGATGCAGATAATGCTCAGCCGTTAATACTTAACTCAATAACTGAGAATGTTTCAACAAAGTCTGTCGTAACAAACAATTTGCCATCAAAAAGTCAATCAATTCCACAAAGTCAGCCATTAGAACAACTTGTCTTTAATCAGGTATCTTTTGCTTATCAGGCCAATAGGCCAATTATTAAAAATATCTCGTTTCAGGTTTTAGCGCGGCAATCAGTCGCTATCGTTGGCAGCAGTGGCTCCGGTAAATCAACCTTAGTTAAACTATTGATGCGCTTTTATGACCCAACAGAGGGACAAATATTGATCAACGATTTACCACTAACACAATTTACCCAGCAATCTCTCAGAAAGCATATTGGCATTGTTCCACAAGACAGCATTTTATTTAATGATACTATTCTTGAAAATATTCGTTATGGTAATCCAGAGGCAAGCCAGCAAGAAATAGAACAAGTTATTCAAATGGCTCACTTAACGCAATTTATTGCGCAGCTACCCGAAGGTATTCAAACCGTTGTTGGTGAACGAGGGTTAAAAATATCTGGCGGTGAAAAGCAACGCATTGCCATTGCACGAGCACTTATTAAAAAACCACCAATTATGATTTTCGATGAGGCAACTTCATCATTAGACAGTCGCTCAGAAACCGCAATTTTAGATGCTATCCGAGAAATTTCTCAGCAATTTACCAGCATTATGATAGCTCACCGATTATCAACAATTATACATGCTGATACTATTCTCGTTATGGATAAAGGCGAAATAGTAGAAACGGGCACACATCAGACTTTATTACAAAATAACGGACTATACACCGAGCTTTGGCGAGCCCAACAAAAGAGCGAACAGCAATGAACAATAGCAAACTAATACTGGCTTCAAGCTCGCCTTATCGTCAAAAATTATTGCAACGATTGAACCTGGCTTTTAAATCAATCTCACCTGACATTGATGAAACACCACTAGATGATGAAAAAGCCATGACCTATGTTGAAAGGATGGCAAAACAAAAGGCATTTAAGATCGCCAAAAGCTTTCAAAGCGCCTGGGTCATTGGCGCTGATCAAACCGCTTTATTTAATGAAAATATTATTGGCAAGCCGGGTAACCACACCTCTGCAGTTAAACAACTCAATCAGTTTTCAGGGAACCTGGTTCAATTTATTACCGGCGTAGCACTTGTTCGCCAAACGTCTGATCAATCAATTGAGCAGTTTTATCTGACCTCTACTACGGATGTTTATTTTAAAAAACTTTCCCCCTTATTAATTGAGCACTATTTACAGACAGAAAAACCTTACAACTGCGCCGGCAGTTTTAAAATAGAATCGATGGGACCAATCTTGTTTAATCGCGTTATTAGCGACGATCCAACCAGCCTTGAGGGATTACCGCTGATTGCTCTTTGTAAGTTATTTTCTCTGGCAAAAATTGATATCTTTAATTTTGACGATAATTAAATTGTACCAATAAAATACCAATAATTAACATGACAATACCTGCTGCCTGATGCAAACTCAAAAACTCACCCAATAAAGGTATAGAAAACATTGCTGTAAAAACTAAACCACTTGATGCCAGAATACTCGCTTCAAAGGCTTTTAAATGACGCATCACAATATTAAAAACGGTCATTGTCAGTGCAATAGAGAATATGCCGTTTAATATAATAATGAGCCAGTTAGTTAAAGATATTTGCTGCACACTAACTTGACTTACCAGCCCCCAAATAATCAGCGGCACCCCACCTAGCACAACGGTGCCGGTCGACACAATATTAGCTGATAATTGCTGGGGATGTTTTAAGTGGAGTAATCTAATAAAAATATTAGTTAACGCTAGGAAAAATACGGCAGCCCCCGCATAAAAAATTCCAAGCCAAGCTTCACCTGAGGGCCATAAGTAAAAATAAATCTGCACGCCGATTAATGCTATTACTGCACCTAATATTTGAAAACGAGAAGGACTCTCTTTCAGTAACAGTCCACTTAGTAGCATGGTAACGATGCCGACAAAATTAATTAGATAGGCGTGAGTGGTTGCAGGCAAAATATCAAGAGCGAAAATAAATAATGTTCTCACCAGCGTAAAGTTACATATCCCTATAGCAAACACAATTGTCCATACAGATAAGTTTAACTGTTTAGGTAACTTTTCTTTTTTAATTAAAAAAGTATAACCAAACATTGTCATAATTCCGAAAATCATTTGCAACCAAACAAAAGTAAACGAATCAACTTCGGCTAGTGTTTGCTTGGCCAAGACCGTGACCAGCGCCGCAAAAAATATTGTTATAATTAATTGCAGCGCAGATTTAGCACGTAAACTTTTCAACGAGCCAATTCCAACTGTACGGCTTTACTATCATGGTACTTTTGATATATCAATTTATCATTCTCGGTAAAACAAACCTTTTATTCAGCAAACCATTTTTCAATCGCAATAACATTTTCTAAGATTGCTTTAGGAGCCAATACATCTAACTGATGAAAATCACTTGCGCCGCTGGTAACCGCAACCGAATCGACATTGGCATTATTTGCCATCGAAATATCATGCACACTATCGCCAATTAATAGTGACTCGGTAGCCGATTTATTGGCAGATTCAAGTAACTCAAATACCATTTTGGGATTCGGTTTAGACTCTGACTCATCGGCACAAATCGTAAAGTCAAAATAACTATGCAAATCAACTTCATGTAAAACCCGATCTAATCCGGCTCGAGCTTTACCTGTTGCAATTGCGATTTTAACATCTTGTTGTTTTAACCAATCCAGATGTTCTTTCACACCATCAAATAATGGCGATGGTGTTTGATCCGATTCAACATACTGATAGCGATACTCCGACAATAGCTCATCCGTTCGCGACGATGTCAAAGTTGGAAACAATTTTGGAATCACTTCGGTCATACTTAACCCAATTATGCCACGAACACTTTCAACGTCGGGTACTGGAATTTCTAAATTTCGAGCCGTGGCCTGCATTGCTGAAATAATTCGACCCGTTGAGTCCATTAATGTGCCATCCCAGTCAAAAATGACAAAAGAATACTTGTTCTTTAAAATACTCATGCTAATTTCTCTAATTCGATACTTTTAATTTTTCAATTAACTGATTCATTAACTGAGGCATTGGTGCCTCATAAAATATCTTTTGCGTGCTGTCTGGCAAAGAAAAAGTTAATTTGCTGGCATGCAGACAAAAGGTTTTCACATTCAATTCTTCGGCCAATTGTCGTTGTTCATCATTAAGCACATATTTATCGTCTCCCAACAACGGATATCCAGCATATTGTGCATGTACTCTTATCTGATGCGTACGTCCAGTCATCGGCATGGCTTTAATCAAGCTGAATTGACCTAAACGCTTTAAGCACTTGAATCGAGTTTCGGAAGGTTTACCCGTTTTATCAACGCTGACAAAACGTTCGCCCGAACGAAGCTGATTTTTTTTCAAAGGCGCATTGATCAAGTTTTTTTCATTATCCCATTCGCCAATTACCAGTGCCAGATATTCTTTTTGCATCGTTTTGCTACGTAATAGCTCATGAAAATGGGTCAAATAGGTGCGCCGCTTAGCAACTAAAAGACAGCCTGAAGTATCCCGATCAAGTCGGTGGACCAGTTCTAAAAATTTTTCGCGGGGGCGCAATGCCCGCAAAGCTTCAATGACACCAAATGACACCCCACTACCACCATGTACAGCCATACCCGATGGCTTGTTTAAAATTAAGTATTGCGGTGTTTCATCAATAATTAAAGATTCTAACTGCTGAACGCGGTCTAAATTATGGATTTTGGGTGTTTCGGCTTTTTCTTCTAAACGAATGGGGGGAATTCTTAATGAGTCACCTGATTGTAGCTTGTATTCTGCTTTTACTCGCTTTTTATTTACCCTGATTTCGCCTTTACGCAAAATTCGATAAACCCGACTTTTTGGCACGCCTTTTAGTTGGTTGAATAGATAATTATCAATTCTTTGGCCATGATGGTTTTCATCAATTTTACGGATTTGCACTTTATCGAAATCAGACACAGGCTTTTCTTACAGGTTAATGAAATTTCGCGAAATTATACCAGAAATTAAAAAATGGCGATAATTGTTACCAAAAGTGATGGTATTTCAACCGCCCTTTGTAGGTTAGCAACTTAAATTGACATTTTAATGTTAGCTGTTGTCTTATTTGCGAAACAGGATTAAATATCAGGCAGGATAAAATCCTAAAGAGATAGAAAAAAAGCTCAATAACTATTGACTATGGTTCTGGAGATTATTCAATTGAAATAACAAAACGGAATAGTCTTATGAATGTTCAAGCGATATCTTTAAAGTAACTGGTTAAATGTCGTTCAATTCGTTGATTGAGCCAGTGACTAACACTTTGCCCTTTCGCGTGAGCAGCTTTAATGATTTTATTTTGCTTATCGGTTGAAAGACAAACCGTAAAATTGCCAACAAAAGGCGTTGGATAAACCCCAGTTAACTCTTTTTGGCAAGCGATATAATCTTCGATACACTGTTTAAAGCCAGCTTTGATTTCATCTGCACTGACGCCTTCAAATTCTAAAACATCAATACAATTTATCACCTCACCAACCAGCTTGCCGGTTTCATTGTCATATTCAATCTGGCCGATAAAGCCTTTGTAAATCAACATGCTAAAGTACCATTAAAACAGACGTAAACCCATTACGTTTGTTGTAAATATAGCAGTAACCCTCTTAATTCACACAAAAATCTAAAAACAATTTTTTATTAAAATGACACTTTAAATACAATTCACCATTCATTGTAAAATACATTTATTCAGCGAATTAATTAAATTTTTACATTAAATCATTGATGCTAACTCTGCGCCTTGACGAATCGCTCTTTTCGCATCAAGCTCAGCGGCAAAATCTGCACCACCAATAATATGTGCGCTGATATTTTTTTCCTTTAATTCAATATATATCTGTTTTAGAGAATTTTGACCGGCACAAATAATCACATGGTCAACTACTAGGCATTGTGTTTGGTTTTCATGGTTAATATGCAGACCTTGATCATCAATCTTTAAATATTCGGCACCGGCTATCTGAGTTACTTGTTTGTTTTTTAAGCTCATTCGATGAATCCAGCCAGTGGTTTTACCTAAGTCTTTACCCAATTTAGTCTCTTTACGCTGTAGTAAATACACTTTGCGAGGAGAAGCTTCAATTTCAGGTTTTTTCAATAAACCGCCACGTTGGGTATAATCTTTATCAACTCGCCATTCCTTTGCCCATTTATCAGGATTGAGGGTTAATGACTCGCCAGTGTGAGTTAAGTATTCAGCAACATCGAATCCGATCCCACCGGCACCTATCACGGCAACCGTTTGACCAACGTCTTTTTTATATTTTAAGACATCTAGATAGTTGAGCACCTTACTGTGAGTAACGCCAGGAATATCAGGAATGCGTGGTTCAACCCCGGTTGCAATGATAATCTCATCAAATGATTGCTGAATTAAAAACTCACTATCGACAGTTTGGTTTAATTTAAGCTTAACGCCGGTTTCCTTTATTCGCTGGTTATAATAACGAATCGTTTCGTAAAATTCCTCTTTACCGGGGATTTGATTAGCAATATTAAGCTGGCCACCAATCTTATCTGCCGCTTCATACAAAGTCACCTGATGTCCTCTCTGTGCAGCATAAGTCGCAAATGATAATCCTGCTGGTCCCGCACCGACTACCGCGATAGTTTTGGCCTTTTGAGCTTTATTAAAAAACAATTCCGTTTCATAACACGCACGAGGGTTAACCAGACAAGTGACTCGTTTGTGCTCAAAAATGTGATCCAGACAAGCTTGGTTACAAGCAATACACGTATTAATTGATTCTGGTTTACCTGCTTTTGCTTTTTGCATAAAGTCAGGATCGGCCAAAAAGGGCCTGGCCATTGACACAAAATCACTGTGTCCGGCTTGTAATACTTGTTCTGCCATCTCGGGAGTATTTATTCGATTTGTTGTTACCAGAGGAATCGATATATGCGGCTTTAGTTTTTCTGTTACCCAGGTAAAATTAGCACGCGGTACTGAGGTTGCAATGGTTGGAACTCTTGCTTCATGCCAACCTATCCCCGTATTAATCATCGATGCACCCGCACTTTCAATTGCCTTACCCAAACTCACAACTTCTTCCCAGTTGCTCCCTTGGTCAACTAAATCGAGCATTGACAAGCGATAAATAATGATAAAGTTATGCCCAGTTGCTTCACGGATAGCCTTAACAATTTCTACTGGAAAACGCATTCGATTTTCAAAACTCCCTCCCCAATCATCTTTGCGTTTATTGGTTTTACTCACTATAAACTGGTTGATTAAATAACCTTCCGAGCCCATCACTTCAACCCCATCGTAACCGGCTTGCTGCGCTTTTTTTGCACAATTAACAAAGTCTTTTATCGTTTTGCGAATTCCGCGTAAGCTCAGCGCTCTGGGTTTGAAAGGGGTAATAGGCGCTTTAATTGATGATGGCGCAACCGCAAACGGATGATAAGCATAACGACCAGTATGTAATATTTGCATTGCGATTTTACCACCAGCCTGGTGAACAGCATCGGTAATCTTACGATGCTTTTTGACTTGCCAAAAAAAACTCAACTGGCTACCCATTGGCGAAATTCGGCCTGCAAAATTTGGTGCAATCCCACCCGTAACAATTAAGCCTACGCCACCTTCTGCTCTTTCCTGATAATATCGGGCAAGCTTATCAAATCCCCCCTTTAGTTCTTCTAATCCAGTATGCATCGACCCCATAATTGCCCGGTTTTTAATATAATGATCATGAATTTTTATGGGAGAAAACAGCGCCGGATATAATCCACCATTATCTTTTTCAACACGCATTTAAATCGTTCCTTAGCAAGCAATTTTGGTAGTCATGTTATTGTTGCAGACTAAACGTAACATTAAAATAATGCAATCCAGCACTCGTGAAAAATATATTAACACTTTAATTATTCAAATTATTATATATTAATCAATATCTTACACCAAAAAGACGTGCCTAACAGGGGATAATCCGGATTTACACTAACACTCAGTGTAATGCATGGTTTAGAATAGATTGGTTATCTAAATATCTAATTTTACTGAATTTACCGTTAGGGGTCTTATGGCTAAATTACTTAAAAATCTATGGTATGGATTAGACTTAACCAGAAAGATTATTTTGAACCTGGTGTTTTTCTTAATCCTGTTTGCAATTATTTCTGCAATCATTTCATCTGGAGATAAGCAAGGTGTTGAAAAAGGTATTGCACTAGTGCTTAAACCAGAAGGCAATATTGTTGAACAGCTCACCTATAAAGATCCTGTAGATCAAGCCATGCAGGAAGCAACTGGCAATAACGATAATCCGGAAACCTTACTGTATGATTTAATTGAAGCCATCCAAAACGCAAAAGATGATAATCGAATCACTGCTATGGTGATATCAACCAAATACTTTTGGGGCTCAGGTGTCACCAAGTTGCAAGACCTGGCTGTCGCAATTGAAGACTTTAAGAAAAGTGGGAAAAAGGTCATAGCATTTGACGATAACTTTTCACAACACCAATATTATCTTGCTAGTCAGGCTGATGAAATTTATATGAGTCCGAACGGAATGGTATTTTTAACCGGTTTTTCTCGCGTCGGCACCTATTTTAAATCACTATTAGATAATTTAGATGTCAATATGCATGTTTTTAAGGTGGGCACTTATAAATCTGCAGTAGAACCTTTTATTCGCGACAATATGTCAGAAGAAGCCAAAGAAGCGAACCGCGCATGGTTAGCAGACTTATGGGAAGGGTTTACTCAAGATGTTGCTGCCCGACGCTCAATGACCAAAGATGATTTGTTGGCCTACATTGATAATTATAAAGACGCTTTAACTCAATATCAGGGTGATGCGGCGAAATTAGCTGTTGATAAAGGACTGATTGACCAACTAACCACTCGTATTGAATTTAGAGAAAAGATGATTGCACTGGTTGGTCAAGATGACAAACACAAAAGCTTTAAGCAGATATCTCATCAAGCTTATTTAAAAGCTATTCGAAGCCCAATACCTTATGTTAACCCACATAGCCAAAAGGTTGCTGTTATTACTGCTAAAGGAGAAATCCTCGATGGAGAGCATAAAGAAGGTGTTATCGGCGGTGAAACCGTAGCTCGATTGATTCGCAAAACACGGTCTAATGATAAAGTTAAAGCCATTGTTTTACGCGTTGATAGTGGTGGTGGCAGCGCATTTGCCTCTGAATTAATTCGTGAGGAATTAGTTAAAGCACAAGAAGATGGCATAAAGGTCGTTGCTTCAATGGGTGATGTAGCCGCTTCAGGTGGTTACTGGATTTCAGCAACTGCTGATGAAATCTGGGCCATGCCCACAACAATTACCGGCTCTATTGGTATTTTTGGAATGATTCCTACTTTTGAGAAAACTTTGAATAAATACGGGGTTTTCCGAGATGGTGTTGGCACCACACGCTACGCCAATCCTGTAGATATTGGACAACCTTTAAAACCGGAAGTCGCAGAAATTATTCAAACCAGTATTGAAGCAGGTTACGAAGAGTTTTTAGCCTTAGTTGCCAAAGGTCGTGGAATGACACGCGATGAAGTCGATAAAATCGCGCAAGGCCGTGTATGGTCAGGTAAACAAGCTCATGAGTTTGGCCTGATTGACCAGCTAGGTTCACTAAATGACGCAATAGCATCAGCAGCTAAACTAGCTAACCTTGAGAATTATGATACTTGGTACGTCAAACGGGAACTAAGTGAAAAAGAATTATTTTTAAAACAGTTACTCGATACATCGGTTGTTAAAGACAAACTGGACATAAAAGCTCAACCACAAAAGCCAAATCTTAAAAATGCATTGATGAATCAGTTTAATCAAAGTCTGGATGAATTGACCAAGTGGAATGATCCTAATCATGCTTATGCATCCTGCTTTTGTGAAGTTCAATAATAGATTTGAATGAAATAATCAAATAGAAAAAAGCGATGATAACTTCATCGCTTTTTTTGTTTTAATTGCCTTAATCAATTATTCTTTAACCCTTGCCCCACCAAACTCACTATATTATGAACCATAAACGCGTTTACGTTGCCTACACGGGCGGTACTATTGGAATGAAACCCAGTGACAAGGGATTTATTCCTGAATCCGGGTATTTCACCGAACAAATTGCTTCTTTGCCTGAATTTGCCTCTCCCGACATGCCACAGGTTGAAATGCGGGAATATGATAATCTTATCGACTCCTCCAATATCACACCTGAAGACTGGTTTCAGATATCAAGTGACATTGAATCAAGATTTGATGATTTCGACGGATTTGTGGTATTGCATGGTACAGATACAATGGCCTACACCGCATCGGCTTTATCATTTATGCTCGAAGATTTATCAAAGCCAGTCATTGTCACTGGTTCACAAATACCTTGGTCACAAATGCGCACTGATGCACGAGATAACTTGATAACCTCATTATTACTAGCTGGAAACTATGATATTCCCGAAGTAGGTCTTTATTTTCATAATAAACTATATCGAGGCAATCGCTCGCGTAAATTCGATGCAACAGGATTTCATGCTTTTCAGTCACCTAACTTTCCAGCAATTGCTGAGGTGGGTACAAAAATTACAGTCCACCAAGATCTTCTACTTAAAGAGCCCGCAGAGCGACTAAAGATTCAAAAGATCTCTCCCCCAAAAGTTATTATTTTAACGCTATTTCCGGGCTTTCCTACTGATTTGCTGGAACATGTTTTGCAGTCGCCAATTAAAGGGTTAGTACTCATGACTTATGGGATGGGAAATGCCCCCTGTAATGATCGTCGTTTGCTCGACCTTTTAAAGGCCGCATCAGATCAAGGTATTGTGATAGTTAATTGTACCCAATGCTATCAAGGCAGTGTTGATATGCACGGATATGAAACCGGACATGGATTACTGGATGCTGGCGTTATATCTGGGTATGACATGACACCAGAAGCAACGTTAACTAAGTTAAGCTATTTGTTGAGTAGTGATTGTACTGTTGAACAAATCAAACAAAAAATGCAAACAAATTTACGTGGTGAACTAACCATTCAAAAAACCAAAACCCGATAGTTTAGTAATGGCTAATTGATATTTTGTCGATTAGCCAGCGACAAGGCCAGCGTCGAGGAATCAAGGTATTCCAGCTCACCACCAACAGGAACCCCTTGCGCCAGGCGAGAAATTTTAATGGTTAAATCAGGTATCTGTTGAAGCATAGAAACAATAAAATGCGAAGTTGTTTCACCTTCGATCGTTGCAGAAGTTGCGATGATAACTTCTCGGCACTGATTATTCACCACCAGCTCTCGCAAATCATTTAAACCAATCTCTTCAGGACCAATACCGTCTAAAGGGGACAAATGTCCCATTAATACAAAATAACGCCCTGCGTAAGTGCCAGTCGCTTCAATAGCAACAATATCAGCAGGCGTTTCAACAATACACAAAACACTTTGGTCCCGTCGCTCATTACGACATAACGCGCAAAGTGTTTGTTCAGTGTAATCTCGACACTGTTGGCAGTGTTGAATTGATTGCATCGAACGTTCAAGTAGATCTGCCAACTTTAATGCATTTTGACGATTGGCATTTAACAAATGATATGCCATGCGTTGTGCAGATTTCTTACCTACCCCAGGCAAACATTGAAATGCTTCAATCAATTGCATTAACAGTGGTTTATCGTGCATTGAATCAACCAATCAAAATGGCATTTTAAAGCCAGGAGGCAACGGTATGCCAGAAGTTACAGAGGACATTTTATCTTTACTCTCTTCTTCTACTTTACGAACGGCATCATTAATAGCCGCGGCAATTAAGTCTTCGAGAATTTCTTTATCATCCTTTAAAAGTTCATCATCGATTTCTACTTTTCTTACATCATGACGCCCAGTCATTAAAATTTTAACCAAACCTGCCCCCGATTGACCGGTCACTTCAAGATTAGCGACTTCTTCCTGGGCCTTTTGCATTTTTTCTTGCATTTCCTGGGCTTGCTTCATCAAGCCACCTAAACCTTTCATAAAAACCTCATCAATTAAACAAATATTTTATTCTATTAAACGTATCGACTCTCGAGGAATCGATGCTTCAAGCTTTTCCAGTAAATAACTCACTTGTCCGTCAGCAATCAATTTTTGATTAGCTTTATCAATAGCCAACTCATGATTTTTTAGCAACCGTTCTTTCGGTGTTTCAGTAGTTTCCTTAACTGGCACAAATTCTAAATTAATTTTGGTCTGATTAAAGTATGTTGCCAAATCTTGGTGAATCGATCTTTTGGCGTTTTCAGTTAATAATGTATCGACTTTTGCTAAGTAATTAATTAACAATCCAGTGCCAGTATAGTTTGCCGTAGAATTTAATAACACTTGTAAACCATGACCTTCAATAGTCAATCCGCCAACTACATTAAACCAATTATCCGCATTAACATCTTGCAACTGAACAGTTTGATAGATCTCTTTATCAGTAATTCTGTCGTCACTTTGTATCGGTTGTATATTTTTATTATTAACCACAACGCTCAAGCTAGGCTTTTTAACCGATTGGGTGTTTTCAGGTCTAAAAAATTCAGCCGCGTCTTGAGAAAAATTTTGTTGAGAAATATTTGGCGTTGGTCGCTGCGCTGGTTGTTCAGTACTCAGCTCGGTAATAACTGGAGCAGAGTCTTGATGCAAATCACTCTTGTTAAATAGTGCATTGTCTGGCTGTGGATCGACAGAAGCATAATCATGTATTAATGAATCGACTTTTGCCACTTGTAAATTATTCTGCTCAACGTTTTGTAATGTTGGTATCTGTTGATTGGCCGCTTCATCAACTATCTTAGATTGATTGACAGGTTGAGAAAAAGATTGTGAATGCATTACTGACAAATCTTGTTGCGAATTATATGGTGTTTGATTATCTCTCTCATACCCATTTTCAGCTAAACTGTTCGATTCAACTTTTTCACTACGTTCAATTTGACTTTGAGCTGGCGATGTCGACATTTTTGCAGGTGTCGATACACTGCTCGTATCTAATGCAGGCTGAACCGATCTTTCAGTTTTTTTTTGTGTCGGATTATGAGGTGCGGTCTGTGGTTTAAATGCCAGTATACGAAGCATGACCATTTCAAAACCTTGCCGTGGATGAGGGGCATAAGGCAAATCCCGTTTGGCATGAAGTGAAAGCTGGTAATAAAGTTGGATATCCGCTTCGCGCATATTTTGTGCTAACTCATCGATGGCAGGGTCACCACAACCACCAACAGCCTGTGAGACCGCAATTTGATGTAATAAAGTTAACCAGTCGGATAGCAGTTCATGATAATCAGGTGAGAATTGACTGATTGTATTAATTTCATCCATAAGTGCTGACGCATCTTGCTGATTAATCGCAGCCATTATTTTAAAAGCATAATCTCGATCGATAGTGCCTAGCATATCTAATACGGTCTGTTTTTCAACTTTAAATCCGCCACAATAAGCGATTGCCTGATCGAGCAAACTTAATGCATCACGCATACTGCCATCAGCACCTTTAGCAATTGGCTCCAGCGCCCCAGCCTCTAACTCGATATTTTCAGCTAATAGTATCTTTTGTAAATGAGTAACTATTTCTGGTTCTTCCATCCGGCGCAAATGAAATTGTAAACAACGGGATAGCACGGTAACTGGCATTTTTTGAGGATCGGTGGTTGCCAATAAAAATATAACATGCGGCGGTGGTTCTTCGAGGGTTTTTAAAAGCGCATTAAAACTATGTCCACTCAGCATGTGCACTTCGTCAATCAAATAAACTTTGTAACGACCGCGCGTTGGACGATATTGAACGTTATCTAATAATTCACGAGTATCTTCAACTTTAGTTTTTGAGGCCGCGTCAATCTCCAGTAAATCAACAAAGTTTCCTTGACTGATTTCTACACAGCTGCTGCATTCACCACATGGCTCAGGCGTTATACCTTTTTCACAATTTAAACTTTTGGATAAAATTCGGGCTATTGTAGTTTTGCCGACACCTCGAGTTCCCGTAAATAAATAGGCGTGGTGTAAGCGCTGATTAGTTAAGGCATTACTTAAAGCAGTTGCAGTCTGATGCTGTCCTACCAGTTCACTGAAGTTCTGAGGACGCCACTTTCTCGCTAATACCTGATAACTCATTAATCACCGTTTAGATATGTCGTTTTAAATGCATAAGTAGCATTATAATCGATGAATTTGCCCTGTCATACCCTTAATTATCAACTGGTCATATTGAGTAGTTCAGTATTAGCATCAAATCTATTAATCAGCTTGCGTGACAAATTATAAAGTTAGATTAATACTTTGATTCAGTGGAAAAAAGGTATTTAAGATATAAGAACTATGGCGATTAGCGCTGCCAGCAATTTTTTGCTTGGGAGCTCAGTAATGAAGACTGGAGGCAATCCTACCAGCCACATCCCGGCACACGAATCAGTTGCTACCGTTGCTCCCTTCCGGGCCTGGCGGGGTTTACAACCTATCGTTGCGAGAGGACCAATAGGACTACCATTTTGTGAGTGCCGTATTTTATCTGTTAAAAATATTTTTACCAGTCTTTTATTGGTAATATTTTTTCAATTGGCTCATAATTCAGGCTTTATTCAAAAGAACCAGTGAATTATCTTTAAACTTGTCGATTCAAATACTTCGATCTGTTTTCTATTAAGACAATTTGAATCTGGCGGTGAGAGAGGGATTCGAACCCTCGATAGGTGTTAACCTATACACACTTTCCAGGCGTGCTCCTTCAGCCACTCGGACACCTCACCTATACTGACATCATTAAAATTACAATTTTAATTAATTTTGATTATATATCAAAATTTAAAGCGCTATAATGTTAACAATGATTTTCGACCCGACATGCAATAATCCATATTTAGCAG
Source organism: Aliikangiella maris (assembly GCF_040719265.1). Taxonomy (NCBI): domain Bacteria; kingdom Pseudomonadati; phylum Pseudomonadota; class Gammaproteobacteria; order Oceanospirillales; family Pleioneaceae; genus Aliikangiella; species Aliikangiella maris. Next base: position 208,401 of record NZ_JBFDAH010000005.1, on the reverse strand, counting down.
ATCATTTTGTTTGTTCAGGATTGTATTTTTCCTCAACCATTTGTACTTTTACAAGTCCAAATGAGGCGCGTAGATTATACAATATCCTTTTAAATGGCAATGCTTTATAAAAGATTATTTTGCGACTATCATAAAACTTGAGTTGAAAATCTTAAGCTTTCTCGATTAATTGACTGAATATTCAACAAACACGGGATTATCGATGGATATCAAATTGTTACTTCGCCTGATGGCCGAAAAAAATGCTTCAGATTTGTTTTTCAGTACCGGTGCACCGCCTCACATGAAAATAGAAGGTGTCGCTACACCAATGGGTCAAGGTGCTATGCCACCTGGTGCGATCAAAGATATCGCCTATGAATTAATGAATGATGCGCAAATAAAGGAATTTGAAGAAGATTGGGAGCAAAACTTCGCCATTTCGGTAGGAGACATTGGCCGATTTCGTGTTAATGTATTTTTGCAACGAGGCGAAGTTGGTATGGTAATGCGCCATATCAAGTCAGATATTCCCAGTCTTGAAGAACTAAAACTTCCGAAAGCGGTCTCTAGTCTGGTGATGGGGCGTTCAGGTCTTGTTTTAGTGTGCGGACCTACCGGTAGCGGAAAATCAACAACGCTTGCCGCAATGATTGATTACCGTAATCGACGTGATACCAGTCATATTTTAACCATTGAAGATCCGATTGAATTTTTACATGAGCATAAACTCTCTATCATTGATCAGCGTGAAATTGGCGTTGACACCAAGAGTTATCACAATGGCTTAAAAAATGCGATGCGCGAAGCCCCTGATGTGATTTTAATCGGTGAAATTCGTGATCAGGAAGCCATGCGATATGCATTAAGTTACGCGCAAACAGGCCATTTGTGTTTGGCCACAATCCACGGTAATAACTCTAAGCAGGTACTCGAGCGAATTCGAAATATGATTCCCAGTGAACAGAGAGACAGCGTAATGAAAGAACTGTCGAGTGTTCTTAATGGTATTATTTCCCAGCGATTGGTGATGAGCCAAAAAGGAAAACGAGTTGCAGCACTGGAAATTTTAATGAAAGCCCCAGATATTCAGGAGATTATCCAAAAGAATAGCCTCGAAGAATTGAAAAAAGCGATAGAAAAACACCATATGGATGGTATGACATCTTTTGATCAATCTTTATTTAAACTGTATAAAGATCAAACCATTACACGCGAAGATGCTCTTAAATTTGCCGAATCAAGAACTGACCTTAACCTGCAAATGCGATTAGCAGAGAGTGGCGGCAAAACGGCGAATATGGATCCAGTCAGTAAACCACGCAAGAGTGGCGGTCCAAATTTCTCAACAAAATTATAATTCGTTAGTATCCTTGTCGATTATCAAATAAATCACACCTGGAGTTTGACTTCTTCAGGTGTGTTTTACACTTCAAATAAATCACATTTATTGTTCATTAAAATCAGTTTTAGCTTAACAATAAGTTTTACTGACCACGCTTAAAATTTACCATTCTTTCCAGCGGAATCAGGGCTTTTTTGATAATTTCCGGTGATACCAAAATTTCATTATCCTGCTTTTCGAATACTTCTGATAATAGTGCAAGTTCATTCATTTTCATCCAAGGACATTGCGCACAACTCTGACATGTAGCGCCCTCACCAGCCGTCGGTGCGATAATTAATTCTTTATCAGGCGCAGCTTGCTGCATTTTATGAAATATACCTTTGTCAGTGGCGACAATGATTTGCTGATTAGGCAATTCTTTCGCTGCTTTGATTAATTGCGATGTAGAGCCAACATGATCAGCTAATTGTATCACTGAATCAGGTGACTCAGGATGAACCAGTACGGCGGCTTCGGGGTAAAGTTTAATCGTTTTCTCTAGTGCAATATGTTTAAATTCGTCATGCACGATACAGTGTCCTTGCCAAAGGACCATATCAGCACCGGTTTTCTTTTGTATGTAACTCCCCAAATGTCTATCGGGTGCCCAAAGTATTTTTTCACCTTTTGCATCTAGATGCTCAATCACATCAACAGCAATACTACTGGTAATCACCCAGTCAGCAAGCGCCTTTACCTCAGCTGAGGTGTTGGCGTAAACAACCACCGTACGGTCCGGATATTGATCAATAAACTTTTTGAACTCATCTGCTGGACAGCCTATATCTAAAGAACAAGTTGCATCTAGCGTTGGCATTAATACTCGCTTATCGGGGCTTAACATTTTTGAGGTTTCCCCCATAAATCTTACGCCAGCAACCACCAGCGTAGAAGCTTGATGTGCGGCACCAAATTTTGCCATTTCAAGCGAATCACCAACAAATCCACCAGTTGCCTCTGCCAAGCGTTGGATTGCTGGGTCGGTATAATAATGTGCGATTAAAACAGCATCATTTTCTTTAAAACGCTGTGTGCAAAGATCGTTATAGTAAGCAGTTTCTTGATCATTGAGGACTTTCGGCGGTTTTGGAAACGGAATGACTAAATCTGTGGGTGAAAACATGATGAATGCACATATGGTTAAAGGTCCGGTTATTATAACAGTTGTCAGCCATCAGGTTATAGTCTTATTCAATATTGTAGTTAATCCCTATTAATAACCAAAAAACCCGCTTTCGCGGGTTTTTCGGGGATTCTTAACTTCTTAAGTGAGATTATCTATTACATAATATTTTAGACGATTACGGTCTTTCTGCTGACTAAGTGAAATATCCTTTTCCCATTTCTGTTTTAGCTTCCCGCCATCCGCCGAGCCAATGCTCCCTTGCTTCAAGCGATGTAAACGGACATTCTTCACTAGATTTGCCGTTTATCGCTGCATAATAACCTTTACTATGGGCTCTTTCAAATCGATCGCGTTTCTGTCTTTTCATATATGCAGTTACCTCTGTCTTGAATGTTACAAAAGTACCAACGTCACTGTTGGTATCTCGGGGTACTCACAGTTTCCTGTAAGCGCCCTAATTAGACCTTAGAATGATAGATTAGTTTATGCCAATAAAATTTTGCTATTAAAATAAAATAATCAATTGCAATTTCATTTTAGGATTAAAGTAATTTATAAGTTTTGAATATAACTTATTAAGATATAAGAATTTTTCTTATTTCTCGTTATGAGATATTCAAAAATTCATTTACCTCATTAAATAAATATCAAATTAATCGAATTAAATAACTGTTTACTATTTATTCAACAAAATAGCTTAGCTACCCAAAATATAATTTCTGGATATCGATTGACAGACAGTTCTGGTCGTGTAGTATTCGCGGCTTTGCCTTAACCAGCCAGAAGTAATTCCGTGTTTAATTTAATCTCTCGCTCAAATTATAGTATCAAGAATGATCTGCTTTCCGGATTAACTGTTGCATTAGCATTAGTACCTGAAGCTGTAGCCTTCGCTTTTGTAGCGGGTGTGGACCCAATGGTTGGCTTATATGCCGCTTTTTTTGTTGGTTTATTAACGGCCACCATTGGCGGTCGTCCTGGTATGATCTCGGGCGCAACAGGCGCTATGGCGGTAGTTATGGTTGGTTTGGTAGCCGAGCATGGCGCGCAGTATTTATTTGCTGCAGTGGTACTTACCGGCATTTTGCAAATACTCGCAGGCGTATTTAAACTGGGTATGTTTATCAGAATGGTACCCTACCCCGTAATGTTAGGGTTTGTAAATGGCTTGGCAATCGTTATTTTTCTTGCTCAACTGGGACAGTTTGAAGTCGTTAATCAGCTTGGTGAGAAGCAGTGGATGAGTGGTGAAATGCTCTACTGGATGATCGGCATGGTCGCCCTGACTATGGCTATTATTCACTTTTTGCCGAAAATAACTAAAGCAATCCCGGCTTCATTAGCTGCTATTCTGATTGTTTCGGGACTGGTTATCTGGTTAGATGCCCCTATACCAAATGTCATTGATTTTGTACGTGGCGAATCAGGTAATCCAGATGCCACCCTCGCGGCTGGGTTACCGAGTTTTTCAATACCACAAGTTCCCATGACTCTCGAGACCTTGAGTATTATCTTTCCTTATGCGTTAATATTAGCTGCAATTGGCCTGATTGAATCTTTATTGACCTTGTCACTCATCGATGAAATGACCGAAACCCGTGGTCAGGGAAACCGAGAATGCATCGGACAAGGTTCTGCCAACTTTGTATGTGGATTTTTCGGTGCGATGGGCGGTTGCGCAATGATTGGTCAGAGTATGATCAATATTAATGCTGGTGGACGTGGCCGACTCTCTGGTATTACGGCAGCATTGTCATTACTTTTCTTTATATTGGTTGGCTCAAGTTTAATAGAGCAAATTCCACTGGCAGCACTGGTTGGCGTAATGTTTATGGTAGTTTTAGGTACTTTTGAATGGGCGAGTATCAACATGATTAATAAGGTACCTAAATCTGATGCTATCGTGATTATATTGGTATCAGGCGTTACCGTATTAGCTGATTTGGCAATTGCTGTTGTTGTTGGTGTTATTGTTTCAGCTTTAGTCTTTGCTTGGAAACAAGCGAAAAATATCTATGCAAAAAAATCAGTGAACGAAAATGGTTCGAAAATTTATTTGATGCATGGTCCATTATTTTTTGGTTCAATTCAAAACTTTCAGGATATCTTTTCGCCGCAAACCGACCCAGAGGATATTATTGTTGATTTTGCGCAAGCGAGAGTTTATGACCACTCTGCCATTGAAGCACTCGATACGCTGGCAGAGCGGTATCAGCGACGTGGTAAAACACTCCACTATCGCCATTTAAGTCCAGAGTGCAAACAGCTATTGAAAAATGCAGGTGACTTAGTTGAAGTCAATGTTATTGAAGATCCGGATTATCACGTTGCTGACAGTAAGCTAGCTTAATCACGGCGCTAATTCAGCAACTAATTTAACTTATAATTTGGTAACGCTACACAAACGTATGAAAACAAGTGAACCATCAAGTTTAAGTTTTAGTTATTTTGTACTTAGGCCAAAATATTGGTTGCCATTGATTGGTTTTGCCTTAACCTGGCTAATCGCCCAGCTACCATTCCGCTTAAAAAATCAACTTGCAAGAGTGATTGCTTCATTTATGTTGCGTTTTGGTAAGCGCCGTCGAAATATTGCACAAATTAATCTAAAACTCTGCTTTCCAGAGAAATCTGAAGAAGCGCGAGAAAAGTTACTTAAAGAAAATTTTTATTTAACGGCGTTAGGCATGCTGGAAACAGCAACCTGTTGGTTTACTTCGTTACAACAATATCAACAGCATTACACTATTTCTGGACAACAGTATCTGGATGATGCGATAGCTGAGCAACGAGGAATTATTTTACTTAGCTTCCATTTAACCAGCTTAGAAATTGGTGGTTCACTACTGGCAAAACATTACCCGATTTGCGCCATGTATAAACCCAATAAAAGCCCACTAACTGAAAAACTAATGTGCCGAGGTAGATTAAAACATGTGCGGCAGCTGCTCAAACAAAGTGATATACGTGCTACAGTTAAAGCACTAAAAAATAATAAAATCGTATGGTATGCCACTGACCAAAATTATGGCTCAAAAAAATCTTCAGTCTTTGTCCCATTCTTTGGGACTGCGGCATCAACGATTACGGCAACCACTAAATTCGCTAAATTAAGCGGTGCAATGGTCATTCCAATGACGCAAAAAAGAAGCCAGGATGGACACAATATTTCGATCGAAATTCATCCCCCTCTGGAAAATTTTCCTGGAGAAAATGAGATTGAGGATGCAACTCGAATCAATCAATATCTAGAAAACTATTTACGAGAAAATCCGGAAGATTACATGTGGCTTCACCAAAGATTTAGAACACGACCACAAGGCGAAGCCCGTATTTATCCACATAAAAAATAGTACTCTAGAGAAATACCAAGTTAAAAAATATCTACTCGGCGTCTTCTATTTCCTTTTGTAACTCAAGCTTTTGTTGTTTAGTGAAATTATCAACAATTAATTGGTAGGAATGGTCAATCATACTTTCAATCTCGCCTTGTGGAATACTGTCATCCAGAATAACTGTATTCCAGTGTTTCTTGTTCATGTGGTATCCGGGTAATACGGCATCAAACATATCACGCAGAGCGACAGCTTGATCGGGATCGCATTTTAAATTAATCCTTGGTGGGTTTTCATCTTCAGCAATTAACCCAAACATTTTATGGCAAACTTTAAAAACCCGAACTTTAGGACCAAATGGAAAACTATCTTTTGCGCCAGGCTTGGCTGATAGATATTCAATTAATTGTCGCAGCGTCATTGTCACCTTCTATTTTAGTCGAACTATCCGAATCGAACTATTTTAAGTACCAACGAAAGCCTGCCATTATTTGCTGGCGCTCGAAAGCATAGCGTCTATCGTTACTTTCAAACTGGCTCGCACTCAAACGACCATAAAATGATAAATGTGAATCAAGTAACGTCGCAAGGGTTAGTGTGTATTCTATTGATAATGTCGCACCATGACGATCGATATCATCTTTTTCAAAATAAGCCATCGTCTGGCCTAAACTTTCATCATAGAAAAAGGTCTGATAATCAAGTCGAGTTTTGAGTCGATGAAAGTCAGCAAGATTAAACTCGCCTTCAATAAATAATTGCCCTCGCTGAGAATCATAATATTGCGTACCTTGTGATGAACGGTTGGTATAACTAAATCCAAATTGCCATTGATTTCGCTCACTGGGTAAATACCTAAATCCAATATCTGTTATATAATCATGAAATTGTAATACGGTTTCGGCTATTAATTCGCCAGCTAAATCCCTATCTTGTCTCATTAAATATTCCCGCTTCGTTTCACTGAAATTTAGATAAAACTCACTGAATTGAGCCGGATAGAAAACGAAACTCAGTTGCGTCGTTACTTCATCATTATCAAGATTATCAAGTTCATCAATTGCGTAATCTTGGTAATCATTTTTTTGTTCAGAATAAGTGAGTCCAATATGGCCACGAGTGCTCATTGGATAAGACAGCTGAAAGTAGTATGCTTCAACGTCTCTGTCAAAACGATCAGCAATGGATTGTTCTTGATAAACCGCAATCCTTCCCGTTCGAGTATCCACATAAGTCTCATCAAAATGCTGAGTTTTTCCGCCTAACTCGAAGGCAAATGGAACCGTTTTGATAGAAAAATCATGTGCCAATTTCACATCGGCCCAATAGGTAAACCAATCTATACGAGCATCATCAAAGTATTGGGCCTTTTCAACACTAATGTCCCAAAATACCCAATCAAATAGCTGGCTGTTTGAATAAAACCCAGCCAGCGCAAAGGTTTCGTCTTCAAATTCAAGTTCATCAGATAACCCCAATGGGTTACTATCTATACCAAATACTGCAATACTATCAAAATTAATATCAACTGATTTGTTATCATTTAGTTCACGTGCATCAGATGTATCATTCTTGTCAAGTTGAGCACTTTGCAAATGGGTGCTTAAGGTGATTGCCCCGACTAACAACCACCAATAATATCGTTTCATAAGTATCCATCATTATTATTCGCCTACATCCCTGTTATATTAATTTAATTCCCGCTAACAAACCCGACCAGTTTCACAGATTAGCCGGTTAGCTATTCAGTAACTTTAGTGACCATGACCGCAGCACGTTGGCCAATAGGTATATCAGGATTAGGAAAAACCACCGATTCTTCAGAATATGCCACGCGATAGTTATAATCAAAATCTTCAGCAATTAAATAACCTTGAGGGTATGGGGTAAAGTTTTCAACTTCTTCATTGATATAAAACTTAAAAAACTCACTGTGCCGAATAATTTCGGCAACAACTTTATATTCGATTAACTTTTGCGGATCATGTGCAACAATATCATTTTGTTGAACGATACAGTTTAAGCAATAAATGGCGTCAGCAAAATCTTGCGGATTATTTTCGCCAAAGGGTTTAACTTTACCCAATTCCAACGTGTAAGCCTCTGCGGCAAATGCTTGACTTGAATAATATGAAAAAGTGGTCGATGGTTTATTATGTTGTAATACAGCCTCCATTCCCATCGCTAATAAAAAGCGTCGATTTTTATCATTTAGCCGACTTTTATTTTCCTTGAGCGGTCTTATCGCAAAAGTTTGGTGATAAGAAGGTTTAATAGCTGTGTGCAAATCAAGATGAGTTCTTGACTCAACATGAGACTGAGTGAAAAAGTCACTCACATAATTTTCTAACTGCTGTGCGCGGTTAAGTTCATACTCATTTTCTTCATCTAGTGGATAATTATTATACGCACCAGCGAATAACCGATTCATGTTAATCGCAACAAACCGCTTTCCAAGTTTCATTGATTCTGGATTACCTAAAACATATAACAGGTTCACTCTAGGCTCAATAACACCGCGAACAATATCACTAATTTGAGACGACACAATTTCAATTGGTGCGGTTTCATTACCGTGTACGCCACACGATATAATCAAAGCTTTATTTGATTTCAGGCGCGGCTTGACTTCTAACACACCAACATCATGCATTTTTAACTGAACTTGATTGGGCAATTGCTGCCACTGCTCGTACTCAGCCAAATGCGCTTGTTTTGAAAGTTGTATAAAACCATCAGAAACTTCTAAATAACTTAGCACTTTAAACCTACCAGTTAATTGTTCAATTCGTTAATGAGTAATTGTGGATCGAGTCTGGTATCAAACCAGTTTACTCGCCAATCCAAGTGTGGTCCGGTAGCCCTCCCCGTTGCCCCAATTGTACCAACCTGTTGCCCTTGTTTAACTATATCGCCTTCTTGCACATCGATTGAATTGAGGTGGATATAAGTTGAACTGATACCATACCCATGATCGATTATCAAAGTCCCCCCCGAATAGAACATATCATGATGCACCAGAGTAATTTTACCACCAAGCGCAGCTAAAACCGGTGTGCCGGTTTTATTTGCAATATCTAACCCGTAATGCGGGCGCTTAGGTTCTCCGTTGAGTACTCTTTGACTACCATAGTATCCAGAAATACGCCCTTTCGCAGGCAAAATGAAGGCATCATCAAATAGTTCTAAGCGACTCATTTGACTGCGAGCCTGGCGCACTAAACCTGCTTCCTGGCGAATTCTTTGTATCGTTTCCGCAGACTTTGGATTGACTTTTGCGGGGGGTAATCCATCTACCCGCTCAATTTTCCACTGTCGTTGTTTGATTTTTATTGGAATGTTAACTTGCTGGTTATTTGCGATAATCGTCAGACTGATCTCTTCGGGAGCTTCTCGACCCACTCCAAAGACAAAAAGCTTTTTATCGTTTAAAACCAACTCTCGTTTATCAAAATAAACGCGTTCGCCCGATATCAGCTTACCAACAATCATACTACCTTGCTGTGGCTTAGATGTTAGTATTTGAATATGATTTGCGCCTATTAAAAACGGCGCAAACATACTCAAACAAATATATAATAAATTCCTAACCAAATTCATATTTGTCCTACTCCAAGCATAGACAATACCTGTACGATTTACCCACTAGTTTTCGATCTTTCTTGTATAAATTTAATTGCAAATTCAATTCGCTGCAACGCACGGTCTTTACCAATCCACTTAAGCGTTAGATCTAAAGCCGGCGACATACCAGCCCCTGTTACGGCAACGCGCAATGGCATACCCACTTTTCCCATACCGATTTCTAACTCACTGACTGTTGCATCAATTGCTTGTTGAATTAATTCTGGCTGCCAATCTGCTAACGCTTCAAATTTCTGTTTTACGCAAACCAACGCTTCCAGAGCAACGGGACGCAAATGTTTTTTGGCAGCGCCTTCATCAAACTTATCAAAGTCACTATAGTAAGGTCGTATCACTTCAACTAATTCAACCAGTGTTTGTATTCTTTCGGCAAATTCTGGAATTAATTCACCTATTGCAGGACCATCCTGTAAATTTAAATTGGCTTTGTTTAAATGCCATTGCAAATGTGGTAACAGTACATCAAGTGGTAACTGCTTGATATAGGTTTGATTCAACCAGTTTAATTTTTGGGTGTTAAAAGCCGAAGGGGCTTTATTGATATTATTAATATCAAATAGTTCTATCATTTGAGCAACGCTGAATATTTCCTGATCACCGTGTGACCAACCCAATCGAACGAGATAGTTCAATACCGCTTGAGGTAAATATCCATCATCTCGATACTGCATCACGCTCACAGCACCATGCCTTTTAGATAATTTTTTACCGTCATCACCAAGTATCATCGGTACGTGCCCATATTGTGGGATATTCGCATTCAACGCTTTGAAAATATTGATTTGCCGGGGCGTGTTATTAATATGGTCATCACCTCGAATAACCTGGGTAATCTGCATATCCATATCATCAACTACCACCGTAAAATTATAAGTGGGAGAACCATCTGTTCTGGCAATAATCAAATCATCCAGTTCGGCATTTGCGATAGTGATAGGTCCCTTCACCACATCATCAAAGGTCACAGCTCCCTCCTGCGGATTTTTAAAGCGGATGACATGGTCTTGAGATAAATCAATAGACTCTGGCGCTAAATGTCGACATTTTCCGTCATATCGAGGCTTTTCCTTATTTGCCATTTGTTGTTCTCGCAAATCATCTAAGCGCTGTTTACTACAAAAGCAAGGATAAGCATCTCCCTGGGCTATCAATTGCTCAATCACTTCAGCATAACGATCAAAGCGCTTGGTTTGAAAATAGGGACCTTCATTCCAGTCTAGCGAAAGCCATTCCATTCCATCCATAATTGCCTGAACAGCTTCAGGTGTGGAACGTTCTAAATCGGTATCTTCGATTCGTAATACAAACTGACCACTATTGGCTTTTGCATGTAACCAGGAATACAAAGCTGTGCGCGCGCCTCCCACATGGAGATACCCGGTTGGAGATGGTGCAAATCTGGTTTTTACTGACATTTAAAATTTTCACTTTTCAGGTTTATCTTCATAGCTGAATAGTTTATCAAATTGTCTGTTTAAAAAAATAATTAATTTAATAGTTGACGAGTAATAATTTTGTCACTAGAATGCGCCCCTGTTGACGACATGGGCGCTTAGCTCAGTTGGGAGAGCATCGCCCTTACAAGGCGAGGGTCAGTGGTTCGAGCCCACTAGCGCCCACCATGTCGTTACTATCAATTTATCTCTGAAAACTTCTTATCATTACAATAAATCTTATCAACAAAACCTTTATTATTCTTAGAATATCAATTTAATATATTATTAATAATCTACTCCTTAAGTCAGTCTTACTTTTATATGATCAAATCGGTGTGTTTATAATTAAGAAGCAATTTTGATTTTCGTTAATGGTAAGTGGGCCGTAATCTTTACAAAATAAATCAGCATCTATAACCGCAATTTAATTTTTTGCTTAGTTAACAAGTCAATCATCATTTTCAAAACTGACATTATGCCTTTAAAGTGACAAAATCTGATTGCCGGACTTGAACCTTACGGTGAACCCGTTCAAAATACGCAACCTCCTCTGGCTATAGACACATTTTATTCTGTAGCGATAAAAGCTCAGTTTAAACTGTATTAAAATTATTTATCAGCAACCATTAAAGGCGATCTTTCCATGTCAGATTTCACCGAACAGTTAAAAGTAATTGTTGGCGAACAATACGTTTTAACGGAACAAGAAGATTTACTCACTTATGGACAAGATTGGAGCAAACTCTACCAAGCGGATCCGCTAATAGTTGTCAGACCAGCCTCAACGGAAGAAGTTGCCGCTGTTGTCAAATTATGCGCCCAAAATAGTATTGCGGTGGTTCCTTCTGGCGGCAGAACGGGATTGAGCGGCGGAGCCGTTGCCACCAATAAAGAGCTGGTATTATCATTAGAGCGGATAAATCAGATTTCACATTTTAATGCAGTAGACCGCACCGTAACTTGCGGTGCAGGTGTTATTACCGAGCAATTACAAAATTTTGCTACTGAGCAAAACCTCTATTACCCTGTCGATTTTGCTTCCAGTGGTTCCAGTCAGATTGGAGGCAACATTGCAACGAATGCGGGTGGCATAAAAGTTTTAAGATATGGATTAACCCGCGACTGGGTCACCGGGTTAACAGTGGTTACTGCAACAGGTGAAATTATGCGGTTAAATCATGGGCTAATTAAAAACGCCACGGGGTACGATTTAAGACACCTTTTCATTGGCAGTGAAGGTACGTTAGGTATCATAACAGAAGCAATAATGCGCTTAACGACGCCTCCCAAAGAACCTTCAGTTATGTTATTAGCCGTTAGCGAACTGGCCAATGTGTCAAATATACTGGAATATTTTCAATCAAAAATTGATCTTATGGCGTTCGAGTTTTTTTCGCAAGCTGCACTCGATAAAGTGCTTGAACATCGGCAATTAAAAGCACCGTTTGAAGCCGCCAGCGAATACTATGTTCTTATCGAATTTGAAACCGTTTCTGAAGCGACCACCGATGAAGCGCTAATGGCATTTGAATATGCGGCCGAAAATGGTTGGCTAGATGATGGATTGATTAGTCAATCAAACCAGCAGGCAGAAGAGTTATGGCAATACCGCGAAGGTATTTCAGAGTCCATTTCTCATTATCCGCCCTATAAAAACGATATTGCAGTTACGCCATCAAAAGTCGGTGAGTTTTTAACTGCGGTTGATGATTTTGTAAAGTCCCACTACCCTGAATTTGAGACCATTTGGTTTGGTCACATTGGTGATGGTAATTTGCATTTAAATATTTTAAAACCAGCAGCCATGGCACTTGAACAATTCAAGCAAACCTGTGCAGAAGCTAACCCTGATATTTTTAAAATTTTAGCTTCATTTAATGGTAGTATTTCTGCAGAACATGGCGTTGGATTATTAAAACGAGACTATTTAAATTTTTCTCGCTCTGAATCTGAAATTCGGTTAATGCGCTCAATTAAACAATCTCTGGATCCCAAAAACCTGTTAAATCCAGGTAAATTAATTTAATGATCGCATTATTTGCCAGTTTTTTCTCATTATGTGTCGGCCCGCTGGTCTATCAGACATTCGGTCCTTTAAGACGTACCGATAAAATTGTCAGCGGCATAATTCTATCGGTCGTTGCAGGTACTATACTGTTAGAGATTTTGCCCAACGCCTATTATGATATAGGGTTGTATTCACTTCTCTTAGCGATTATCGGTTTCGCAGGCCCCACCCTAATTGAGCGAACCTTTCAAAATGCAGCCGATACGACCCATAAGCTAACTATTTATTTGGGAATTGGTGGGTTGTTAATACATGCACTCATTGAGGGTGCAGTACTTCAAGGGTTGAGCACAACCCCAACTAAAGGCATGTCACTGGCCATTATACTGCACCGCCTTCCGGTGGGGCTGACTATCTGGTGGCTACTTCGCCCTTTATTAGGGGAAAGATATGCATTACTGACTATTTTAATGATGGGCTTAACAACCTTTGCGGGTTATTTTCTTGCTCAATATATTGTTGTTTTGCAGGAGTTTCAGCTATTTGCAATTATTCAATCATTTGTCAGTGGTTCGTTGCTGCATGTCGTCATTTATAAGCCACATGCGGACGGCTGTATGCACACCAGTGAACTACACAATGATCACGAGCCTATACCAAATCAAAATCACGATAATAATGAGACTGAGCAATCTAATCATGCGCTTGATTATAAGCACAGCCACAATGATAATCATGATTCTAAAGGTGCTCATAGCCATAGTAATAATAATAGCCACAATCACACACATTCGCAAAGTCACCAACACAACTCCACTCAGCATCAACACATTCAAATTAACCGGTCGAGCTTTATCGATAAATTAAAAGTTACTTTTAATCAGATTATCTTTCGCTGGGAATCATTAGGCTTGTGTATTGGCTTAATTACCTTGCTGATTGTTCACTGGCATCAAGGGTAATATATAAGTGCTTCAGCACTAGCCACGCTTTTGAGCTTACAATTCCTTCTACTGTAAATTAGATTACCCAGACGGGAGCTGTTTTATCAGACACTTTAGTCGATTTTAATCTGACTTTAAGCGCATGTGAGCCGATGGATTTGAGACTAGCATTGTATGCATCAATGGTTGGCACGAATAGAATCAATGCAACTGTTATTTCGCTAGTTTGATAAGATATTTTGCGCAATTTTGTTATCTTTTTAACCATAGGTTATTCTGCTATGCTAAATTAAAAGTTAACACCAATAAAACTAGCTGATAATCCAAGAAATAATCAAACCTGCCCACATTGGCATAATTTCTGCTTTATGCACAATATTAGCAATTAATTAAAATATTATGATGTCATTTAGAAAAGCCAGCTTAATCTTTATAACTTTGTTGTTAACTTCTATTCTATTAATTCAATGGTGGTCTATTACTAATTTTACACATGACATTTCAAGTAAAATTGGAAAGTCTGCATTTGAGGTAAGTCGCTCTACCGCGGAAACACTTATATTTAAACAGCCAAAAATCGAAATTCATTCTATTGAATTAAAATCAACAAACTCAGTCGAGCACAATCAATTAGCAAGCCAACAATTACAACAAATTCTTACTCAAGTGCGTGAAGATGTTACGATTCAATTAAAAAACGAACAAGAAGATAATTATCTTTTATTTAATGCCGATGGTTTCGATTATAAAATTCCCATACCAAGAACAGGAATCGATATCGCTTTAGATAAATTTTCTCAGAAAGTTTTTTATTCAACCGTCATTTTGCTTTTAATTGGTATTATTTTATCTATCTATTTTACCCAAAAGATTGCACGCCCATTAAAGGGTCTACAGAGCGCTTCAACCAAAATAGGAAAAGGAAATTTTGGTATTCAAATCAAAAAAGAACCCTACTGGCATAGCAAAGAGATTTTACAAACAATCGATTCATTTAATCAAATGTCAAAACAAATAGAATCCTTGCAAATTCAAAATACTCACTTACAAAATCAAGCCTACCTAGCAGAACTATCAGAAATATCAAAAAGCCTGGCACATACAATTCGCAACCCACTTAACACACTAAATCTGGCAATTGATCAACTAGAAAACGCAACACTACAAGCAGATCGAACTAAATTAGCCAAGCTCGCTAAAAATCAGATTCGTCGTATTGACAATTGGATTCGTTCATTAATGGATATGATGAATAATGATGCTTCGCCAATTACCACCGTTCAATTAAATCAACTATTAGCCGATATTATCCAAGAACAATTAACCAATAATACTAAACGGGTTCAAATTCAGTTAAATTTAGATCAGCAAACTGATTATAAAATCCAGGCAATTCAAACCGAATTAAAAAGCTTATTTCAGAGTTTAATTGTCAACGCTATTGAAGCATCACCGGATAGTGGTGAAATTGCAATTGCTCTGAAAATGAATAATAATCAAGCAATTATTACCATCACAGACCAAGGTCCTGGTTTTTCCAAACCTATACTCGATAATTTATTTACCCCTCATAATACCAATAAAACTTACGGTGCAGGAATGGGATTATATTTAGCACAAAAAATAATTCGTAATCAATATCAGGGGGAAATTACTATCAACAACCTAAGCCCCAAAGGCTGTATATTAACTGTCACCTTAAATAATCGAGGTTAAATGAGTGAACTCCACACAAAAGATCAATATTTTACTCATTGAAGATGAAACGGAACAACGTCAAATACTCAAATCCATTTTAATTGAACAGCACTATCAGGTCAGTGATGTCGGTAATGGTGAACAAGGCATCAAATTAATTCAGCAGCAAACATTCGATATTGTTATTTCAGATTGGAAATTACCCGGCGTTGACGGTGTAGATGTTTTAAATACGTTGAAACAATACAGTCCACTGAGTAGTTTCATTTTAATCACCGCTCATGGCGATGCCTCTCATGCTATTGCAACCATCAGGGCAGGCGCCGATGATTACTTACTAAAGCCCTTCGATAAGACCACCCTACTTTTCACTATTAAAAAGCAACTATATGCCCAATCAGTCGAACGAGAAAACCAGACACTCAAGCAGCAGCTCAAGCAACGCAAACAACTGGTTGATATTATTGGACGATCCCCACTAATGAATCAATTATTTCAGCGTATAGAAAAGGCGGCACCAACTAACGCAACCATTATGATTAATGGTGAAAGTGGCACAGGTAAAGAACTTGCTGCCCGAGCTATCCACCAATTATCTAGTCGGAGTAATAGTGCGTTTATCCCTGTCAACTGTGCAGCTATCCCTGAATCTTTAGCTGAATCAGAATTGTTCGGTGTGGAAAAAGGTGCCTTTACTGGTGCAACCCGCAACCGACCAGGGGTGTTAGAAGCGGCTAATGGCGGGACAATTTTTCTAGATGAAATCGGTGAATTGCCTTTATTGATGCAAAGTAAATTATTACGCTTTTTGCAAGAAGGCACCATTAATCGAGTCGGCTCCACAGCACAACAAAAGCTCGATGTTAGAGTTGTATCAGCAACTAATCGAAATTTAATACTTGAAATTGAAAAAGGTAATTTTCGCGAAGATCTTTATTATCGCTTAAATGTAATTCCCGTGACTATTCCTCCATTGCGAAATCGACCTGAAGATATTTTACCTTTAATCGAGCATTTTATTCAGCAGTGTTGTGACGAGAACAACATTCTAATCAGACAATTATCCAAACCGGCCATTAAATTATTATTGTCTTATCACTGGCCTGGAAATGTTAGAGAGCTAAAAAATATAATAGAAAGGAGCGTATTATTATCCAGCGAAGAAATAATTTCAGTCGAAGAAATCAGCGGCCTTGAATTTGAGAAACCTAATCAATCATCTTCCTATCTATTACCTGAAAACGGACTTAACTGGGAAGATCATGAGAAAGACTGCTTACTCCAGTCGCTGGCTTACTGTAACAACAATAAAACTCAAGCTGCTAAATTACTTGGATTGAACTACAAAGCATTTTTGTATCGCCTCGAAAAATATAGTATCTGTTGATATAAGACGGATTCTAAATCGAGTTTATTAAATCGAACTCCTTAAATCGGGACCAACATCCTTATATAGGGAATATATCCATTTTAAAAAGTGTCAATATTAAAAGGCATTAATCTTAAATAACACTATCTATTTAGATGTACGAGAATTTTAAAAGGGTTAGCGAGAATATATAGGCCAAACAAGCCTTATTTTACAGAGAACATCAGCAATAAAAAATTTAGCCAAAATTGGCATTAACTTTGAATAGATATTATCGGCAGCTTAGCTTTTATTATCGAAACTATTCATTTTGATCTCATAAAAGCCCTTCCCCATGGCGCTGCCGTTTAAAGTAATTTTTGTTTTTATATTTGAGCTTTATCGTATTAGGCACTATAACGCTAAACGTATAAATTTTAGGTATTCATTTAGGAGCCACAATGAAAAAAATATTCCAAACGCCACTCTCTATTCTGATGGCAGCATTATTCGCTACTAGCTTCTCAACAATTGCTGATGAAAAAGAACAGCATGTTGTTATAAAAATAGAAAAATCAACAGAAAACAGTCGTGATGTTGAGTTAAAACTCGATGGTCAGGTAGAAAGCTTTTCACTCCCAGAGTTAGCTGATGGCGATTCAAAAACTTTGCAGACACAGTCCGGGAAAAACATCACGATTAATCAATCAAACGGCGAATACCAGATATCTATTGATGGAGAAACTATCAGCATTCCTGCAATTGGTGCCGATTTAAGTGCGCGAATCCAGCGAACGGCGCCGCTAATTGAAAAACTTAGTGATTCAGTCAATATCAGCGGTGTAAAGCTGGATGAAAACCAACAGCAAATTATTCGCGATGCATTTCGTGCAGCAGGTATAAATAAGCCAATTAATTTTAGTGATAAACAACTCGTATTTATCAGCAAAGAGATAATGACAGGTGACTTATCAGATGCTAAAAATACGAAATTGCTTAAGAGTGGCGAACATGAAGATGTCAAAGTTTTCATTAAAAAACTTGATAAGCACGAACAAGTGATAATTGATTCAGAGCAAACAGTGATAAAAAAAGACTAACCATGTTGAACGTAAAAAAGCGACGGTCAAGTCGCTTTTTTACAATAAAATCGCTATTGATTGAGACCTTTTGCTAATGCACCTGGGCGTCTAGTATCACTGAATCCATAAAAGTATTTTCCATCGTATTCAATACTTTGCAAACTCCCCCAAGGATTTCTAATGGAAACGGGTAATCCCTTTTGCTTTAATCTTTCAATTGTATCAATTGAAAAACCTGATTCAAGTTGTAATTTGTCAGGAAACCACTGATGATGTAGCCTCGGCGCTATTGTCGCCTCAGCAATATTTTTTTGATGGATAATTCGGTTAAGTAAAAAATTAAAAACGGTAGAAATAATGCGACTGCCGCCTGGGCTACCAGTCACTAACCAGGGCTTATTATTTTTGGTAACAATTACAGGCGTCATAGAACTTAAAGGGCGCTTACCAGCTTCTATAGCGTTTGCATTCCCGCCAATCAGCCCATAACCATTAGGCGATCCCGGTTTAGCTGAAAAGTCATCCATTTGATTATTGAGCAATATGCCAGTATTAGCAATTGTTTTTCCAGAACCAAAACTAAAGTTAAGCGTGTATGTATTGGAGACAATATTGCCATCTTTATCAATAATTGAAAAGTGAGTAGTTTGCGGACTTTCTTGATCAAAATATTGACCAGGCTTAATTTGTACCGATGGTGTTACCTTTTGAAGTGAGATCTTTTGAGCAATCAGTTTTGCATATTTTTCACTTGTCAGTCTGTTAACGGGTACATTAACAAAGTCGGGATCGCCGAGATACTTGCTGCGATCAGCATAAGCATACTTCAAAGCCTCAGCTTTAACATGTACTTCATTGGCAGAGTTCATACCGTATTGAGCCAACGGAAAATGGCGTACAATATTGAGCAATTGGATCAAATGGATTCCACCAGAACTGGGTGGTGGCATTGAAAATATCTGCATGTCATCCAATTGAGTCGTAACAGGTTGACGCCATACTACATGGTAATTTGCAAGATCTTTAGTTGTAATTATTCCATCATTAGCAGCAAAATAATTTGCTATTTGTTGTGCAATTTTTCCTTGATAAAAATCTTTGCCATTTGAGTCCGCTATGCGTGTCAGCGTTTTAGCTAAGTCTTGTTGTCGAATGCTATCACCCAGTTTCCAGTTTGAGCCATCAGATTTAATAAAAATTTTTCGACTTTCAACATCACTCGATAATCGATCGTGCTTCATGTTTAAAGACTGAGCCATTGCAAAGCTCATTGGTAATGAATTTGCCAGTTTGATCGCAGGAGCAACCAATTGCTTAAATGGTAAACGGCCATATTTTTTATGGGCAGCGACTAGTCCGGCTACTGTGCCAGGTACACCGGCAGATAGCGTAGAGTAACGAGATTTTTTATTATCAGCCTGTGAATTTTTATTTAAAAACATATCCCGTGTTGCTCGAAGAGGTGCCATTTCCCGATAATCCAGTGCGTCAACCTTCCGCTGTTTACTATCATAAATTAACATAAATCCACCACCACCAATATTTCCCGCTCGCGGTAACGTAACAGCTAAAGCAAAACCTACCGCAACCGCAGCATCAACCGCATTACCACCTTGTGATAGTATTTCTACTCCTATATCAGTAGCTCTTGATTCCTGAGTAACTACCATACCCGCATTAGCAACTTCAGGTGAAATGATTGATTCAAATTCAATTAATGCCTGATCAGGCTGATTAGCGGCCAGAGTGTTTATCCAACCAATCCAAAATCCAAATATGAATAAAACCCGTGTGGAATTATGTAATTTCATCGAGAAAGACAAACCTATTCTATGTGATTAATACTGATAATATGATTTTCTACAAAATGTTCAATTTGATTAGTCATATCAACATCTTGAAGTGTGTCGACCATTTGTGCTAATTCAATGCGAATAATATTCGATAGTGACTTATCCGACTCATGTTGATGAATATAAATCACTGCGTCAGCAATATTGTTAAGCAAAACAATATTTTTAATCTCATCTTCATAAATTTCTAAATAAGTAATATTAATATTAATTTGCACTCGTCGATCATTTGCAACTGGAATTTTACTATAGAGTAATTTTTTTCGTAAATTAGTTAGGGTTTCAACCAGTTGGTTGTCTCGAGTTGAATAACCTAAAATAATAAAGCTCTCATCATCAAGCGCACAGATATGAACATTAGAGGGACATTTCTGTCTCAACTGAATAGCAATATGGCTAATAATTTCAGCGCCTGCAATTTTACCTAGTTCTTGTTCAATTACCTTAAGATCAGATAAATGAAATATGAGAATCAAATTAATTTTTATATTTTCTTCTTTATGATTACCTAACATTCTTGCGATATTCTGGTATCGATAAAAACCACTTAGTCCATCTCTAAACTGATGGCTTTGCAATTTCAGCGCAGTATCAGAAATCTGGGCACTCATTAAGCCAATTTCATCTAATTTATTTTCTAACTCAACTTTCAATGCCGAGTTTTGTTTTTTAGCCTCTTTTAGACGTATACCTTCCACCTTAACAAGCCCCTGGTATCGGTGAATTTTATTTTCATAATATTTTCTAACCCAATAAATCGCGGTTAAAAATATGCACATTATTAGTAATAAAACCAGATAAACAAAACTTCTACTATAAAAGAAGTCAAAGTGAACATTTAACTTTATTCTCAAAGACGCTTCGCTCCACGGAGAGTCACCAACACGTGATTGAACATCAATAAAGTATTCACCTTCTTGCAAGCCCGCAAAAGTAATTGTTCGATCCTTATTTAAATATATCCAATTATCGTCAAGACCAAGCACACGATAGCGATATTGTGGTAAATTCAGACTTCGGTAATAAAGGTTTGCCACCGAAATTTTTATGACTGCGTCATCTTGCGTCTTGATCAACTCAGGCAAATCAGATTCATTTAAGGGATAAACATTAATATTATTATTGCCAACAACAACATTCGTTAACATAAGTTTTCGTCCTTGAGCACTCTTTCTTTTTACTGTTGGATCAATAACGGTTACACCATTAAT
Organism: Aliikangiella maris; assembly: GCF_040719265.1. Classification (NCBI taxonomy): domain Bacteria; kingdom Pseudomonadati; phylum Pseudomonadota; class Gammaproteobacteria; order Oceanospirillales; family Pleioneaceae; genus Aliikangiella; species Aliikangiella maris. Next base: position 187,349 of record NZ_JBFDAH010000005.1, on the reverse strand, counting down.
ACTTCCAAAATATAAAATACCATATTCATCAATATAACTACTGAAAAGATTAAACTCATCACTTGAAAGCCCATCATTAGCTCTAAAAGACTTCATGGTTTCAGTAAAGCTTGAAAATTTGACTATCCCCAGATTTGTCGATAACCACAATTGTTTCGCTTCATCTTCGAGAATGCTATAGATAACATTGTTTGGCAGGCCATCTTCTTTGGTGATTCTATCAAAATAAATTTCCTCTTCATTATCACGATTAACTTTGTTCAGTCCATTTGATGTACCTACCCATAATATACCGCGGCTATCTTCAAATATGGTTAAAATTTCACTATTAGATATTGATTGTGGATTATTCGGTTGATTTTCAAAATGAAACCATTTTTCTTGTGCTTTAGAATACATTAATAGTCCATTCAAGGAACCGAACCAAAGATTACCATCTCGCGTTTCTAAGATTGACTTTATTTGTAATGGTAAATCTCGATAAATGTATGGAAGTTCAGGATTTAAATTTTTAATCTCATAAGACAACTCATTCTGTAAGGAAATAATTGGTGTTAATTGAAAAGCCCCTCCCTCCATAGTGCCGATCCATAACTGATTACTGTGATCAAAATAAATAGTCTCCACCATATCTCTGAAATCAACTGGTATTTCATTTCTATACAACTTAAGAGAAACTTCTGATTCAGTATTTAAATCAATAATATTAATTCCTTTATTTGTTCCTATCCATAGTCGATTTTGCGTATCAATATTTAATGCTTGACTAAAATCAGTGTCGGCATATGATTCTCCCAATATATCAATTACTGGGCGCGAAATATTACCCGTCATCATGTCCAATTTGATAATATTCCCACCATATGTCGTTAACCAAAGAAAATCTTCCTGATCTTTAACCATTGAAAATATTGAATTAGAAATATTATAGGTAGCTACGTCAGACTTGCTTATCAGGCGCTTAAACAAGGTTTCTTCTGTGTTAAAAATGTCTAAACCTGAACCATATGTGCCGAGCCAGATTAAATTATTATTATCAACAAATAAACTCAAAATATCGTTGGAAACCAATCCTTCGATATTGAAAGTCTTTCTTTTATATTGAAAGAAAGTATCATCATAGAAATTATATACCGTTAAACCGTCAATTGTTCCGATCCAAAGATTTCCATTTGAATCAAAATCCATTGTCTGAACCCAATCAGCAGTTAAAGAGTTCGGATTATCTTTTTGGTGAGTGTACTTTTCGAAGTTATCTTTAGTAATATCGTAGCGAATAAGTCCTGAAATCGTGCCTATCCAAATATTATCAAACTTAACTTCCAATGTTGTGATCCTTTCATTATCTATATACTGAAGAAATTCTTCGTCACAAATATCTTGTAATTTGTTGCTTTTCTCATCGTAAGAATACACACATTCTTTTGTAGCAACCCACATTAAATCTTTATAGAGTTCAATACCATTAACTACTCCGTCCAATATTTTTTTTACTGAACCTTCAAAACGTCCAGCAGAATTACGAACAGCGCTATAAATGTATAAACCATTTTCCGTTCCAATTGCCAAATCACCAGAAGTCATTAATTTTAGAGAGATAACAGGGATATTTAGATTTTCATGAATATGTTGATAACTTGTAAATGTCTCATCATGAAAATTAAAAAAGCTTAATCCTTTATTTGTACCAAGCCAAAGCCCTTGCCCTGCTAACTCTACAATCTTATAAATATGATTTTCGTGTAGAGATTGTTTATTCAATTGCTGATTATCAAATATGGTAAAGTCGTAACCATTAAAACGATTCAATCCATCTTCCGTTGCAATCCATATGTGACCCTGTTGATCTTGAATTGTATCCCATACAACACTTTGTGAAAGTCCATCCTCAATTGATAAATGCTGTACTTTATAAGCCTTTTCATAACGGTGATCGAGTACATTAGAATGTACTTTACCCGTAAACAGGATGCATAAAAGGGATAGCATAATGCTGATTATTGTATATAGACCCACACGCAAAACTCTATTCCTGACATTTTCGGTATTTTAGAATGATTCTGTTAATAACTAAGTGAAGTCAATCACAAGGACTTTGAAATTCATTAGTTTCAGATTTGAATACTATTTTACCAAAAAAGGCAGGGTTAATGCCTTTTTTGTCTTGATAAAATGCTTTAAATTTTGTTAAGTCCTGCTCAATATTCCCTGATAATTGAATCAGCGGCCCAAATCCAACTTCTTGCCTAGCACTATCGATAAAACAAATTTGAACCGGCACATCTGCTTGCACCGCAATATGATAAAACCCTGACTTCCAATACTCACGATAGGCACGCGTCCCTTCTGGCGCTATAGCAACGATCAATTGCTGACTATTTTGAAACTCACTGACGATAGCATCAACTAAATTATGGCTTTTAGAACGGTCAACTGGTATCCCACCTAACCTTACTAACAGGGGACCCAGTGGCCAAAAGAAAATTGAGCGTTTACCAAAAAAGCTAACTTTAAGACGAAAATAAAATTTGAGTAAAATAAAGTAGTAAAAATCCCAGTTTGAGGTATGGGGAGCACCAATAATCACGTAATGATTAACTTGTGGAGGCTGACCAACGATTTGCCAGCCTCGAATATTTAAAATCCATTTTGCAAACCTGGCAAGCACCTACGCCCCGCCAACATTATGTAATTCCATAATCATATCATCAGCCGGTTCAGATTCGTCTTCATCTTCATTGACATCAATAACCTTAGCACTTTTCGCCAAATCATTGCGTTTGTTATCCAGTGCTTGTAAATAATCCTCATCAATATCACCAGTAATATAATTACCATCAAATACCGAAGTATCAAACTGAGTAATTTGTGGGTTACCCTCTCGGCAGGTTTCAACTAAATCATCCAAATCCTGATAAATTAAACGATCGGCTCCGATTAACTTTTCAACTTCTTTATCCGTCCGCCCATGTGCAATAAGTTCATGTGCAGATGGCATATCAATACCATATACATTAGGAAAGCGCACCGCAGGTGCAGCCGACGCAAAATAAACCTTTTTCGCCCCTGCTTCACGTGCCATATCAACAATTTGTTGGCTGGTAGTGCCTCTCACTACAGAATCATCCACCAACAAAACATTTTTGTCCTTAAATTCAAGATCGATTGCATTAAGCTTTTGTTTCACCGATTTCTTACGCATTTGTTGTCCAGGCATAATAAATGTACGACCGATATAACGATTTTTAACAAAGCCATGGCGTAGTTTCACATTAAGTTTTAAAGCAAGTTCCATTGCACTGGTGGTCGATGTATCTGGAATTGGAATAACAACATCGATATCGTGATCAGGCCAAATGCGCAATATCTTATCAGCCAATTTTTCCCCCATTCGCAGCCTTGCACGATAGACAGAAATATCATCCATCAACGAATCCGGTCGCGCAAGATAGACATATTCAAAAATACAGGGGGCTGGATTATCAACTGTAACACAGCGCTTGGTGTGTAATTCACCTTGAGCATCAATATAAATCACTTCGCCGGGCAAAACATCACGCACGAGTTGAAACTCAAGCGCATCTAATGCGACACTTTCCGAGGCGAACATGTATTCAGTTTTACCATTAATTTCTCGCTTACCAAAAACAACCGGGCGAATTCCGTGTGGATCTCTAAAACAAATCATGCCGTGATCATTAATCATGGCAACCGCAACATAACCGCCACGACAACGTTTATAAACGTTAGTAACTGCGGTAAAAATAGCTTCAGGCGAAAGAGGTTCATCGGCGCAATTTTGCAATTCGTGAGCAAATATATTTAATAAAACTTCCGAATCAGAACTGGTATTAATATGTCGCTTATCGGTTTCATAGAGTGCTTTTTTCAGATCATCCTGATTGGTTAAATTTCCATTATGCGCTAATACAATTCCATAAGGAGAATTAACATAAAGCGGCTGCGCCTCTGCTGAGCTAGCACAACCTGCGGTGGGATAACGAACATGTCCAACACCAATATTTCCCTGTAGACGACGCATATGACGTGTATGAAAAACATCTTTGACCAAGCCATTGGCTTTGCGTAAAAACATTTTTCCGTCTTTGAGTGTTACGATACCTGCGGCATCCTGGCCTCGGTGTTGTAGCACGGTTAACGCATCATACAATCCTTGATTAACAGGAGTAGTTCCATAGATACCGACAATACCACACATATTTCAAATAGCCTTTGTTAAAAGTCAGGAATTCTGTTCAGATGTCAGTTTTCGATTAACATCTGGAATTGAGTCTTTAAAATGATCGTAGAACCAATTACCAATCATTTCAACATGAGGAATTAAACGAGATTTTTTCCACCAAGGATCTTGCTGGACCAAAGTAAAGGCATTTAAGGTAATGACGGCAACTGAAACGACTAAAATACCACGTAGTGCGCCAAATGCCATACCCATAATACGGTCCATACCACTTAGTCCAGCTTTTTCCACCAATTTGCCGATGATATAATTAATCAATCCGGTAACGGTCAGAGTAATAAAAAATAAAGCTGCCCAGGCAACACCATAACGAAGGCTTGGTGTATCAATTTGATCTTCGAGTAATAAAGCGACATCTTGATAAAAGCCTTTAGCTATAAAAAATGCCACTATCCAACCCGCTAAAGAGAGCGCTTCTCTGACAAATCCTCGCAGTAAACTTACACCTGCGGAAATACATATAATAATCAGGATTGCCCAGTCAACCCACTGCATAGAATACTCTCACCTCAATAATTGTGTGGATTTTAACAAAAATATGACAGCCATAATAGTCTCGATGTAAAAATCGGGTGAATTTGGCGCGCTAATGCTTTAGTGGATCATAACTTTTGACTAATCCTTTTGTTCGAGTAATTTTTTCAATTGTTTTCAAGTGCCCGCTAGCTTGTTCCTGTTCAGCATAAGGGCCTGTATATACACGATATACAGACTTTCCTTGTGCATTGGTAAAAACTCGTCGATAAGCTTTAAATTCTGCTGCTTTTAATTTTGTCACCAAATTCTTGGCGTTTGTCTCACTGGTAAAGCTTGCAACCTGAATTACCCAACCAGATTGCTGAAAATTATTGGATTTAGGCGCACTTTGCTGACTAGTCGGTTTACTTGAAGCTGAATTTAAATTCGCGGTAGTCGCTGGAATCTTTTCTGCCAGGCTTGTGTTGGTATCAGCTGATGAGTCAGAAATGGGCTTTTTCCTAGACTCCCCGATGCTTTCTGTTTGTGGCTCACTTGTTGAGGTCGAGGTTGCGGTTTGTTCTGTCGACAATAAAGTACCATCATCACCAGAAGCTAACTCTTCTTGCTTAAGTTTAGCAATTTGTCCCTCTCGATTAACTAAACTATCAAGTTGCTGTTTTACTTGCAGATTTTGCTGTTTAGCTTGTTCAGTCAATTGATATTCAACAATTTTTACGGGCTTCGGTGGAATTTGAGACTGGAATGGCGCCTGCTTTTCTTTTTCTTTCAGAATGGACGGTAAAAAAATGACGGCCAAGGCAATTAATACTATAGCGCCAATAATTCGTTGTTTTAGACTATTTTCCACATTACCCTCAATACCATTCTGGTGTCTTTCATTCAATCAGGCCACAATGCTTTTTTAATCTGATTTTATTCAACCTTGCTAAAATATTTTATCATATCTGCAACAGTAATGAATGAACCAAATACCAGAACTAAATCGTTTTTATCTGCCTGAGTTAAAACCATCTGATAGGCTTCGGCCACACTTTGGGCACGATTAGCACGCTCTTGCATATGGTGCTTTACGTAAAGCGCATATAAATCTTTTGATGAAATAGCTCTTGGTAAATTTAAATCACAAAAAATCCATTGATGAATAAAAGGATCTAAGACCTGCAAAACTTCGGCGATAGCCTTGTCAGCCATCATTCCACAAATTGCGAAAATTCTGCCCGCCGGTAGTTCACCTGATTGACGGCTTAAATTCAATTGACTCAGTAGCCTGGTTACCGCCTGTGGATTATGTGCTACGTCGACAAGAGTTGTAATTCCATTAGAAATTCTTTGAAAACGCCCTTGAATTTTTATTTTAGGTAAAAAGTCACTAAGACTGCTATTTTTATCGGCAAATAACAACTCAAAAGCCTGCTTAGCTAACATAACATTTTGCGCGAGTAATTGAAAAGGATTGAATTGCGAATTATCAATCTGCAACTGCTCTTGTTCGTTCGGCGTAGAAACAAGTTGTAACTGCTGATATTGGCTTTCTTTAATGTGACACACCTGCCTTACCAAGTCGAAGGTTGGCTGATCACCAATTAACGCTTGGCAATTGTGTTTAATAATTCCGGCTTTTTCGGTCGCAATTTCAAATAAAGTACTTCCTAGCCAAGCAGTATGATCTTTAGCAACCGTGGTTATTACCGATACATTAGAAGAAACCAAATTAACTGCATCTAATCGACCACCAAGACCGACTTCTAAAACCAGTAACGCTGTTTGCGGATACTGAAATTTAACAATCCACAATGCAGCAAGTGTGGTGAATTCAAAAAAAGTTAGCGCGACATTCAGCGATTGCCGAACTAATTCAATTTTCTCAAATGCAGTGACTAATTGTTCATCACTGACGTCATCACCGTCGATTCTAATGCGCTCATTAAATCTGATTAAATGCGGCGAAGTATAACAAGCAACCGCTAAATGATTAATTCTGGCAAGTGCTTCTAATGCTGCGACAACACTACCTTTACCATTAGTGCCACCAACAATAATCACTTTAGCCTGTTGTTGCTTAACGTCGAGTTTTTCTGCAACTAGATTAATTCTTTCAAGCCCCAGCTCTATTTCCTCTGGATGAAAACTCTCAATGTGGGTAAGCCATTGTTGTAAACTGCGCTGGGACATTTTTTAGACCAAATTTAAAAAGAATTTAGAGATGATAATTCAAGCTTAATTTTATTTAGGCTTTAATTGAATAGCATATGATAATCAAAATTGAACCAATAAAAAAGCACTCTACTGAGTGCTTTTTTGGGAGAGTGATACAATTCAAATTACAAAACAGAATATCACTTCACGTAAACTTTATTCTCTACAGGAATTGTCACTTGCGAAGCTGATTTTTTAAATTCTTCAATTTCATGGAAGTTCAAATAACGATAAACTTCGTCAGCCATTGTATCGAGATCTTTAGCAAAGCTCATATATTCTTCAACCGAAGGTAATTTGCCCAAAATTGACGATACAGCTGCTAACTCTGCTGATGCCAAATACACGTTTGCACCGTTACCTAATCGATTAGGGAAGTTACGGGTCGAAGTTGATACCACCGTTGAATTAGCCGCTACTCGAGCTTGATTACCCATACATAATGAACAACCAGGCATTTCTGTACGCGCTCCAGCTGTCGCAAAAATATTATAATAGCCTTCTTGCATTAATTGGTATTCATCCATTTTAGTCGGCGGTGCAATCCATAAACGAGTCGGAATTGAATCTGTTTTTTGTAATAGTTTACCTGCAGCACGATAGTGACCAATGTTAGTCATACAGCTACCAATAAATACTTCATCAATTTTATCGCCCTGCACTTCAGATAATGGCTTAATATCATCAGGATCATTTGGACAAGCTAACAACGGCTCTTTAATTTCGTTAAGATCGATTTCGATAATTTTAGCGTATTCAGCGTCAGCATCAGCCTCCATTAACTCTGGATTGGCCAGCCATTTTTCCATATTTTCAATACGTCGGCTAATGGTACGCGGATCGCCATACCCTTCTTTTATCATCCACTTCAACATGGTGATATTAGAAGTAATATATTCAATAATTGGCTCTTTATCTAACTTGATTGTACAACCCGCAGCACTTCTTTCTGCTGACGCATCAGATAACTCAAATGCCTGTTCAACTTTTAAGTGAGGTAGTCCTTCAATTTCCAGAATTCGACCAGAGAAAATATTCTTTTTGCCTTTTTTCTCAACAGTCAACAAGCCCTCTTGAATCGCAGCATAAGGAATAGCATTAACCAAGTCACGCAGAGTCACTCCAGGCTGCATCTTTCCTTTAAAACGAACCAAAACAGACTCGGGAACATCTAATGGCATAACACCTGTTGCCGCAGCAAACGCCACCAACCCTGATCCGGCAGGAAAAGAAATACCAATTGGGAATCGAGTATGCGAATCACCACCTGTTCCGACAGTATCAGGTAGTAACATACGGTTTAACCAGCTATGAATGATACCATCACCAGGACGCAGAGAAACCCCACCACGACTCATGATAAAATCAGGCAGTGTATGCTGAGTGTCAATATCGATAGGTTTTGGATAAGCGGCGGTATGACAGAAAGACTGCATGGTTAAATCCGCTGAGAAACCTAAACAGGCTAAATCTTTTAACTCATCTCGAGTCATAGGACCGGTGGTATCTTGCGATCCAACCGTTGTCATCATTGGCTCACAATACTGTCCCGGACGTACCCCTGGCAAATTACATGCTTTACCAAGCATTTTTTGCGCTAAAGTAAAGCCTTTACCTGAATCATTAACAACCGCTGGTTGACGGAAGAAATCAGCTGCTGGCAGATTTAAAAACTCTCTGGCTTTAGCGGTCAACCCACGTCCAATAATCATAGCAATACGCCCGCCAGCTTGAACTTCATCCAAAATAACATCTGTTTTTAATTCAAACTCTGCGATGGTTTTGCCCGCTTTTTCAATTTTGCCTGCATAGGGAAAAATATCAATCACATCACCCATTTCTAAGTCAGATACGTCAACTTCGATTGGTAAAGCTCCCGCATCTTCCATGGTATTAAAAAATATTGGCGCTATTTTTCCACCTAAGCAAAAACCACCACCACGTTTATTTGGAATATGAGGAATATCATCTCCCGTTAACCAAAGAACCGAGTTGGTCGCTGATTTTCGAGATGAACCAGTTCCTACTACATCTCCAACATATGCCACAGGATGGCCTTTCTTTTTCAACTCTTCGATAGTTTCCAGCGGATTACCTGCCAAACCTTCGCGCGGATTTTTTAACATTGCAAGTGCGTGTAAAGGAATGTCAGGTCTTGACCATGCATCTTGTGCGGGTGATAAATCATCAGTATTGGTCTCACCAGGCACTTTGAAAACAGTCAGAGTAATTTTTTCTGACAGAGGCTGTTTTTGTTTAAACCATTCAGCATCAGCCCAGCTTTGAATAACTTCTTGTGCTTGTTGATTGCCAGCTTTGGCCTTATCGGCAACATCATGAAATGCATCAAACATGAGCAGCGTATGTTTTAATTCGGCCCCTGCACTTTCAGCAAGTTCATCAGAATCTAGCAACTCAACTAATGTTGCAATGTTATAACCACCTAACATAGTACCCAGTAATCGCACCGCTTCTTTTTTGTCAACAATTGGAGAACTGGTTTCGCCTTTTGCGATTGCACTTAAAAATGCTGCTTTAACGTAGGCTGCTTCATCAACACCGGCAGGGACTCGATTAGCTAACAAATCAAGCAAAAATGCTTCTTCGTCAGCAGGAGGATTTTTGATTAGTTCGACTAATTCAGCCATTTGCTCGGCTGATAAGGGTTTTGGGACAATGCCTAATTCGGCTCTTTCTTGCACATGTTCTCGGTATGCTTTTAACACTCTATCAATCCTCGTAATTGATGAAATTGTAATAACAGAAGTGGTTAATAAAGTTAATTGTGACGCAATCAACTGACGACTTCGGATTTACAATTAAAGACTAGTTGAATTGGCGCGGATTATACAGATTTTTGAACAAATAATAAATCGCCAAAAGCTATCAATAAGTTAACAAATTTAATGCATTATATTGGCTCTATATAATTATTTTCTTTTGTTCAACATTTTAATTGTTATTGATTCGTTAAAATAAAAATGCTGCCCAAATAATCGCAGCATTTTTATCAATTAGAAAATCTCGCCAAATTAAACAGATTTTCGCTGATCTACCCGGTATTGCGCATTCCAATTGCGATACCAGTAATGGTCACCATCATTGCTCGTTCCAAGGTCGCATTAGGAGTTTGCTCATCAGTTTGACGAATTCTATCAAGCAGTTCTATTTGCAAATAATGAAGGGGTTGCAAATAAGCTGCTCGAATATTCATCGAGTTCCGCCCTTGTGGATCTTTATCCATAATACTTTGCTGCCCCGTTAGACGCAGCAATGAAGCAATACTTTTCTTAAGCTCCTCTCGTAAAGTCTCACCAAAATGCTTCAATGAATCAGGAACCAACCTTGCGTCATATGCTTCGCTGATACGATAATCGGCTTTATGAAACACCATATCAAGCATTGATAAACGCGAATTGTAAAATGGCCAGTTTTTATACATCTCCTCAACAATATGAGGGTCACTCTCATCATTGACTTGGTCTATCGCTTGCATGACACCTAACCAGGAAGGTAAAACCAATCGAGTTTGAGCCCAGGCAAAAATCCAGGGTATAGCACGTAAACTTTCAATTCCGCCACTGGGTTTGCGTTTGGAAGGACGACTGCCCAACGGTAACTTGCCCAGTTCTTGTTCAGGGGTAGCTACACGAAAATAAGGGACAAAATCAGGGGTATTACGCACAATATTTCGATAATTATCTCGCCCTAACGCCGCCATTTTAGTAATCATTTCACGCCACTCGGGCTTTGGCTTTGGTGGAGGAAATAATATCGCACCAATTATGGCGCTAGCATAAACACCTAGACTGCGTTTGGCCAGAAGCGGCATACCAAATTTATAGCGTATAGTTTCACCTTGCTCTGTCACTCTAAAACCTCCATCGAGAGATCCAGGTGGTTGAGAATGAATCGCAGCATGAGTTGGTAGTCCACCACGCCCTATTGTTCCGCCACGACCATGAAACAAGGTTAAGGTACAATCAAACTCGCTCGCCAACTCAACTAAGGCCTCTTGAGATTCATATTGCGCCCAACCAGCCGCAAGTGCGCCGGCATCCTTGGCTGAATCAGAATAACCAATCATCACATATTGATGACCTTTGATATAACCACGATACCAGTCAATGGATAGCAATTTACGCATTACTGCTGGAGAATTATTTAAATCATCCAGTGTTTCAAATAACGGCGCCACTGGCATTGGCCAGTCTACACCACACTCTTTGAGCAATAATTGTACAGCCAGTACATCAGATGGCTCACTCGCCATTGAAATAATATATATACCAAATCCATGACGGCTGTGTTGCGCGACAACTTTGCATGTATCTAAAACTTCCAGAATTTCAGCCGAAGCTTCCCAGTGCAGCGGAAACAACGGTCGCTTAGAATTTAATTCACGCAATAAAAAGGCTTGTTTATCGGCTTCACTCCATTGTGCGTAGTCACCTAAACCTAGATAACGAGTTAATTCAGAGAAAACATCAGCATGGCGCTCCGAGTCTTGACGTACATCGAGACGCAATAAATGCACTCCAAAGCATTGCGCTCGACGGATAGTATCGAGTAATAAACCATTTGCAGTGACCTGCATACCACAATCACACAATGACTTATAACACAGGATTAATGGCTCAAGTAATTCTTCGTTGTCACTCAACCATACACTCTGATCTACCGGATTTCCCGCTAAATATTCTGCGATACCATCTCGTGTAATCGCGCAGCGGTTTGCCAATGGTCGAAGCATTGCCCGATATGGCTCAAGTGCATCCCCAACTTTGGCTCGAAGTTCGGCATTACAGTCAAACATCGAAAGTTCAACTTGTAGTTTATCAAGATCAATTGCAAATAATTTTGCCGCTCGCTTGCGTGCACGTAACAACACCTGTTCGGTCACTTTAGCCGTTACAAATGGATTGCCATCTCTATCTCCGCCCATCCAAGAGCTAAACTGAATTGGAGCGGCGCTAAGAGGTAAATTAATCTGATAATCCTGCACGAGCCGACTGTCTAACTCACGCAGAAAGTCTGGTACAGCTTCCCAGAGTGAGTTTTCAATAACTGAAAATCCCCAGCGCGCCTCATCGACAGGCGTCGGTCTGATTGAGCGAATTTCTTCGGTATGCCAGGCTTGACTGATTAAATCAGCAATACGCGTGGCCAACTGCTCCTTTTCAATATCACTCAGTAATCGCTGATTCATTGATTGCAAACATAAAGCCAGCTCTTTATGTTTATGAATCAGAGTACGCCGCGTCACTTCTGTTGGATGCGCAGTCAATACCAGATCAATATTAAGTTTTGCAACCGCCTCTTGCACTTTATCCGCAGTGAGTTGGGCCTTATCTAAATGCGTAAATAATGCATCGATTGTTGCGTCAGTGTTCATAACACTGTTGTATTCTTGTTCTGCGATATTACCAAGATTGAGAAACTGAGCAAATGCCCGCCCAACAGTAAGTAAATCACTATCAGACATTTCGGTGAAAATTCTTTTTAAATTTTTGCTGCTTGACTCGTCCCCGCGATAAGAAGATCGACCGTCCTTACGAATCGTTTCGATACGGTCCAACCATTCTTGACCAAGCTGAGATTTTATCGTTTGACCCAGCACTTTTCCGAGGTAGCGAACGGTGTCTTTTAATTCGGCATCGTAATGTGATGGCATGGCTTCCTCCTGATTGAAAGGCGTCCACCTTACTTGCTCAGGTGAGGTTTGTCTAACGTCTTTAAGTTATAAATTATGCCAATTTGGTCAGTAATTCAAACTAACTCTTACGGAAATTTAGCTTTTAAGCTTGCTCGAAGGGCATCGTTAGAAACAACTTACTCTTAATCGGTTAAAAGCAACCGAATCCAAGTGAAGCAAGTTATCAATTTTTAACCTGACTAAAATTCAAACAGAAAAATCATCAAGTAAGGTAAGTATAAAAAGATAAGCAATGTTAATAAGTGTGGTAGCAACAAGGTCAGTGTAAAAACACCGACCTTGTGAAGATGATTAAGTGAATATTAAATCTGAGTTAATATCCCCTTATCAAATACCACTGATTAAAAATGGTAAGATGCATTTAAGAAATAGGTTTGGCCAAACTGATCGTAGCCTGAAGAAGTCACTCGATTAGCTCGGTTAGAACCAGCCCCCATGTTAATCAATGGTGGTTGTTTGTCGAGCAGGTTATTAACCCCGAAACTTAAACGCAGATCTTCCTGAGTCCAAGTCACCGATGCATCAAGATAAAAAGCAGAACCCGCTTCACAAATAGGTTGTACGCGTGGACGTGAACCATCAGATAAAACTAATTCTGCACTCTCAACAAACTCGTCACAGCGAATAGTTGTCGAAATCGTATCATTGGCATGAGTGGCAGATAAATATCGACCAGTTAATAACACAGACCAATCACCCGAAGTTAATTGTAGATTTGAAACCAGTCGATGCTTAGGATTTCCAAAGTCTTCCAGTAAATCTTCTTTTACACCCAGCAAAGTAACTTCTCTATCCGTCATTTGCGTATACTGATTTGTCCAATTTAATGAAACAGGTAATCCCAGTACATCTTCGAAATCTTTGGCATAGTCAATATTAATATCAAACCCTTTTGAGGTTTCTAGTCCAAGATTCAAATATGAAGAATCAACAACGGTGATGAAATTCAGTGAAGGCAATCTCCCGGGGTTATTTCTAGTCACGCGATCACAAAATGGACTTGTTAAATTTGGCGCATCGTTATAACAACGCGTCATAATTTGAGCAGCATCAGGAATACGAACAGTGTCCTTAACTTCAATATCAAAGAAAGTAACCGCAAAGTTTAATTTGAAGTCGCCATCCCAGTCGGGAGTCAATTTAATCGAATAGTTAAAGTTATCGGATGTTTCTGCTTGTAATTCACTATTACCACCGACTTCAACTGGAATATTCAGAATACCATTTAAACCTAAAGAGGTAAAATCAGCGCCACTTGCGGTACAGTTATCTTTCACAATCTGTGGGCGATTATCTAAGGCTTCATTATAGACTCCCCCAGCACTTGCATCACCAGGAACAGCGCAAGGATCGCTTGCTCCACTTACACCTTGAAATTGATCTGCAAGGAATTGCTCACGTAAGTTTGGCGCACGGAATGACGAACCAAACGATGCGGATACCATCACCCAATCAACTGGTTTGTAAGTTATACGAGCACGCTCAGTCAGTTCACTCCCAAAATTAGATTCATCGGTATAACGCACTGCGGCTTCAAACTCTAATAAATCAGCCCAGTCACTATTAGTGATAATTGGTAATGAAATTTCAGCATAAGCACTGCTCACATCACGGCTACCAAAGGTAGGTCCTTCTGTTAGTGGATTTTCGGCTGCGTTACCACCAGTAGCGCCCAAATAATCTACTGCGGACCAAATATCGTCTTTACGATATTCGATACCAAATGCTGAAACTGCGGTTCCACCCGAAGAGAAATCAAACAAGTCACCGGTCATGTAAGCATTAAACATGGCTTGTTCAACAACGGTGCGGTTAGTTCGCGTGGCAACCAAATAATCTCTTTCGGCCTGAGTGGCAAATGTGCCACCATTGCGTTGCCCAACATTAAAAATACTTGGTGCAAACCAGTTAACGGGAACACACTGCATTAGCGACAGAATCCCGCCAAAGTCAGCTGTTTGTCCGTTAATACCACACACAGGATTACCATCAACATCTAAACGCAGCGTTTCTTGAGAAAGGAATAAATGTTCTTCATGCAAAACTGGTTGAGACTGATGCCCCATACCACGGTCGTAAGAAGCAAACATTTCATAATTCCAATTATTCTCGCTAGCAAATGGAAGATCGCCACGTAAGCCTACGACAAAACGCACATGATCTAGCTCTACTTTTCGGCGTTGACTCAAATCGTCAATGGTGACAATAGGCATTGCATCAGCGGTAAATGGATTTAGCGGGTTATCCACTAAATCTAAACTACCATCAGGATTACGTACCAGATTGCCATCGGCATCTTCATGGGGAATCATTCCCGCGACAGTCGGGATTTGTTGCTCTGAGGCAGCTTGGTTAGTTAAATGGCGATGAAAATAATAAGCCTCATAAAACATTTCTTCATTGCCACCGAATAGATCGAGCGCATAAGTGCCATTCGCAGCGACAGTAAAACGTTTTACAGGCTGAACCAAATCTGCATTATATCGATCCCATTGGTCATGATAATCTGGATTATAAACGAACCGATTACGCATAGACCCTTCAATCAGTACCTCATCATAAGGTGGTACAGGTAATCCAAATCCAGAACTAAAATCGGTTACACCTATATCAGTTGAACCTGGCGTATAGAATGAGAAAATATCGTGAGGATTATCAGAGAAGTTTAATACTACGTTATTAAAAAAACGGTTACGACATGGATCATAAATATTGCCGTCTTCGTCTCTGACACGCATTTTAATACATTCTTCTGCACGTTGTCCGACAGTAACTTTTTCACGGTCATAATAAGACATAGAGAAGACAAAATTTGATTTCTCACTTTCATGTCCAGTGACAAATGAAATTTGTTTGACACCACCGCCGCCATCTTTGGTACTGGTAACATTTGCTGCGATTTCTGCGCCGTCATAACCACGTTTCATAATAACGTTAACAACACCAGCTACCGCATCGGCACCATAAACCGAAGATGCGCCTTCAGTAATAATTTCAATTCTTTCAACCATGTTTAATGGTAAAAGATTTAAGTCTGGTTGTGATGGTGCGCCTCTTACTCCCGATGCACCTAGTCGTCGACCATTGACCAGAATCAGTGTTCTTTCTGGTCCAAGTCCACGTAAACCGATATTGGAAGATCCAACCCCACCTACTGGCGGTGCTTCGGAGGCGTTTGAGTTACCTGCGTTTGAGTTATAAGTGCCATCGAGTTGTTGTCCACCAGCCATTGAGGTGCGCTGCAACAAATCAGCAACACTGTTAATACCAGACTTAACCGCATCAGAAATATTTAAGACCTGAACCGGTGCAGCCTGATCAAACTCTGCTTTTTGCAGTCTTGATCCCGTAATGGTAACTCGCTGCTCATCTTCGGCTGAATCTTCTGTATCTGAATTTTCAGCAGCAAAAGCCGCTTGCGACATTGCGAGCGAAAGTGCAGAGAGCGTAAATAAAAATTTAGAGTGCTTTTTCATAGTCGGTACATCTCCATATTTATATTATTGTTTTGTACACAAATATAATTCTATTAATAAAAATTAACAGTTCGATTGCAAAGCACACTACTAAAAAAAACAAACCAAACACACACAAGAATCCCTACGGAAGCCTGCATTTCATGCGTTAAAAAGCATATTGGTTTAAAAGATTAATAACATAGATTTAAGCAAATTTTTTAAGTCCCCGTGATCTTGGATTTGATCCTTATTGTTCTATATTGCGTCACAAACATTATTATTTTTTAGTAGCGTGTGATGTTTTTGCAAGGCAATAATAGCCTCATCTAAATAAAATAAACAAGCTCGAAATGGAAAAAAAATTTCATTTGAGTATATTTTTCAAAAAATAAAACAGTTTTTTCGTTAAAGACTATTTTATTTTAAGATAATTATTAAAACACCTTTAGAATTTTATTGATGAACTTTTAAACCAAAAATATTGATCCAACAATCATTTTAAAACGATTTTAGAATATCAATTTTCTTGTTAAAGCGTTTGGAAGGAACATTAAAATAACTTGTTTTACTTTTTATATCAAAATGCAATATTTGAATAATAAGGTAGCATCGCTACCTTGCTTTTAACCTTTTGCTAATATGCTATCGAGCCATTTGGCAGGAATAATTCTTTTTAAGACATTAAATAAATGTGTCGGAAAAGTTATTCGGTATCTTACTTTAGGACGGTCACTTTCTAATGCATGAATTAAAGACGTAACGACCGCTTCGGGCTCTAAACAAAACCGGTGTACTTTTTCTGTATCTTCAAGTCGCGCCAGTTGCTGCAAATAATTCTCATAATGAATACTAGATTGCCAATCAATATTAGATTTAAATTTAAATGCGCCATTTTTTCTAAATGCGGAACGAATAGGTCCTGGCTCTAAAATCGAAATTTTGATTGGTGTATCTTTTAACTCAAGACGCAGCGTGTCGGTTAATCCTTCCAACGCATATTTTGAAGCATTGTAAGCTCCGCGATATGGCATACATATAAATCCCAACACAGAACTGTTTTGCACAATTCGCCCATATCCCTGTTCGCGCATAACTTTTAGTACTAAGCGAGTCAAATGATGCCATCCAAAAAAATTCGCTTCAAACTGTTCCCGTAATATTTCCGTTGGTAAATCTTCGATAGCACCGGGTTGACCATACGCACCATTGTTAAACAAATAGTCCAGTCTACCTCCGGTAATATTAAGCACCTCAGTTAAACCTTGTTCAATACTATTTTGCTGACTTAAATCCAAATGTACACAAGTGATCCCCAATGATTCAAGTAGAGGTTTATCTTTAAGTTGTTTAACTGATGCAAACACCTGATAACCTCTTTCATGTAAAATTTTTGCTGCACAAAAACCAATACCAGTTGAACAACCGGTAATTAAAATTGTTTTCTTTTGTTGACTCATAAAGTTAATTCTTAATCGATTAGTAAATAATAATTGTTAAAGAAAAATTTAAAATCCCAATGACGCTACGCAGTAAAAGGAAAAATAAGCTGTTAAATAGCGTGTTGATATGAACTTACTCATCAAACAACCCTAATTGAGATTTTATAATCTGTGCAAAAGATAATCCTGTAAATGGTAAAATACCATCAGCGACTGGTTCGATTTGTTTATCGATATAATGCTGATAGTCAATTGAGGACTTTTGATACTCAACTGGCTCAGGGCCGTTAAGTGTCATCACATAAGCAATTATCCCACGGTTTTGATAATTTAGCGGCTTGTTCAGTCGTTTGTTTTCAGCATCCGCCATGCGCGCCGCTTTCACATGAGGTGGAATATTCTTTTGATAGGCAGCCAGCGGCCTCCCCAGTCGTTTGCGATAAACCAGTTGTTCGTCATATTGACCATTCAATATTTCCTCTACCCGCCGACGGATAAATTCACAAGGATCTTTATCTGAAAATAAGAGTTGATAAAGTTCGCGTTGAAACATTTTGGCTAACTCAGTCCAATCACTTCTGACATTTTCTAAACCTTTAAAAACCAGTTCAGTCTTATTGGCTATATTTTTTAAACCTGCGTAACGTTTTTTGCTCCCTTTCTCAGATCCACGAATGGTTGGCATTAAAAATCGCGTAAAGTGTGATTCAAATTCTATCTCAAGATAACAAGCCAACTGATAATCTTCAGCAAGATGTTGCCGCCAGAGTTGGTTGATAGTTTGCGCTATTTGGTGACCAATATCCTGTGCCTGTTGATTACTGACTGTGTTACCTAACAATACAAAGGTTGAATCAGTATCCCCATAAATCACAGCAAATCCTAAATCACGAATCCATTGTGCGGTTTGCTTCATGATGGCATGCCCGCGTAAAGTAATTGAACTGGCTAGTCGACTATCATAAAAAGCACATCCACCCGATCCAAGCACGCCATAAAAAGAATTCATTAAAATTTTAATAGCTTGTGATCGCGCCAAATCTTTCTCAGCTTTGGCAATATCACGTTGCGACCAAAGGTGTTCGATCAACTTTGGTAAAATATTTTTATCTCGTGAAAAACAGGCACCTCGAAATCCTTCAATCGCATCTGCTGGTTCTTTAAGACCAGCAATCAAACCAAGCGGATCAATTTTAAATGTGCGAATAATTGATGGATATAGACTTTTATAGTCTAAAACCAATACTTGTTGATAAAGCCCCGGCTTAGAGTCCATTACATAACCACCAGGACTCATTAGTCCACCACTGTCAGGTAGGTTTGGAGAAACATAACCATAACGATGTAAACGAGGCAAATATAAATGAGTGAATGCAGCGACAGAGCCACCAGCACGATCAAGTTCAAGCCCAGTCAATTGGCTTCTAAAAATCAAAAACTCTAACAGCCTTGTTTGCGCAAAAATCTCCCAAACTAAAATACAATCCTGTAAATTATATTCAGCTAGTTTTATTTTATTAAACTTAAAGTTATAAACAATTTCATCAAGTCGATCATTGGCATTTTCAGTTTTTTTACCAACACCTAAAAAGTGTTGTGCCATTGATTCAAGAGAAAAGCTTGGAAAAAAATAGGCCTCTGCTTTCAAAGCAGTAATTCCATCAATAACTTTTCTGCCAGGTAGCTGAATATAACCCTGTCCTTTATCAACCCGACTTTCAATCCATTGAAAATGACACTTACCTCGACCAATGCGCAACTGTAAATTGTGATGTTTTGCCCTTCGGGCTAATAAACGAAAGTCAAAGTCTATAACATTCCAGCCAATAATAATGTCAGGATCAATTTGCTGTATCGTTGCTTCGAGCGTTAAAAGAATATCTTTTTCGCTAGTAACCCAGTCAATATAGTTAATTTCTTTTAAACATTCATCTAGCGGATCTTTTTGTTGATTGTTTGCTCGAATATCAGTTTTAGATTTTGGTTGAAGATTTAATTGAAACTCTGCTGTTTCTTGTTCACCACGCATGATGACTTTTTTATAAGTCAACGAGTTAGAAATGGCCTCATTAAGCATATCAGTCGGATTATCGACAGATTGGGTAATACCAACTTTACTGCCAGCATATAATCCAACACTGTATAACTCACCTGACGGTGAACATTCAATATCAAGCGATAATACACGTAATTCTGGCTGGTAATCTGTCGGTTTTATTTTCGCATTTTCGATGGTAACGACATCGTTATGCAAACTTTCATAACCGATAAATTCAATTCCGGCATTTATAAAGCGCTCCATTAAGAAGCGCTCGGTTAAACGAATGTTGGCTTCATATAATTGAATTGAATTTTCGCTTAGTAAATCTCTCGCTTTAAAACTGTCACTGATATTTTTAAAATAAATACCGGCAATCTGTTGCTCAGCAAAATTATACATGCTAAGTGGACGAATGCTATACCAGAAATTTTGGGTTTTAAATAACTGTTTAACCGCTAAAAAATTACTTTGCTCAATAAAAAAGACAGGCTGTTCATCTGTGATTTTTAGTTTTACCCGCTGTGTGTCAGTTACCACCCATAGTTCAATAATAGCTTGCTGAGCCTGATCAAAACTATGCCGACTTATGATAAAACCTTTGCCCGAAAACGGCTGTAAATTACCCTGAGTCATTCAAAAGAAGAAAGTTTTTCTTGTAACTCTTCTACCATTAAAGTCAATAATTCAACTTGTTCTTCGAGCTGACTTATACGAGCGTTTAATACCGCACTGGTCGTTGCTGATTCGGCAGATTCCGGTTGTACTTCATTGACACTCACCGACAACGATTGGCCATCGGAAAGCGCAGATTGAGTCTTAGTTGCTGGTACCGGCATATCACTAAAACAATGCTGATAGCGCGATTCACGTCGACCAGGCTCTCTAGGTAACTGGCAAATAATGGGATCAGACTGCTCTGTTAATTGAGTCAATAACGCTTCAACTTCGCTAACTTGAGAAAATTGGCAAAGTCTAGCCGTACGTGTTCGCAACTCACCTGGCGTTTGAGGCCCTCTGAGCAGTAACACGCAAATAATTCCTAACTGTTGTGCGGTCAACTGCAAATCGCTAAATTCAGTATTACAAAAACGATGCTGATACTTTGCAACTCGACTGGATGCACCAGCCTGTTTTATGACCAATCGTTTTTCAAGTAGTTGTTCTATCGTATCTTGCACCTGGGCTTCACTCAAACTCATTACAGGCTCTCGATTACTTTTTTGGTTGCAGGCGTTGGTTAATGCATTAAGCGATAAAGGATACAAATCAGGCGTAGTAATGGATTTTTCAATCAAGCAACCAATTACCCTTTGTTCTACTGCCGTCAATTCAACTCTTTTAACCATGTTTATCATTTACTCTTAGATTAGGCGCATATTAATCGAAAATTTTAGCTCAACTTGGTGTATCTAGAAACCACCCATGAGCAAACCGCCGTAAAAATATCAAATCGCATAATTTAGCAGACAGCTAAAACAATATGCTGATAACAATGAAATTTATTTTCTGGCTATTTTTTATTCAAAAAAATTAAGAAAAAATTCGATATATTTATTAATCAGCATAATATTTTTTATTCTTTTTAGCTATTTAAAATGTTGATTTAGATTACTAATCGCCATTGATTTTTTAATATTCGTCAACTTTTTCTAGAACTTAAGCAAGAGCATCCATATCAATAGCACAATACGAGCAAAAACAACTCTCGTGTTTGTATCCAAAGTATGCGCTAGCTGGCGTTTGAAATGACATAACGATTGACCAGCCTCTCACAAAACAAGTAAAAAGCTAAAATTCTCTCATTGTGATATTAAATCACTGAACGACTCATTTGAACTTTGACTATACTTAACTCAATGAATCCCAACCCCTATAACTTGTCTGTAGACATTATATCGTTTACAAAATAATGGCTTGAAGGAGATTTTAATGAGTGGTGATAAGTTTCGCCTGATAACACGCAGCGATTTTGATGGCCTGGTATGCGCTGTTCTTCTGAAACACCTCGACATGATCGATGATATACTATTTGTTCACCCTAAAGATATGCAGGATGGAAAAGTCGAAGTAACTGCAAAAGATATATCAACAAACCTACCTTATGTCCCTGGTGTTCATCTAGCATTCGATCATCATTTCTCTGAAACGCTGCGTAATGAACAAATGGATAATCATATCATCGATCCCGATGCGCCTTCGGCAGCTAGAGTAGTTTGGCAACATTATGGCGGACTAAAAGCTTTTCCCAGTGTATGGCGTGAAATGATGGAAGCGGTTGACCGCGGTGATTCAGCACAGTTTAATCAACAACAAGTACTCGAACCTAAAGGTTGGGATTTACTAAATTTTCTAATGGATGCCCGTACCGGCTTAGGTCGATTTCGAGAGTTTCGCATATCTAACTATAACTTGATGATGGATTTAATCGACTATTGTAAATACCACACTATTGATGAAATTATGCAACTACCTGATGTTGCCGAGCGAATAAAACTCTATGAACAACAACGACCACTATTTGAAGCACAATTAAAACGATGTGCCCACGTTTATAATAATCTGGTGGTGCTCGATTTACGCGAAGAAGAAGTCATTCATGCCGGTAACCGATTTGTTATTTATGCACTCTACCCACAGGTTAATATTTCTATTCATGTAATGTGGGGTTTCCAAAAGCAAAATACTGTTTTTGCGACAGGAAAATCTATTTTCAATAAAACATCTCAAACGAATGTCGGTGAATTAATGCTAAAGTATGGCGGTGGTGGTCATGAAGCCGCAGGCACCTGTCAGGTTGCACATGAGCATGCGGAAAAAACGTTGAATGAATTGATTCAGCAAATCACTGTCGACGGGTAATCTACACTTATAGACTTATCATTAGCTCGTCGAGATAAATATAAAATCTCATATGAATATTAATGGGATCAGTCTCCAAAATCAACGACTGGTCCTTTAAGTTTATGTTTAAGCCTTAACTCAAACAGGCCTAATTAAGATCATCCAATAAAATTGCTCTTACTTAATTTTTAAATCAATTAGACTAGCCGCATTGAATATAATTTATATTTACCTCAACTATTTACCCCTAACTATTTATCAAAATACGGGTAAAATTTAACATCTCTTTTTTAAGACTATTAGAATTTTGTGAGTATTATTCGATTAATAGTATGAATTCAATCTTTAGAGTAAAAAATCTATCTCAAAACTTTATTAAAATTAAAATAATTTTCCGTAAATTAATCAGGTTTGTTATTCTTTGATCTAGCGCAAGATTAACTCAATTAAGCTGACAGGGAAAGCCCATGCCATTCTCCATTATCTCAAAAATTATCTTCACCATTCAAGGAGTCACGATAGTCATTTTATTTTTCTGTCTGTTTTATATCAATACATCGCAACCCATGTTAAAAAATGAAACACTCAGTATAGAAGCTGAAAATACTCTTCAGGTATTAGACAAACAACACCACCAACTAAATTTAAGCAATAAAAGCATCGAAGAATTTCAACTTGAATTTATTACAGACAATCAACTACGCAATACCTTTCGAGAATATTCATTCAATCAAAATATCAATACTACATCTTCTAGTGAGACGAAAAAAGAAAATCAGCGTTTTCCTCATAAAAAGACCAATTCATTACCCAAACCAAAAGACTCAACATCTGGGACTCGTTTTGCCACTCATCCAGCCCAAAACTATGAACAATATTTAAATTGAGCGCACGCTAGTTATTACTATCGTAAGGATGAAATTACTAATAAAGCGTACTTGCTAAAATTACTTATTTCACTGATTGGATACTATTATTTACATTAAATATTCAGTTTATCTGGCACTATAAACTGACTCGCCCAATAGTATTATCAAGCAAATAAACTGATACTGAAAAGTTGGTTGACTTCATCCCGCTGAATAATTTGCTGATTATTTTGATATTGTTGAATCGGTGGCTGGCTGGCAAAACCACGTTCGAGGGTATCAAACTGATTTCGATTTTCTATAGTCTGAATGTATTGCTGTGAGTTTCCGGCTCGTTCAATTCTTTGGTAAATATCCGAAGCATCATTTTTTGAAGGTGCGTTGCTCTCATCGTTAACCGCAGCTCGATTAACCACTTCACTTTTAGTGGTGACTTCTACCTGCAAATTATTACGCAAATTACCCCTAGAAGGCGAATCCACGTAAGTTTGGCTAACCGAATTAATCACGTATCTAAACCTTTGTTAAAAAAGGATATTAACTTAGCTGGACCGAAATAAATAAATATTGAATATATACAGATGAATTTACCCAATGTTTAACTGCTTAAGTATAGCTTATTTTTCAACCGATTTTTTAATAGCGACATTATTTCTCAAATATACCGGTTGAAGTTGTTCGGCAACGAGTTCATTTTGTTGTTTTAAAGCCTCTAGTGCCAATGGAAAACTAGCGCTTGCTTTCGGAAAATTAGATTTAGCCGGAGCCCAGGCAAAAGTAACTTTGTCTTGATTTAAATGGCCTATCGTTAAATCATGCCGATCAAAAAGTTCAGCATAAGATTGCCAGCCACTGCCAATTGTATATAATGTCGCCGTTGTTGTACTCTGTTGTTGCAAATAAATTTTTGACAACAACTCTTTAATATCAATCTGTTGTGGAGAAATAACTACTTCGTCATGATAAATACGTGGTAACGAATTTTCATCAGCTTGATAAACCGCAAAATACACTTCCTGCATCCTCGCATCAATTGCCGTAAACACCATTTCTGCGGCTTGCTCTAATATGACCTGTTGCGCCATGTTTGCCAGACTGGAAACAGGAATAACCGGTAAATCAGCACCTTCTGCTAAGCCTTGCGCCACCGAAACCCCTATTCGAATCCCTGTAAATGCGCCAGGTCCGACAGTACATACCATGCCATCAAGCTGACTTAACGATAATTGTGCATTGGCTAACAGCGATTCGACGGCAGGTAATAAGCGCCTGGCATGTTCTCGAGGAGCGACAGCAAATTCTTCTAATACTTCGCCTTGATTATATAAGGCAACTGAAAATGCTTCGGTAGAGGTATCTATACTGATAAGGCGCGACATAAAGGTTTAGTTACAATCAGGTAGTTAACAATCAATTGAGTCCATTATATCAGTCAAAAATTCAATCACCAATTGAGGATCGCGTGTTCGACGCATATTGGGCAAACTGTTCACAAAGACTTCTCCGTATGACTTACCCACCAATCGTGTATCACAAAGACAAACAACCCCCCTATCTCGAACACTGCGTATTAAGCGTCCCACCCCCTGCTTTAGAGTTAATACCGCTTCTGGAATTTGCAAATCATAGAAAGGATTTCCGCCCATTTCCCGACAACGCACCATTTTAGCATTCAAAATTGGATCATCTGGTGGCGCAAAAGGTAGCTTATCGATAATCACTAAAACCAGGCTATCTCCTGCGACATCAACCCCCTCCCAAAAACTCCCTGTTGCCAACAGTAAGCTATTGGGCATTGCTACAAACTGTTCAAGTAAAGCCTGTTTACTCCCTTCTCCCTGCACCAGACATTCAAACTCGGTATGCTCACGCAACAGTTCCGCCCCTGTTTTAAGTGCCCGATGGCTGGTAAATAAAATAAAGGTACGACCTCGTATCGTTTCCAATATGGGCATGATTGCCTGCATCGAATAGTAGGTATGATTAGTGTCGCGAGTGGATGGTAAGCCTCTCGGTACATATAGCAAAGACTGACGCTGATAATCAAATGAAGAAGGCAACATGAGTGTTTTTATTGACTCCCAACCCAGCGCATCAATAAAGTGATTAAATTGATTGTTAACCGTCAAGGTTGCCGAAGTTAAAATCCAACTTGAATGTCGATAACGTTGTCTGGATTGTTGAAAAAATCGTGCCACATCAAGCGGCGTAGAATGCAATCGAAAACCACTTTTAGCTGTTTCAAACCAATTGATTCTCACTTCATTGTCTTTAGGTGCGAACTCTGTTTCTCCTTCAGCAGAGATCACCGCCATATTTTCAATTGGTAATCCATCGAAATGATTAAAATAATGCATCACCTCTATAAAGTACTGCAAGCGTTCAAAACACGACTCAAGGACTTTTGTTCGAGTAGAATTAACTTTAACCACATTGTATAGCTCATTGATTTTTATATATAATTCTCTATATTTTTTCTTGAGCACAGCGTTTGGTTGCCAATCATCTTTAATATCATATTCGGGTAGTGCCAAACGAAAAGCCTTCACTTCAACGGCTAACGTTTGCGCAGCCAGCATTAAATCTCGACAATCTGTCACCTGAGTCCGATATTCCAGTTCAAGTTCACGACAAAGCTCAGTCAATTGACGACTAGATAATACACTGCCATAAAATTGATAGGCAGTTTTAACCAGATGATGGGCCTCATCAATAACAAAAATATCTGTATCAGGCAGTAACTCGCCAAATCCGTCTTCTTTTAAAACTAAATCGGCAAGTAATATATGGTGGTTAACAACTAGCACTTTTGCCTGGCGAGCTTTTTCTCTGGCTTTAGCTAAATAACATTTTTCGAAAAAAGGACAATCCTGTCCAAGACAATTATCGGCAGTGCTCGTGATATAACTGATTAATGGCGAATTCTCAGGTAAATCTGACAGCTCATTCAAGTCTCCAGCGATAGTTTTATCTCGCCACTGAGTAACTATGCCTAAATGTTTAACCGCAGTAGGATCTGGTAGACGCCCAGCCGCCAAAGTTGATTCAAGGCGATATTCACACAAATAGTTAGCTCGGCCTTTTAAAAGCGCTGTTTGCGGGGATATATTGAGTATTTTATAAACTGCTGGCAAGTCACGTTTATAAAGCTGATCCTGCAAATTCTTTGTGCCGGTCGAAATAACCACTTGCTTACCCGATAGTAAAGCAGGAACCAAATAAGCAAAGGTTTTACCTACACCAGTGCCAGCTTCTACCAGTAAATTGTGACATTCATAGATGGCCTGATTAACGGCAACAGCCATCTGCTGTTGTTCTTTGCGAACTTTAAAATGGGGGTTAACGGAAGCAAACGGGCCAGTATCGCCAAGAATTTCTTCAACCGCATTATCTGATAAGTTCAAGTTTCACTGGTCCAAACTAAATCGCCGATAGCTTTATATTTTGCTACAGTCATCGAGCCTCGTTTGTCTTTTGGGCTATCTGCAATCTCTTTTTCTATGATCTGGCGATCAACTTTGAATATTTGCGTCGGTTGATAATCTGCATCATATATCACCATTAACAAAAACTCCCACCCACTTTCAAGGCTCAACTGGCCAAGCTTTTGCCGAGCTTTGCCACCTTTAAAAATCACTCGACCTTTCACTAGATATTTTTCGTTGGAGCCATTTACGTCAACAGCATCAACACCAGACTCACCGTCGAGCTTTTTTAAATTCAGTTTATCAATTGCATCAAATCGTGCCAACTCTGCGGTAACAGGCAAGGCTTGTCCAGTTGAACGCCGATAATCAGCAGCCAAAAGGCGCGTCTGCTCCATTAAAAGCGATATATCGTAAGTATGATGCGATGCCGAATGAGACACGTTAAATCACCAAAAGCTCTTAGTTTAAGTGGGAGATCAATACGAATTCGTCAATATGCCAGAAAAATTATAACTTGTCAGTTGTAGAAAAGACAGTATTGTCAAACCGTGTGTTTTTCATCAAATAATCTACCGACAAAAAAGCGATAAATTGACATTAATAATAACTAACAGATAAAAATTCTCATCCAATTGATGAACGACCGAATTTACACCGTAATATTGATATGAGTAGAAACTGTTTTTTTACCGTGTTCATCATAGGTTGCATCAAGTTCATCATTTAATTCAGGTGCCTGCAGTGATTTGCTTGATTGATTATCAGAATAGTTTTTGTCACTGGTATTAACATTTTTTAAAGTTTGCGTTTTGAGCTTCTTTTTATCTGACTTGTTTTTATTTTTGTTTTTCTCTTTCAATGAATGAACCGCCTGCACTTGTTCAGTCGCTTCGACTTTATTGGCTCCCCCCGTAGATCGCGAAGATGGATTGGCAACCACTCCGCCACTCGGTTTACTGATGTCACCCACATTTACCATAAATTATTCAACCTATTTAAAATCGACAACCGGCTTAATAGCTAATCATCTAAAAGAAGCAACTAATCAGTCTATCATTGAATAGTTTTATTCGGTGCTCAAAGTTAACTTGGCAATTTCAATACTGTAATTTTGGCATACGGCCAATATCGTTTGTCACAACCAGATCGAAAACGTGCTAAAGCAAAAACTCTATAACACTAAACTGGATAATATTTATCCAAACAAGTTTATTGTAAAACAAAGTTTGACCTATCTCAATTAAGAAAACTTGATAAATAAAAATATTACTTGCTAAATTTGAAATATGTTACAAACTAAGTTAACTCAAATAACGATTTGAACTAAACGGTTCATAAGGAATCTATCTCAATTATGGAAGCCTTCAAGCAACCAATTAGAAAGATAAAAACAACTGATGCTGACGGTCATTTTCTTCCAGAAGAAATCTGTTTATTACCGATTAGCGAGCGACCTTTTTTTCCACCACAAACACTGCCAATTTTAATGAATGAAGAAAGTTGGCGTGAAACGATCGAATACATAAATCTTGAACATGACGACATAACGGGTCTAGTACTGGTTAAAAATCCTTTGCCTGAAGATGCCAAGCCAGAAGAGTTCTTTGAAGTAGGTACGCTGGTTAAAATACACCACCCAGTATTATCCTCGGGAAAAGTTCAATTCATCGCCGAAGGTTTACAACGTTTCCGCATAAAAAAATGGATCAAAAAAGAGCCACCTTATATTGTTCGAGTTGAGTATCCCAATGAACCACAATATAAAGAAACCGATGAATTAAAAGCCTACGCTATAGCAATTATTAACACCTTAAAAGAACTGGTACCACTTAATCCTTTATATAGCGAAGAATTAAAGTTTTTTTTAAATCGCTTTGATCCTAATGAACCATCGCAACTTACCGATTTTGCTGCCAGCGTCACTACCGCGACTCGCGATGCCCTGCAAAATGTTTTAGAAACAGTACATTTAAAACGACGCATGGAAAAAGTGTTAGTTTTGATTAAAAAAGAACTTGAAGTTGCTCAGTTACAGCAAGATATTCAAGATCAAGTAGAAGAAACGCTCAGTGAACATCAACGACGATTTTTTCTGCGAGAGCAATTAAAAGCTATTCAAAAAGAACTGGGCATCGCTAAAGATGACAAAACAGCAGATTTAGAACGATTTGAAAAAAATATTTTGCACAAAACCCTACCAGCTACAGCAAAAAAGAAATTCTACGAAGAGTGGGATAAGTTAGGCGTGCTTGAATCTGGTTCACCTGAATACGCAGTCACCCGAAACTATCTTGAGGTGTTTTCCAAACTTCCCTGGGGAATTACCACTCAAGATAATTTAAAATTAAAAGCTGCCAGAGAAGCACTCGACAACGAACATACTGGTCTTGATGATGTTAAGCAGCGCATTATTGAATTTTTAGCATTAGCTTCAATTAAAAATGAATTATCTGGCTCGATACTGTTATTAGTTGGTCCGCCTGGTGTAGGTAAAACATCAATTGGCCGTTCTATTGCTGGCGCACTCAAGCGACAGTTTTTTCGCTTTTCAGTAGGCGGAATGCGCGATGAAGCTGAAATTAAAGGGCATCGGCGAACCTATATTGGTGCGATGCCTGGAAAAATTATTCAGGCGCTTAATGAAACCGGCAGTTCTAACCCGGTTATTATGCTCGACGAAATTGATAAAATTGGTAACAGTTATCAAGGCGACCCTTCTTCTGCATTACTGGAAGTTTTAGATCCCGAGCAAAATAGTCAGTTTTTAGATCACTATCTGGACACTCGCTTTGACTTATCAAAAGTATTATTTATTTGCACAGCCAACCAACTTGACAGTATTCCACAACCGCTACTTGACCGCATGGAGGTTATTCGTCTGAGCGGATATATTCTCGAAGAGAAAATGGCGATTGCGACAAATCATTTGTGGCCTAAAAAGCTAGCAAACGCCGGTATTGGAAAATCAAAAATCCAGTTGTCTAAATCGGCATTAAAAGCATTAATCAATGGCTATGCGCGTGAAGCAGGAGTTAGAAATCTCGACAAATTACTCGCAAAAATAATCAGAAAATGTGCCGTTGAAATAGTCACTGGTCAAAAAAAGCGAATGACGATTACTAACAAAAATCTGGCTGAGTATATAGGTATGCCTGTATTTAGCAAGGAATCACAATTAGCAGGTGTTGGTATTTCGACCGGTCTAGCCTGGACATCATTAGGCGGCGTAACACTTAACATAGAAGCAGCTAGAATTCATGGTAGCTCACGAGGATTTAAATTAACAGGACAACTCGGTAATGTAATGAAAGAATCAGCTGATATTGCTTATAGTTACATTGCTGCGCACTTGAAAAACTATGGGGCTGATCCTAACTTTTTACATAAACAGTATGTTCATTTACATGTTCCTGAAGGAGCGACACCCAAAGATGGTCCCAGTGCTGGAATTACCATGGCAACGGCACTTTTATCACTGGTACTCAACAAAAAGCCTAAAGCAAAATTTGCAATGACAGGTGAATTAACATTAAGTGGAAGTGTTCTGGCAGTAGGTGGCATTCGAGAAAAAGTAATTGCAGCTAAGCGAGAAGGAATTAATCAATTAATATTACCCAAATCTGTTGAGGGCCGATATTCACTTCTACCTGATTATATAAAAAATGGATTACAAGTATATTTCGTTGAACACTATGATGAAGTTTACCGGATCTTGTTTTAATAATAGAGATTTGAATTTAGTGTTTTAGGCAGGTAATTAGAGTCACAATTGAATTTAATCACGACAGTTTTTTAAGGTGGCTTTTGAGTAGTGCTGATATCTTATTTTAGAATAACAGGGTTTTAGAGTTAACTAAAATTTTGAGACTGNACCAGTCACATCAGTCAGGCGGGTTAACCGTCCTTTAACATCATACTCATAGCGCTCTTTGTCTCCCTGAGCATTAGTGACAGACCATAAGCGGTTGTGACGGTCATAGTCATACTGGGTACGCCCACCTGCCGGGTCAGTGTAATCAATCAACCGGCCATTGGCGTTATAGCGGAATATCTCTTTACCACCCCGGCCATTAATACTCGTCGTCGTGCGATTGGCATGGTCGTAGGTAAATCGGTAATCATAATAGCCCTCATCCCCCCACTGATGCACGCAGCGGGCATCTNGAGCTCGATGAACACCTTGGTTATGAGAAAAATAGTAAAAGCCAGTCTAGCAATAGCCGTAATGGCTATTCTTCCAAAACGATTCGAACGGAAGATGGTCAGTTTGAATTAACCCCCCCCCCGAGACCGTCAAGGTAACTTTGAACCGGAATTAGTTAAGAAGCATCAAACGCGCTTTACCTCAATGGATGACAAAATACTCCACCTGTATTCACAAGGTTTAAGTACCCGAGAAATCGTCAAATCCTTTGAAGAAATGTATGNCGGGCCATTGCTATCCCATTCAAAGTGATAGCTATAACCACTTTTTAAGGTCCGCATAATAAACAGGTGATTTTGATAGAGGTATTCTTCGCGTCCATTAGCCGCATCAATCGCTGCGATTAAATCGCTGCTGTCATTGTATTGATAACGGATAGCCGGCTCACCCAGCGCATTGGCCTTACCCGTGGCTCTCACCCATTGACCTGGGGTCACCGAGAGAATATGGCCCACGCCATCACGCTGAATTATCAGGCAACGCTGATTGCTCGCATCAATCCGGCAAAGCCGATGCGATTCATCATAGCGCAGCCATAGGTGGTTACCTAATTCATCATATTGTGCAACCGGTCGCCAATCATTGCCCAGCTTTTTAAATTGCCAGCGAATATTCCCTTTTAAAGTCAGTTGGTATTCCTGCTCATCATAGCAGTATAAGGCCAGTCCTTCGGTTTGCTGATAGCTGGTTTGTTTTATTTGCGGGGTATCAAAGGTAATCTGCTGACCTTCATGGTCAATATAAANCCACCAATGCAAAAATGATCCACTTCACCAATTGAAATCTGATCCAGTTGGTTCACACTGGTGCTTTTTTATGAGGCACCATGATTTCAAAAGAAGAACTCATGAAAATACAGATTTTACATCAACAAGGTTATTCGCAGCGGGCAATCGCTCGAGAATTGGGGATCTCGAGGAATACAGTGAAAAGATATTTAAGACTCGATGTCTCTGAGCCGAAATATCAACCCAGAGGAAAACAACATTCTAAACTGGATAGGTTTAAACCTTATCTTCATTCGCGTATAGCTCAAGCGTCTCCCGTACATTTGTCTGGCGAGGTGTTATTTCGAGAGATACAAGAACTGGGATATACCGGCAGTATTTCATTATTGCGTCACTATTTATTCATGTATCGAGGCCAACCTGATAGCAAACCAGTTATTCGTTTTGAAACGCCAGCCGGCAAACAAATGCAAGTCGACTGGGGACAAATGCGAGGAGGGAAATCTCCTCTTTATGCCTTTGTCGCGGTGCTGGGTTATAGCCGAGCCTTGTTTGTGCACCTGACCGATAGTATGTGTTATGAAACCCTTGAACATTGTCAATTGTAACGCAGTGCAAGCTTTTTTAGCTGAGCACCCAAAGGGCAAGCCAAGCCGCTAGCATCTTCTTTGTTGTGATAACTTGAATGAGAATGACTCATCCTGCATTATCACGCCGCAAATCTGATAGCGGCTTGGCTTGCTGAATCATGCATCTTCAAGTAGAACGGGTATAAAAATACTGATCCATTTTTCGGTTGTTGTACGAGCTTTCTTTATAGTACTTTGCCTCTAAATCTAAATTGTGAGGCAAAGTATGAATTTTAAAGAGTTACATTATTGTGATGAGCCATTAGTTATTTGTAATGTATGGGATGTGACCAGTGCTAAAATAGCTGAAAAAGCCGGATTCAAAGCGATAGGTACGTCAAGTGCAGCAATTGCTAATTTATTAGGCTATCAAGATGGTGAAAGTATCAGTTTTGATGAGTTAGACTATCTTATTAAGCGCATAGCATTAAATACAAAAATACCTTTATCTGTTGATTTAGAGTCTGGTTATCACCGAAATCCCGATAAGGTTACGGAATATATTAAAAGACTAGCTGATGTCGGTGTTGTCGGCATAAACATCGAGGATAGTGTGGTAGGAGATAAACGTCAACTACTAGATGCTGAACACTTCGCAAAGATAATTTTAGCGATTAAAAATCAACTAGTTAAAGATAATATAGAAGTCTTTTTAAATGTAAGAACAGATGCTTTTATATTAAATATGAGCGATGCTTTAGAGGAAACAAAGAAGCGCTCTTTGATTTTTGAGAACTCTGGCGCTGATGGTCTCTTTGTTCCGTGTATTGAAAAAGAAAACGATATAGCGATTATTGTAGAACACACTAAACTGCCTGTTAATGTGATGTGTATGCCACAGTTGCCAAGCTTTAATCGGTTACAAGAGCTAGGCGTCAAGCGTATCAGTATGGGAGATTTTATATTTAATAATATCTACCATAACTATGAATCGATATTAAAAACGCTTACAGCTAACCAATCCTTTGATAGTATTTTTTAATATGTTAATTACACAAAAAAAGAAGATAGAGGATTATTATCAGGCATTGTTAGATAGGAACTCTAACTATGTCGGAATTTTTTATGTATGTGTGAAAACGACGTCAGTGTTTTGTATTGCAACTTGTCGAGCTAGAAAACCTAAGCTAGAGAATGTTGTATTTTATACCTCTTTTAAGGAAGCATTGAGTGCAGGTTATCGACCATGCAAAGTTTGTAAACCGACAGAAAATGCTAATGAGGCGCCTGAACAAGTGGTTAAAGCGGTTCAATTATTCAAAAAGAATCCAAAAGAAAAAATATCTGATTTTCAGTTGAGAGAAAATGAAATAAGCCCTGAATTGGTGAGGCGTTGGTTCAAAAAAAATTACGGTATGACTTATCAAGCTTTTCAACGAATGTATCGTATTAATAGTGCTTATCAAGAACTTAGAAGTGGAAAAAAGACAACCGAGACAGCCTTTGATTCCGGTTATGAATCGTTGAGCGGATTTGGGTACACCTACAAAAAATTTATAGGGGAGTCGCCCAAAAATAGTGCAAGAAATAATCTTATTATGATTAGCCGACTAACCACTCCGCTTGGACCAATGTTTGTTTGTGCTACTGACGAAGGTATTTGCTTGTTAGAGTTTGTTGATAGGAGAATGTTGGAAACTGAGTTCAAGCAGTTGCAAAAGTTGTTAGATGCTAAAATTATTGCTGGCGAAAATCAGTATACGATCCAAGCACAAAAAGAAATAACAGAATATTTCAACGGTCATAGAAAACATTTTGATGTTAAGCTTTGTACTCCTGGCACCGATTTTCAAAATAGGGTTTGGTCATCATTAAAAGATGTGCCCTACGGTGAAACAACGACTTATCAACAACAGGCTGAGAAAATTAATAAACCGAAAGCGGTGAGAGCCGTTGCGTCGGCGAATGGCTTTAATCGAATCGCGATTATTATACCTTGCCATAGAGTGATCGGTAAAAATGGAAAACTAATCGGGTATGGTGGAGGTATTGAAAGGAAACAGTGGTTGATTGACCATGAAACCCAAAATCTTGGTTCCTGATTAAACAATCGACTACTTTATTTAGCATGATATTTTTATAGCAAATACCATGCCCCGTCTATCTTATTGTAATTGCTCNATTATCTGCTCATCACGCTCTACCAAGCGTAAGTCATAGATACTGCGCCAGCCATAACCCAACCCGCGGTTTTGCCCACTTAAACTGCTCCGATATAAACGCCGCCAAACCAGTGGCAGTGGCGCTGGCAAAGTGACGTCCACATGGGTTAACAGCTCTTCACCGGTAATCATACTAATAGGGCAGCCATTTTGCGGTGTGTTATCAAGCGCCGGACAAGGCTGACCGCTGGCATTGGTGCTTGCCTGGGTAGAAGTGATAGTCGCCTCTTCAGGCGAGAAGCCGGACTTTGCCGCTTGTGCCTGAGCGTTTTGCTGTTGATGTTGCTGGCGGGCCTCTTCCAGGTTTTCACTTTGTGCCTGAGAGCCGCTGCCTTGATTGCCGCCATTAGCCAGTGACCATAAATCACTGCCCGAGGAGCGACCAACCACCGGATAGTTCACCCGATAAACCTGTATCTCTCCTGAGAGCAAGGCATCATACACCCGCTGACGACGACGGATAAAATGATTCATATCGATTTTTCCGTCTTCCAACAAGCCTAACACCTGAATGAAACCCTCGCCCTCACTACTGCGCATTTCATGCACTTCCGTTAAAAAGCGAATCAGACTGCTCTGCCCTGAGAACTGACTGCGAGTAACCTGGGCACTCGAATCGGCCTGCTCATAGGCAATACCTTGACGCACAAAAACGATTTGGTTGCGGCTGCCAAAGCCAACTTCCAAAATAAGAATATCCCTCTTCATAGCGCTCCCTTGGGTTGGTAATATTGGGGGGAATTTGAGTGGTTAGACAACTTCAATCTTAATATAGATTCAGTACTGATTAAACTAATTATACCAATAAAATGTGAATTAAATCACATATTGTTCTGTGATCAACCCCAAGATTTTACGTATAAAACATCAAATAACTTTGCTTTCTCTAATTTATTTTTTGCAATCAAGTTTGTTATTAGCTGAAATTAAATAAATTACTGAGATTTTTTTGCTGAAAAGTTATGTAAATTTTCTGTGTTTCTTGTCAGGCACTTTTGTCTTTTAGGAATTCAACTATAACTATATTGAAAAGTATGACAACCAACTTAGTAAGTTATGACAAGAGGATATCCAGAATTATTTTTTAAATTTTAATGTTCAAACTAAGGGCCTTTATAATGAAAAAAAAATCTCAATTAACACGCATACTGGCAATATTCAACGTAATGATACTGGGGCCAATAATATTAGGGCATTCAAATTTATTGAATGCTGAAAATGCTAAGTCAAATCAGTTTTGGTGGCCAGATCAATTAAATCTATCTCCGTTGCGCGCTCATGCTCCCGCATCAAATCCTTATGGTGCCGACTTTAATTATGCTAAAGCTTTTGCAACTTTAAATTTAAAAGAAGTTAAGCAAGATATCAGCAAAGTGTTGGCAACCTCACAAGATTGGTGGCCTGCTGATTATGGTAATTATGGACCGTTTATGATTCGTATGGCCTGGCATAGTGCCGGAACTTATCGGGTTGGTGACGGGCGTGGTGGTGCCGGCGGTGGACAACAACGATTTAACCCTTTGAATAGTTGGCCCGATAACGCTAACCTCGATAAAGCACGTCGCTTGCTGTGGCCGGTAAAACAAAAATATGGGCGCAATCTTTCATGGGCCGATTTAATGATACTTGCAGGTAATGTCGCGCTTGAAGATGCAGGCTTTAAAACCCTTGGTTTTGCTGGTGGTCGCAGTGATGACTGGGAACCTGATATTGTTTATTGGGGGCCCGAAATGAAGATGCTGGAGCAAAAGCGTCGTACCAAAAAAGGTGGCTTAAAAGGTGATTTAGCTGCGATACAAATGGGGTTGATTTATGTCAATCCGGAAGGCCCAGGGGGTAATCACGATCCGTTAGCCGCAGCTAAAGACATGCGGTTATCTTTTGGTTTAATGGCGATGAATGATGAGGAAATTGTTGCGCTGGTTGCTGGTGGACACACCTTGGGAAAGGCTCATGGTGCGAAAAAGCCACAAGACTGCGTTGGTCCAGAACCCGGCGCGGCACCTATTGAAGAACAAGGTTTTGGTTGGAAAAATCGTTGTGGTAAAGGACATTCTGAAGATACAACAACCAGTGGTTTAGAAGGTGCATGGACTGCAACGCCTACCACTTGGTCGATTCAGTATTTGGCTAACCTAATGGCGTTTGAATGGAAACAAGTCAAAAGTCCGGCTGGTGCAACTCAATGGATTCCCACCGATCCGCAAGCTGCCCAGATGGTCCCTGATGCCCACATAGCAGGAAAGCGACATGCGCCAATTATGTTTACTACTGATATGGCCTTAAAAAAAGATGCTGGATTTAGAAAAATATCGGAACGTTTTTTAAAAAATCCGGCTGAGTTTGATTTAGCATTTGCAAAAGCCTGGTTTAAATTAACGCACAGAGACATGGGACCTAGAGCTCGTTATCAAGGTTCGGAAGTGCCACAGGAAATAATGTTATGGCAAGATCCAATACCAACAATTGATTATCAATTGATAAATGCTGCCGAAATAAAAGCACTGAAAGAGAAGATTTTAGATTCTGGTATTTCACAGTCTGCATTGATTAAAACGGCTTGGGCTGCCGCTGCTTCTTACCGCGAAACAGATATGCGCGGCGGGGCTAATGGCGCTCGTATTCAACTTGAACCACAAAAGGACTGGGCAGTAAATGATCCCAAGAATCTTAGTAAAACATTAAAAAAGCTAACCAAAGTTCAGCAAAAATTTAATAAAACTCTTGCCTCGGGTAAGCAGGTTTCGCTGGCGGATGTGATTGTTTTAGGCGGTGCAGCAGCCATTGAGCGAGCAGCTAAAAAAGCGGGCCATTCGATTTCAGTTCCGTTTACGCCGGGACGTGCCGATGCGACACAGCAACAAACCGACGCTAAATCTTTTGCAGTGCTAGAACCTAAAGCAGATCCGTTTCGTAATTATTATCATGAAGAAAGTTATTTTACTCCGGCAGAAGCAATGGTTGATCGCGCAAACCTTTTAAATTTAACCGTACCAGAAATGACTGTTTTAATTGGTGGATTACGTGTGCTGGGCGCAAACTGGAAAGATACCAAACACGGTGTTTTTACCAATAAAAAAGACACATTAAGTAATGACTTTTTTGTTAACTTACTCGATATGTCGACTCGTTGGAGCAAGTCGAAAAAAAGCGGGATTTATAATGGTTATGATCGAAAAACTGGAAAATTAAAATGGACTGCAACAACGGTTGACTTAATTGTTGGTTCAAACACCGAATTAAGAGCTGTTGCAGAAGTATATGCCGCCAATGATGGACAGCAAAAAATGATCGATGACTTTATTGCTGCATGGACCAAAGTGATGAACGCCGATCGGTTTGATATGCGTTAATCTTAACAATTAACTGTCAGTCGGCTAATTCGTTTGTTGTTGAATTAACCGACTGGTGAATTGAATTTTTGAACATTAATATACCGATACCAGGAACAAAAGCAATTGACAAATCAACAACAAATGGAAAAAAGCGTAAGTCAAACATAATACCGTAGAACAATAAGATAATTCCTTCGAACACACTGGCAAAGCCTAATATTGGAATAATATTGGCGTATTTTTGTGGATTCTTAGCTGCCAACAAAAACAATAAACCAATAATACCAAATGCACCTGATGCCATTCTTAACCAGTAATTTAACATTTTATCATCAGGTATTGGTCCGCTTCCTCCAAACTTTTGTAAATGTTCAACCGCAAATTCCCACGGTAATACGGCACCAATAACGGTTAGCCCCCAACCAAGTCCAGCACCAAGTAACAGCAATCTTAACAAATTATAGGGAGATAACATTGTCATCCTGAGGTTGTTCTCATTATCCAACTTTTATAGTCAATATTATAAAGTTGCAATGGCCGTAAAATCAATATGACTTGGTTAGCAGCCAACACCAATCACTAAATATTACTTATATCAATGTTTTTATGATTGAATGTGAGATTATTCAATGATTCATCGCGGAAAGATACTTAAGTGCGCCCGTCAATTTGTAAGCTAAGTTCATCTAACAACTCCATAACTCTCACACTGGCTTTTTCCATCTCATTTAAATGATGAATGGCACTTTCTAATTGTTGATCTTGAATTAAACGCAATGCTTGAATACCATTTTGGTGTACCGCTCGATGGGGATCGTCAAGTAAACGAAAGACATTAATATTAGTGTATTTTTGTTTGCCTTCAGTTTGATACCACTTTCCTAAACGACATAACGTATGATCGGCAAATTCATCAACTGGCTTATGAATTACACCAAAAGCAATGGCATAGACCTCCTCTTTCCAAACGATAACCAAAAAGATAAGTATGCCGTGAAGATCAATACTTATCTTTGGTATTGAAAGGTTCTAAAGAAGAAAGATATTATCAATTATTCGCATTACCATTTATTCGATTGATGAAGCAATAACACTTTGGCGAATCAATTTGCAGATCTCTTCAACATACTCATAAATAAAGAAATGATCACCTTCAAATTCTAATAAACGAAAATCACCTTTAACATAGTCGCCCCACTCTTTAACCTTTGCTTTAGTAACCATATAGTCATTATCGCTATAAAAAAAAGTTAAATCGGTTAACTTTTCGGAAGCCGGCGCAAATTGATATTGTTCGCAAATACGATAATCATTTTTAAGAATGGGTAAAAACAAGTTAACTAGCTCAGGCCAATTAAAAAATTCTTTGGGTGTTCCACCAATTCGCTTAATCTCCTGCAAAAATTCCTTATCTTCTAGTACATGTAGAATCTTATCTCGGTATTGATAATGTGGTGGATTACGACCTGAAAGAAAAACCTGCGCCGGTGGTGTTAATGCCGAATCGCTCAGCCGTTTAAACATTTCAAATAATACCAGACAGCCCATACTATGGGCGTACATGATATAAGACTCATTATCATCAGTTAATTGACTCTGAATAAAGTCGAGCAAATCTTGTGCAGTTTCAGCAATATTAGCCGATAGCGGCTCATTCATGCGTTTGCCATGACCGGGATAGTCATATAGCTTAACATCAAAATTAGATAAATGAGGCTGCCAAGAACTGTATGCTGACATAGCCGCACTACCAGCAAAAGGAACTAAAAATAGTTTTAATTTTTTATCTGACATAATTTATAAATACAATTTCAAAAAGTAATTCAATAAAAAGTAAGTCACTGTAGAACAGTCATTAGTTAACTTTACGCGCTGAGACGAAATCAAAGTAATCAAGCGTAGTTATCTGTATAAGAGAAATATTAAAAATTATAAGCAACCACCAAGTCTAAATTCCATTTGTAAGGCATACTACCAAATTCAGTATTTGCATCACCCTTAGGTACAAGTATATTTACCCCAATATTGGTGGTATTGAAATACAATGATGTCAACCGAAGGTTATACATTGTTGATTTGTCTTTGCCGCGAAGAATATCAAAACTATAGCTAAAAGTATCTAAAAAACGGTTACCTGATGCTTCGAATAAAGTATCTTGGCTGATAGACAATGCTGAATAATAACGTTGATTACGTCCATAGGATAAATGACTTAACCACTCTGCCGAAAGCAAATAAGGTAACGAAGTTGGTGATTCAAGCGAAGAATAAATATATTGTAATTCATTTTCTCGATAAGCTTCGTCTATTTTGTAATATTCAGCGCGAATAATCATGCGGTAATCGCTTAAATCGTAGGATAACGACACTAACTGATTTTGATAAGCCCCTTCACCTTTAACACCATAAATACCAGCAAAATTATCGCCAGTTTGTGAAAAGGTCTCGCGAGTCAATACTCGGTATTGTGATGCACCTTTATAAGCCAGATTTG
Organism: Aliikangiella maris; assembly: GCF_040719265.1. Taxonomy (NCBI): domain Bacteria; kingdom Pseudomonadati; phylum Pseudomonadota; class Gammaproteobacteria; order Oceanospirillales; family Pleioneaceae; genus Aliikangiella; species Aliikangiella maris. The sequence continues at coordinate 147,068 of NZ_JBFDAH010000005.1, read as the reverse complement.
CCATTAAAGTTAAAGATTTGTTTTCTAATCCCATCCAGCTCAGCGGAAAACTTGAAAAAGAAAAACCTAGTGCATGTTCTGTTTCATCGGAATAATAGTAAATTAAATTCCAGTCAACATCAGAAATATCACTATTCGTGTATTTCAGCCCAAAACCACCATTTTCTGTTGCATCATCTAGGTTTAACATAAAACTATATGCACTATTGCCGGAAAAATAATCGGCAGAGATTGAGTCAACCCCTTTATTATTGGTTAAATCCAGAGAGGTTGGATCGAGTGGTGGATTAACAAAATCTGATGGAATATAGCTAAATCCATGCCCCCAAAGAAAGCGTTTACGCCCAACAGTTAACTTGGTCTGATTATTAAATCGATAACTTGCATAAAGTTCATTTACTTTGAAGTTTGATTCATGCTCACTATTGAACTGAGTATCATTAAACTTAAAGACTTTTTCATTAATGACATAGCTATCAGTATAAAAAGTAAAGTCTCTAGACTTGCGATACTTTAATTCAAACCCAACAATTTGTGTTGATAATTCTCGTTGAGAGTCGTAGGTATTGTTTTGAGTATTGACATCATTCAAATAAATTGATTGCGGATTTAATTCGCCATATCCAATTGCCGTATTCAACTGGTATTGAGCTGTAGCGTAAGCCTGGCAGCTTGCAACCGCAAATATAATTAATGTAAAAAAGGAAACCTTATTTGAAAAAATCTTAGGGTTGAACATTATCAGTTAATCTCTACTTCCAGTTATTGCCTGTTAAGTTAAGCGCAGCACCAATCAAAACAAAGCGCCAACAGGCGCTTTAGTTGAACTTTTGAAATTGATTAAAAGCTCTGATTTTACTATTTAAAACAAGTTGAATCTATAAGGATTCAAGATAACCGAGACTAAATATCGACTCATCGATCTTTTCTACGCCGGTAACTTCAGTGACATGCATAATGCTCTTGCGACGTTTATCAAGCTCATTAGTAAACTCAATGACTTTAGGAATTCGTTGATCAGCCAGCATATGATGTTCGGTATAATTCATGACTTTGATTTTTTCACCCGAAATTGAATAGCACTCATTTTTTACAATGACTTTGTTTTTTATATCAACAAAACTATTGATTTGTGCATACCCTTCTGTCCCCTCTTTGGCTAATAAAGTGACTTGATAGATAGCGTTGTTTTCAGCAACAGGCTGAAAAGACTCGATAGTGTAATCTCTCGCGAGATTCATTTCTAACAAATCATAGTTGCTGGCATCTGTTCCCAAAAAGTTGTCACGATTAGCAACTCGAATTGAGCGCATAATATTACTAAAATACATCCATAAATCTTTGTCGGCTTTCAAAACAAACTTGCCTCTATCGACTCTAGGTGCAGTAATTTCTAACAGTGCATTATTCCCCTGAGATTGAATGCTCATTTGTATTGTTTTTTTCTTTTTATCATCGACAAAGCTGGTCACTTCAATTTTGGCTATTGAACTTGCCGGGTAGCTGTTGATTGCAATAATTTGTTGTAAATCTGTTTTAGTGATACCGGTTGTGACAGTAGTATTTTCGTTTACAGCAAGTTCATCGACACTTACCGATGTCAAGGCTGAACTGCTTGAACTTTCTTCTATTTTTGTTCCGGCCATCTTTGCTGCAGCCTCTGTCGTATCAGCAGTGTTAACTATACCATCGCTAACTGAACTATCACCATTGCGAGGCGGTGTTGCTTTACCAGACAGACTCGCTTCAACCACATTTTTGTTACTCGAATCATTAATGTTTTGGCTATTTTCCTGCGCACTAACACAAGATAAATTTAGCAAAGTAATTACCGCCACAGTAATTAGCGCTGATGATGTCTTTAAATAAATGGACATATAAATTTCCTCATTTCACCTAATAGTGAAACCTAATTAAAACAATATACCTAACCAGCCATCTAGTTGATAATTTTAATCAAAAATTAACGCCGCTCAAGGTAATACTACTTTTAATAATGATTACACAGTAGCGTCTGCAATGATTACACCTTCTTTTACAGAAGGTTGACCATTGGATTGTTGGGTACGTGGATCACTAACAATCTGACCATCTTTTATTCTCACTACCGAACTACACTGACTGATGATATCAACATCATGTGTACAAAATACAAAGCTGGTTTTTTCGTCACGATTGAGCTGTTGTAATAGTTCTAAAATCATAAACGAGGTGTCAGAGTCAAGATTAGCCGTTGGTTCATCTGCCAAAATACAAGCAGGCTTGTTTACTAATGCACGTGCAATAGCTACCCGCTGACGCTGTCCACCAGACAATTCATCGGGACGATGTTTAACACGATTCTCCAGACCAACAGCTGAAATCAAGTGCATAATCCAGTCGCGTGTCTCTTTTGACTTGGTCTTTTTATGACCAATCAATGTTGGTAATTCGATATTTTCATAAACGGAAAGTACAGGAATCAGGTTGAAAGATTGAAAGATAAATCCAATTTTTTCATTTCTTAAATCCGCTTTTTTAGCCAAACTTAAATCAGAAATCTTTTTGTCGTCAAAATAAACAGAACCCTCTGATGGCGTATCCAGACAGCCTAGCACATTGAGCAATGTGGTTTTACCGCTTCCTGAAGGCCCCGCAATTGTAATGAACTCTTGTTCATCCACTTGAAAGTTGACATTGTCTAATGCTCTGACTTTAGTTTTTCCCAGGTTATATTCTTTGGAAACATTTTCTAAACGTATTTTCATGATTGTTAATTTTCCAGCTTATAAAAGTTTATACGGCTACAACTGATGATGGTTCATGTTGATATTCGGTAAGTGCTTTAACCCCGATTATTTCACCAGTACATTGCAAAAGTTTAATCTGCTCTTCCTGATCAAGGGCATACTTCGGTAAACGAGCCACCTTGCCAGACGATGAGATTGCTTCGCCTAAAAATTCAGCTTTATCTTGCAGTGCTAATACATCAAGATAAAGTGTCGCCGCTTGTTCTCGTGTTAACTTAAGTGGGGCGATAATGGTGTTTAACAACTTAACAGCCATTGACCAGTTCTCAGTTTTACCCTTTTCTAAAACAACATCCTTGAGTATTAATCCATTCATAAAGATATTCTTTTGACGTAGCCCTTCGGCACGCTCTAACGAATACATTAGCAATGCCATTTTAGACTCGGCATAACGCATTAAAGTTGCATATTTTGGATTAGGATTTCCATCAATGATACTGAGCTTTTTATTCGGGTTATAAAATTTAAATATCGCCGTACTGGCAATATTGAGAACCTGTGCTTTCTCTGTATTTTCAAGTAATGGTAATAACAACTCGGTTAACAGGACGGGGCCAAAATAATTAGTCGCATAGATTAAGTCTAACCCTTCTTTAGTTTTATACTCCGCAGGATTACCCATGTCGGTATAGCCAGCATTATTAATCAATATATCAATTTTGGGTATTGACGCATTGATAATGGCGGCTGCATTACGCACTGACTCGAGTTGAGAAGTATCCATGACAACGGCGGTAACATTCGCATTGTCTGCTTGTTGTTTAACCTCATTGATTACCGAGTTTAAGCGCTCTTCACTGCGTCCCACAGCTAATACATGCGCTCCCATTGAAGCAAACTGTTTAAGTAATACTTTACCAATGCCTGAAGTGGCACCAGTTAACAAGATAATCTTATTTTGATAGCGTGTCATTTGTGTTATTCCTATCGATCAGCCATCGCATCAGCAATTGGCTTTTTAGTTGCACTACGTGTAACAAAATAACTAGCGATAAAAGCGACCAACCAGGTAAGAATAAAACTACCTACAAAACCTTCAATATCAAGTGCAGGATAAAAACGTGATGAACCAATAATACTGGCAACATATTCGCTAGTAACCGGAATGCCTACCTGCTGTGTTATCAAATAGATAATTATTGCTAGCAAAATACCCGTAATTGAAAAAATATTAGATAAAATAACATTTTCCGTTACTAGAATACGTCGAATCTTTTTAGGACGAGCGCCAAGACCGCCATAGGTCGCAATTTCTTTAGTTCTTTCCATAGTCACAAGAATTGTAGTAAAGGTAATCGCAGCAGCCAATACCAGACAAACAATCATAATTAACACAAAAAAGCTGGTTTCAAACATTTGTATTTGAATTTTAAAGTTTTCAGCGCCAACTTGCCAATTTGTAAATTCCACTGATTTTTTAGTAGGCGTTTTAACCTCTTCAATTAGTGGTGCCACTTTCTCAATAAACTGTTCAATATTGGTATTTTCTTTTAATCCAATATTAATACGTGTCGCTACGTTCGGGTCATTGGCAATAATTTGTGCTGAGCCAATATCCGTATACAAATAGTTTTCAAACCAAATTGACAAATTACTAATGGTAAAAATACCAACAACTTTTAAGCGAATAACATTAATTCTGCCTTTGGTTGTTTTAGCTAATACCGCTAATGAGTCATCAACTTTAACTTGATACCTTTCTGCAAAATCTTTAGGCAAAATAATTTCTTTTTTGCCTGCTTGTAACATTCTTCCTTGAATAAAATTGAAGTTATTGTTGAGTTTTTTCTCAACCGATAAATCATAAGCCAAAAGTTGTTGACTGACGGTATCATTGTGAGTTGAAACCTGTGCCAACACCTCCAGTCGAGGATGCAAATACTTGACTTCGTCCATGGTGGCAAGCTTTTGCTTGATTGCTGGATCGAGACTGAAATATTCATAATCTCTATCAAAAATATTTTTTTCATCATCATCATTTAGATGACTTGCCAGATAAATATCTCCCGTTGCCAGCTCAATCACTGTACCACTAAAGTTTTTAACAATACCGGCTAGAAACTGACTAAAAAAAGAAATAATAAAAGCTGAAAAGGCGATCAGTAATCCAAGCTGGAGCGAGCGCTGCTTATTACGAAATAAGTTTCTTAACCCAATTTTAAGCAATGTGTTCATATGATTCTTGGCTCCCAATTACTGATGCGATAACAAAGCAACGGCATCTTGTTTACCGGCTTTACTACATGAACGAATGGTGCTGAGTAGCGCAACAAAAAGGATAATAACAAACCCAAGTAGTACAATTCGATAATCGACTACAGGAAACATAACTTTACCGCCATACCAATACTGTTCGAGCATATTCGTTGCCTGATAGCCCCCACTCTCATTAATTCTGGTTAAATTGAGAATCGCTAAAATAAAACCAACGGTGTAGCCGATAACAATTTTCAAAATAACTTCCAACATAAATAGTTGGGTCAATGATTTAGGCGACATCCCCAATGAAATTAAGGTACCAATTTCAAATCGTCTTTCGTGCAGGGTCATCGTAGTGACAATCATAATAGTTACAATCATAATCAAGAAAATAACCCCAATATTAATTGCACCAATTCCAATTGCGATAGCGGATATCCCTTCGATAGATTTTTCAACTTCGTTATAAGTATAAACACCTAAATGTCGCTGTTGTTCATCACTGAGCAATGCCTGAATTTTAGCTTTAGCGCTTGGTAAATCATTATGCGCATCTCCTGACATGCGAATTACAATTTCGGTGGCTGCCGACTGGTCTAAATACAGCAATTCTCGAGCGGCTTTTATGTCTATGTAAAAGGCTTGCTTAACATATTCATCTATCAGCACCGGCGTTGCAATTGAACCTGCGAGGTTAAAATTCATTGCGTTGAAAGATTCATCAGGTGTTTCAGTAAACAAAATAACTTCATCACCATGTGCCAAGTTTAGCCGACCTAAAATATAGTCAGATAATACTGATTGATTAATCTCACTTGAAAGATTATCCAGTATTGGTTGAATAATGGTTTGGGTATCAGTTGTAACTTTCGGTTCGGCAGTTAAGTCGACCCCCATAACCATCGCTGGTACAGACTTTTGATTATTACCAATTAACGATCCAAATCGAATTCTTGACGACGCAGCTTCTACAGAAGGTTCACTATTTAACTTGCTGATTACCTGCTCGACCATTGCCGATTCAATTACGGGTAAACGGCGAGAGGAAGTAAATTTGAAAAAGTCAACCGGCGAATCTTTTGGCTTAATAATAATATCACCGGTTAATGTATTTATGACACTGTCTTGCAATGTTTGTTTAGTGCCTATAATCGTTCCAATGGAGCTGACCAATGCCAAACTCGCAATGACGACCACCAAGGTGCTCAATAATAACCTTAAGCGATATCTTAGTGTATTTCTAATGGCTAACTTTAATAGCACACGTTTTCTCCTCTAAATTTTAAAGTCGTCCTTTACTTTTAAAACGCAATTAAATGTTACTGTTATTTAAACCGACTGGTTGTGGTTTTGATTGCTTTTCTTGCGGTAGTTGTTCACCGGCTTTAAAGTAGTCAATGACGTTTTGGAACTCCTCTTTTATAATATTTCCGATTTTTTCCATATCATTTTCAAAACAACAAAGAATATCGAGTATTAATTCACCTTCAACTACGGAGCTAATCACATAAAAACTGGCGTAGTCAATTTTGCCTGAATCTAACATTTCTTTAGTGGCAAAATCGATAATTTTACGATACTCGGTTCCTGATTTTCCGGTGTGATTAAGCAAGATCATTGGATCTTTTTGTGATAACTTTTTAGCACTGATTAAGCCCAATATGTTACGCCATTTTATCAACATTGGAATACTCATCACCATGTTCATAAAATTAATATTGTAACGATTAATATATTGAAGCTTCTCACTGAGCCGTCCGATTAATGACGTTGGATTTTTCTCGGTGGTATCAATTAATAATGGGACAACATCAATGAACAAACCTAATGTATCGAAAAAAGAGATATCATGATATTTTCTCCCCTGGTAAAGTAATTTCATGGGGATTTCTGCTTGCCCAAAATATCTGGCTAACGAATAGCTTAGGCCAGCAGTTGTAATTTGCCAGGCTAAATCTTCCTCTTCATATCCGTTAATTGATGGTAATGTGATTTTGTACTGCCAGTATTTAAACTGATTTTTATTTTTGAGTTTTGTATTTGCCGTTATTTCATTCTTAGATTGTATGATTTTTTGTTCAATCGCCAATTTGGCCTGATTAAATTGATTTAACTCGAACAACTGAATTAATTTTTCTTCGGTAATTCCTTGTGGTCCTTTATTCAAGTTTTCCAGATAAAAATCATAGCTTTTGATATGAGACTGTGCACTAGGCTGATACTCGGCCATTAATCTAGCATCGTAATCATCGAGAATATGCCGCTGCATTACCTGGCCACTCATATTGTCAAAAATAGAATGATCCAGGTTAAATAAAATATTGATCCTTTTATAGTCAAGCCGTATTACTATAACATGATATAACACCGTATTTTCAGCATCAAAATCTGTTTCATATTCTTGACTCATTAGCTTTTCAACAATTGCTTGTTTACTATCCTCATTAAATTGGGAAATATCAATATAAGGCAAGTTGACCCGCGAGGTTCTTTCATGTTGTTCCCAATATAATCCATTGTAGTTGCGAGCCAGACTACTCCGTAATAACCCTTGATTATTAATTATTTTGGTTACTGATTTATTCAGTAACTCTAAGTCAAAGTACTTATTGATAAACATTTCGTAAAGTGAAACGCGAGTATCACTTTTAAGATACATCTTTTGAAATGGGCTTACTTTATAAATAGTTTCTATTGGCGCATTAACCAGGTTACGCCCAAAACGTTTTTGCTGAAAGCGAACGTTATTTAACAATCTTTCTAATTGCTCTTCATCTATCGCTTTCAGATACAGCTCATCATTCAGACTTTTCTCTGAACCGCTGAAAATATCTTGTGTGACATTTGACTCATCGTTAGTTGTAAACAGTTCAGTATTGGCATTTTGGCAAATGTAGTTAGGTAAAGCAGCAAACTCTACGGTTTGTTCTTTGAGGATTGCTTGCATTGCGAGCAAATCTGCTTCAGTCAAAGGTTTTTCGGTATATAGTACCGACACTTGCTCTGATGAATTGGACTGTTTATCTAATAACTCTTTATCTAATAACTGTTTATCCAATAACTTATCATCAAAATCCCTCTGCTTTTCCTTCTCTGTATGAGAATGATTTACCATTGATTCGTTCAACGGGAAAAGCCGGTAACCAAAAGCCAATGGAAGTGCTTCATTGAGTTTTTCTGTAAGTTGCACAATTGTCTTGATTCGATGTTGATTTCTTGGAAACTTACTCTCAAGATAATCGGCTAGAGACTGTAAATCGGGATAATTAAATACAACGTTTGGTGAAACGCTAATGCTATTTTTTTCAAGTTCTGCGGTTAATTGTGCTACTCGCAGTGAATCCCCACCGAGTTCAAAAAAGTTATCCTGAGGTGAGAATTCTGTAATCCCCAGTATTTGTGACCAATACTTCTGTAAATCATCTAGATAGCTCTCAGGTTGTTCTACTTCAGCCTGTGATAACTGGGAATGACTAGAAACTTCATCTTGGGATTTCTCATGCAGCAAACCAGGTTGCATTAACGAGGACACGGGGGCAAATAGCGCTTGCATTTCTGGTTTGATCGTAACCTGATGCCAACCACTATTTATAACGCTGAGTAAAGCTCGCTGCGCTTGCTGATCGGGCAAATAGAATTCACAATGAGTTACTGATTCTTCAAAAGGTAAAAATACCGTCGACAAATGCTTGTCTTTAATTTGAGTTCTTAAACGTTTCTCAAAATCGCTGCGCACTTTATAGTGAGCAATAGAGTTAGCATCTAGCCAGCTGGCGCTACCTGTTGATAAGTAAATAAAACTTTGGCAATCAAATTTATTAATCTTTTGTAATAAGGATTTATAAAACAACTGATGTGCATCATCTAGCGATGTTTTATCGAGATCGCTAATCGATGCTAGTGTTTTTTCGCCTTGAATATAGTTACAGCTCAAATAAGAATCAATAATTATAATTTGATCATAATGTCGATCTTTAGCAATAACATTTTCGATCACTTGCTGTTGTTTTGCTTGATTAACACTCAGCGATAAACCAGTAACTCTAGCTTTGGTCAGATGATCAAGTTGTGAAATAAAATCAATTAATGGAAACTGCTCTAATGCCATTACCAATATACGATGTGCAGACGGTAACGTATTATTTATCGATTGTACCTGTTCACTTCGATAGTCATTCATCCCCCAGACTTGTCTTCGTCCTTGACTTAAACGAACCAGTGGTTGATATTCGAATTGATTAAATAATTCTGCTTCAATATTTTGTAGCAAAAGCGGATCATTAAATGATAAGTCGAGTTCAATGCACTTTACATTGATGTTGGGATAAAGCAAATTAGTACTACGACACCAAAGGTTAATATCGTGGTTAATTTGTCCCGCAATAGGTGTTCTATAACCAATGCATAAAATACAGTCAAAATGTTTATTGGGGTATTGATTGGTAATGGTCTTAATACCACGACTGATTTGCAATTTTGTTTTTTCAATATCTTCACTTTTTTCCGATGCACAAAACCAGACAAATAACTCAGGTAATTCACTATTAATTGATTTTTGTGCTAAAAGTTTTTGATAAGCATCACTTTCATTGGCAGCGATAGATAATTTTTCTGATGGATTAACCTTTGTTACATTATTAATTTTAATGGTGGTCATTCGCAAACCACCGATGGTTGCAAATAATTGGAATCCTTTTTTATCGAGCGCAAATAAAAAACAGGACTTAACTGAAAACTTGTCTTTATTGTCTGTCAACAGCTCAGTCTTCCAGTCCCAATAGTAAGGAACGATTTGCTTATTTTCATCGCTTTTTACTGGTTGCTTCGCTGACGTTTGATTATCAGTTAAACCATTTGACTCAGTGGTCAGATTGCCCAGGTTACCCAAATGGGTATTAAAAACATGATTGACATCGCCATTACCAACAGGTAGTTCACTCTTCTCAAAAGGATAACCTGGAGTTGAAATTCGGCGAGCCGCAATCTGTTTTTGCTGGTAAAAACTCTGCCAATGTATAGAAACACCTTGCGACCAAATTTTTCCAAGTGCTTCTATAAAATAAGTTTCATCGGTACAGTCAATTTTTGCTTGACGCAATACTGATACCGGTTTGTCCATCACAATTTGGTTGGCATCAGCAATTTGTTTTACTAATGCACCAAGAACATTGCCGGGCCCAACCTCGATTAAAATTTGATTCTGATCCGCTAATAGTGTTTCAATTCCACCTAAAAAGTTAACCGCTTGTCGCAAATGATTTAAAAAATAGGTTTCATCCTGATTTTGCTCGCCGCTTATCCAATCGCCAGTTAAGTTAGATAAGTAAGGCGTTTTAGCTTCATTTAATGTAATTCCTTGAATTACACTTTTTAATTCGGGCAAAACACCATCCATCATTGATGAATGAAATGCATGTGATGTTTTTATTGGTCGATAAATGATTGCGTTTTTATCGAGTAGCTGGCAAAACTCTTCAATAGCCTGATGGGTGCCTGATACCGTAAATTGCTCAGGAGTATTCATGGCAGCAATTTCGACGTGCTCGGTCATGACTTCTTGTAGTGCATCTTTAGTACATAATACAACTAACATCGCACCGGATTGCATTGATTGCATTAAACGACCACGGTGATTGACCAGATGGATTGCATCTTCAACGGTGAGTACTTCTGCAACAGTAGCCGCAACAATCTCGCCTAAGCTATGACCAATCATTGCATCAGGTTTAATGCCTAATGACATTAAATAATGGGCAAGCGCTAATTCAGTTACAAATAGACATAATTGTGAGTTTGCCGTTAAATGAATTGCTTCTGCATCAGCATCGGTGGGTTGCAGTAACATTCGGCGAATGTGAAATAATTGTTGCGCATCACAAATGGCTAATAGTGTATCGAGAATACCTTGATAGGTCTTATCCTGTTCATATAAGGAGCGAGACATGCCGGCGTACTGAGTTCCCTGACCAGGAAATAAAAAAGCAATTCTTGGCGAATTGGTTAACGCTTTGACTGCTGTTAAGGTCTTTAATCCGGTTGACTCAAGATTGTTTTCCTCATCACTTAAAGCTGTAACATCTTCGGCTAATTGTTGCTCAAGTTGTTCAATTGTCGATACACGATAAAAATGACGATACTCATGGCTTTCACGTCCAATAGCATAGCTAAAGCATAGATCAGCAACAGAAATAGTTGGGTTTTGTTGAATAAATTGATGCAAATTTATTCTTATACGATTTAATGCGTTTTGTGTTTTCGCTGATAGACACAAAATATTATCTGGTTGCGGTTTGTTTTTAGCTAAATTTTCTTGTTCAAATAAAGCAACTGGATCTAAAGATTCCTGTGCGAGTGCTTCTTGAATATTTTCTTCGAGAATAACATGTGCATTGGTACCACCAATCCCAAATGAACTGACCCCTGCTCTCAACGGCCAAAATGCGTCTGATTGTTCTGGGTGAGGTATACGTTGCCACTCTCTTAACTCGTCAGAAAGCTTAAAAGGTGATTCTGCAAAATTGATATTTTCACTTGGCGCGGTCAAATTAGCATTGGGTGGTAATTGACGATGTTTTAATACTAATGAGGCTTTAATTAATGCAGCAACACCTGCCGCAGTATCTAAGTGACCAATATTTGATTTAAGTGCGCCTAATGTACAATACTGCTTTTGATCGGTTGCAAATGCTTTGATCAAAGCTTGAATTTCAATCGGGTCGCCCAGTTCAGTCGCTGTTCCATGAGTTTCGACATAACCAATCGATTCTGCATTGACTTCTGCCATGTACATTGCCCGGCGAATAACTTCGACCTGGCCTTCTATACTGGGGGCCACATAACCCACTTTTCTTTGGCCATCATTATTAGCACTAATACCACGTATTACCGCATAAATATTATCATTATTCTCTTGTGCATCTTCGAGAGGTTTTAATACGACAACCCCCATTCCATTACCTTCAACCGTTCCGTTTGCCCCTTCACTAAAAGGGCGGCATTTTCCCTCTGGAGATTTGATCATGCCTTCTTCGAAAACATAGCCATTTTTAACAGGTAAAGACAAACCACTAGCAGCCACTACCGCTGCCTCACATGCGCCAGTATATAAATTACGACAGGCAACATCGACACTATATAACGAGCTGGAACAAGCCGTATGTAATGTACACGCAGGGCCTCGTAAGTCAAATGCATAAGCTAATCGCGTTGCCAAAAAGTCTTTGTCATTTAATTGTAATGCGGCAAATTGCGCTGCGCTGCCGGTGGCAATTTGCAAATACGTATCTAGTTCCCAATTGAAATTACCTGATGCGCTGGCAAACAGGCCAATATTACGACCTTTTGATTTACCACTCTCTTGAAGCGCTTCTAAGCAACCTGCATCTTCAAGTGCATGGTAAACGCCTTGATGTAGTGCTCTAACCTGTGGATCCATAATAGCGGCATCTTTTGGCGTATAACCAAAAAAGCGCCAATCAAAACAGGCAATCTCAGGAAAAACCCCTTTCGCTTTGACATAATTCTTTTGTGCAACTTGATTCGCATCAATCCCCTGATTAATCAGCTCCTGCTCATCAAAATATGAAATTGCATTTTCACCCGCGACCAATAACTCCCAAAACTCAGCAACATTTTTGGCGCCAGGAAGCTGACAGGCAATACCGATAATGGCAATTTCAAAGCCTGTTGATTCATTAACTAAATTCATGTTTTTTCCCTGAACGCATCATACCGCGAATTTTATTCGCATTGCTTTTCATTGCCTGTTTTTCATCTTCGGCTTGCTTTTTATCAAGCTCTGCCTGTTTTTCTGATTGTGAAAGAAAATCAGCAACCGCAACAATCGTGGTATGCTCAAACAATGTGGTCAATGGTATCTCTTTAGCAAACTGTTTTTTGATTCGATTGTTAATGGTCATTAAGTTTAATGAATTAGCGCCAATATCAAAAAAGTTATCGAAGATATCTATTTCATCTAACCCCAATACATCACAGAAAATAGCGGCAATTTTTTCTTCAGTTTCATTGCGGGGCTTCGCTCGATTTTGATTGATCGAAACTGTAATTGGCGGTAATGCCTTGCGATCAACTTTTCCACTGACATTAATCGGCAATTGAGGAAGTTGCAAAATGAGTGAAGGTACCATATACCCAGGTAAGGCTGCGCGCAGATGCTTTAATAATTCATCGTCTGTAGTTGGTTGTTTAACTGAATAATACAATGCCAGTTGTTTACCTGACTTATGATCTTGTGCGACAACAACGGCTTCTTTAATTGACTCAAGTCGGTTAGCACAGCGTTCTATTTCGCCCAGTTCAATTCGATATCCTCTGACTTTTACCTGAAAGTCAACACGACCTAATAGATCCAGACTGCCATCGGGTAACCAACGTGCAATATCACCGGTCCGATAAAGTCTTCCTTTTTCTGATTGATGTTGATTTGGGGTAAAGGGATCATCAATAAATACTTTTTGTGTTAGCTCAGGTTGATTAACATAACCCAGCGCAACGCCGTCTGCACCTGAAACCAATTCTCCATAAGCTCCAGGAGGCAACATATTTAGATTTTTATCAACAATGTAAATGGTTGAGTTTTTTACTGGATACCCAATTGGAATACGGAATTGATGAGTTCTCTCAATTGGATAGGTACAAGTAAATACTGTGTTTTCGGTCGGACCATAACCATTGATTAGTCGAACGTGCGGGTAATGTTCTTTAATTTTATTAATATGATGGGGTGATAATATATCTCCACCAACTAATAAATATTGTAGATGAGCAAATAACTCTAAATTATTTTCTACATGTTGATTAAATAAAGCACTACTAAGCCAAGCGGTAGTGACTTTGTTGTTTTCAATAATGATATTAAGTTTCTCACCATCTAGAATATCATTTTCATCGATAACGCACAGTTGTGCCCCATGTAATAAGGCTCCCCAAATCTCAAAGGTACTAACATCAAATACGGGTGCCGATGTTAACAAGTGAACCCTTTCGGCAGCATAGTCATAAAAGTCATTATTTATGACTAATCTCAGCACATTTTTATGACTGACTGCACAGCCCTTTGGTGTGCCAGTAGAGCCTGATGTATACAAAATATAAGCAGCGCTATCGGGGTTGATTTGTGCATTACCAGAATTGTTCAGTACATTATTTTGCCCCGCTATGTCGGCTTTACTGTCAACTTTAATCTGCTGGATTTCATTCGCAATATTAAAGTGACAATCATTCAAAGTACACAAATGCTTAAGCTCTGCTTCTTGAATAAGCGTTTCAACTCGTTGTTGTGGACTTTTTATATCTATTGGCACATAACAAGCATTGCAATACAAACTGGCTAACATTGCAATAATGAGTTCAGGAGAACGCGGCAATAATAAACCTACTTTGTCACCCGCTTTTATACCAAGCGAATCAAGCTGATTAGCCAACTGAGTCGCTCGTATCTGTAACTCAGTAAAAGTTATTTGTTGCTGATAATAAACTAATGCAACTTTTTCGGGGTACTGTTGAACAACTTTATCAAACAGCTGCACCATGGAGGATTCTTTTGGATACTCACGAAACACGTCATTAAATTGTTCAGTAATTTTTTTATGATCACTTGTCGAACATAAAGTTAATTGCTCAGTTGTCGCATCGAACTGTTCGATTAATTGACTAACCAAGGTCTGCAAACTGCTCTGTAAACTTTCGATAATTGCTTTTGAATAACGATTTTCATTATAAATAAAGGTGAGTTTTGTTTGCTCGCCGGGATTAACAATTAAATTAAAGTCATAATTGGTCTGTTCATAAACTTCAACATCGACCACTCGCAATCCACCTACTGTTTCACCCAGTGCCCGCATTTGTTGAGAAATGGGATAGTTTTCAAATACAATCACATGATCCAACAGTTTGTTCTTTAGTTTAGTATTAGCTTGAACCTCAAAAAGAGGAGAATACTCATACGGATTACTGGCAACCGTTTGCTCACTCACTTGTTGACATAGCTGGGCAAAGGTCTGATTGGCGTCTGATTTAACACGAGTAGGAATTGTGTTGATAAACAATCCAACCATATCGTTAACGCCATTCAATGCTGGAGGACGACCAGACACTACGGAACCGAACACCACATCATTGGTGTTTTGATATTTTTGTAATAGCACACCCCATGCAGAAACCAGAAAATGATTAAAGGTAATTCCATTGGATTGACATAATTGATTAATTTTTTCAGTCAATTGTTCATCAAAATAAAATATTTGATTGGCATGTTGATATTCACCTTTAAATGGTAAATCAAAGTAAGGAGGACCTACTTCGTTAGCATAATCGAATAAATATTCTTTCCAATAGTCTGTTGCCTTCTGTTGGTCATATTTGTCTAGCCATTGAATATAACGGTCATAACTTACCGCTTCACGTTCCAACGGCACATTTTCACCTTTACAATATTTTTCGTAACATTGAAACAAGTCAGAAAATATCATGCCAAGACACCACCCATCCATAATGACATGGTGAAAAGTAAATACCATATGGTGTTCTAACCGCCCGGTTTTTACCAGGTTCACCCTTAATAATAAATCTCGACTTAAATCGAAACCGGCTTTTCTATCTTGCAGTTTAATTTCGTTTAATTGCCCTATAATGTTACCTTGCTCGCTGATATCTTGGTGATTAAGTTGAATAGTTCGTTCTTTGTAAATGACTTGTCTAGGTTTATCTGTTTTACGATAACTAAAGTTGGTTCGTAAAGCACCATATTTATAAACGATTGCATTTAAGCTCTTTTCTAGATTTTCGTAACTGATTTCGCCAGCCAAAATAAAATCAAACTGTTCAACATAGGCTGTGGTATCAGGAGATTGAGCATAATGTAATACCATGCCTTCCTGCATGGGAGTTAAGCCAAAAACATTATCAATATTCGCTTTATTGTTGTTCATCATTGATCTCTAATTGGTGTTTCCTAAATAGTGACAGATATATGCTGTCTAAACTTTCTTCATCTCACCCATTATTACGGTGGGGTTACCGTTTATTATTATTAAAAGATATCTAAATCATCATAAATATCTTCTAGTTCACTTTGTGCCAGGTCTTTGGCACTAAAATCACTTGCAGTTTTTTCAACTTGTTGGTGTTCGACACAATAGTGAATAATATTATCTAGCGATTGGGAAAAATGTTGCCAGAATAGATCAACATCATTTCCTGTTAATCGACAACCATCAGCCAAGACTTCTAAAACAAGCTGTTCGTTTTGGATACTGGCAACAATATCCAGTGCTTTATTCAATGGCATATCGGGAGCGGAAGTAATTAAACGAGATACCGCTTGCACTGATTCTTTTGCATTTGATTCCGCTGACTCCTGCAAGCCTAAGAAGTTAAAACCTATCTGTCCACTAATTGCCAATGGAAGCTTTTTTCCTAGCGGCTGATTTAAACCATCTTTGCAAGTTAAATACTGATATAATCCAAATTGACGGTTATATTTTTGCGCCGTACGAATGGATTCTTTGATTTGGACTACGGCATCGTCTAAATTTGATGTATCGCCACCTCGAGAGTTAACCGACAGTAAAACCGGAAAAGCACAAGTAAACCAACCTACTGTACGACTGATATCAATATTATCTGCCATAAACTCTCGACCATGACTTTCCAATTCAATAATTAAATGTTGCGTTTCCTTCCAATCACTCAGTGCTGAAGCCAATGCTAATAATATCAAATGCTGGGTTTCTGTTGAAAAACTCTCATTAGCTTTGTCGAGTAACAAGCTTGTTTGTTGCGAGTTAAAGCGATAGGTTTTTTCGAACGCATCGCTAATGGTGCCTTGTGGTTGTATGGCAAAAGGCGCTTTAATTTGCTGACACATCTGTTCACAATCAAGCCAATATTGATTGAGATTATTTCTAGTTACTTGTTGAGCCTGCTCAACTAATTGTTGATTCCAAAACTGGAATGAATGTGTCTTTTGCGGAAGAGTTAATTGATCAATATTGATGACATCTTTGTCAACTATCTGACCAAGCAACTCACGTAAATCCTCAATTAATATATTCCATGATATTACATCAACAACCAGATGATGTATCGCAATACAAATTGCTTTTTCATTGGGTGTATTAATTAAACCAACGTTAATTAATCGCGCATCTTCTATTACTAGTGATGATTGCAATTTTTTAATAAACGATTCAATTTCCGAATCACTTTGGCAGTGATAAAACTCAACTGATGCTTGGTCAATGGGTAAAATATTTGCTTGCCATTGTCCATTTTGAATGACCCATTGTGTGCGTAATGCATCGTGATGTATTATTAATCGACTAAATGCTAATTGTAATTGTTCTGCTTGCGGTAATGTTGTCAGCTTTAAGTAAAGAGACTGATTGAAATGTTGATAACTAAAACTATCTGTCTCATTTAAAAATGCTTGCTGAATTGGATTGATCGCTAAATTACCCGTCACCGGAGATTGGTCAATTTCTAACTTTTGTTGTTGCTTAAGCTGTGAAGCGATATCAACAATCGTTGGATATTGAAAAATATCAGACATCTCTATGGTATAGCCCTGCTCTTGCAGCTTGGCAATTATCTGAATTCCCTTAATTGAATCGCCGCCTAACGAAAAGAAATTATCGGTAGTACTAATTTCTTCACGATTAAGTACCTCTCGCCACACATTAACCAGCAATTTCTCATTATCTGTTTCTGCCTCGGTAATTTCGCTTTCCTGGATTAGTGGATCAGGTAAGCGTTTAGTATCGACTTTGGCGTTTTGATTTAAATAAAACTGTTCAACAGGCGTAATCGCTCTAGGAATCATATAAGCCGGTAATCGGGATAATAACTGCTCCTTAAGCTTGCCTGGTTTAAATCCATCTACATCATCAACCACCACATAAGCATCGAAGCTGGTAATGTTTTTAGATGTGTTATTCTCAGTATCGGAATTAGTGGTGATAATACACTGTTGAATTTCTGGTAGTGCAAGAATGGCAGTTCGAATTTCTTCGAGCTCAATTCTAAACCCTCTAACTTTAATTTGATTATCGGCTCGCCCCAGATAAATGACATCGCCTTGGTAAGTCCACTTAGCAAGATCACCCGTCTTATAAATGACATCTCCTTTTATAAAAGGATTAGCAATAAATTTCTCTTGCGTTAAGTCTTGCCGGTTTAAGTAACCTTTGGCAACGCCAGCACCACCAATATAGATTTGTCCTGGTGTGTTTAATGGAACTGGTTTTAAGGCATCATCTAATATATAAATGTGAGTATTGCTTAGCGGTTTACCAATTGGCAAACTGGTTAATTCTGGATCAATCTCATCAACAGTATGAGTAATCGCGAAAACGGTCGACTCTGTTGGTCCATAACCATTGATAAGCTTTCCTGCACCTAGCAGGTTAAATGCTTTAGTAACATGCTTTAACGAAGCAGCTTCTCCACCAAACATTAAATATCTGACGGATTGCAGTTGGTCTAATAAATTATCAACCATCACATTAAAAAATGATGTTGTTGCAAATAACGATGTGACTTGATGTTTTTTTATTACTTGAGATAGCCTATCTAATTTGGTGATTTCCGCTTTCGGCATCACAACAAGCTGTCCGCCGTTCAGTAATGCGCCATAGATGTCCAAAATGCTGCCATCAAAAGCATAGTTAGAAATCAACAGACAGGTATCATTACTATTTAAATGTAGATAATTAGTATCACATACAACTCGGGTAACACTTCTTTGTGGAACAACAACACCTTTAGGTACACCAGTTGTTCCTGAGGTATACATGACATAAGCAGTCAATTCACCATTGAGTGGCAGAGCGGGATTATTTTCTGCGCAATCCTCTAAACATTTTGTTGCCAGATCTATTGCCTGAATTGTGGTTGCCAGTACCGGTTCGATTGCGCTCAATTCTGTTTGTTCAGCATGATAAATAATATGCTTTGCCTGACAATCATCAATAATTGCCTGATTTCGCTCTTGTGGATTATTGGTATCCAATGGGACATAAGCAGCACCCGTTTTTAAAACCGCCAGTATACTGACAATCATTTCTACTGAGGGTGTAAAAAATAAAGCTACCAAATCATTAGGTTTAACATCTTGCTGAATTAAATAATTAGCCAGACGATTGGCTTTTATATTTAGTGTCTGATAACTTAGCTGTTGCTCACCGAATATCAATGCAATTTTTTGGGGATTTTTTTCAGCTTGCTTCTCAAAAAGCGTACTTAAACTTTGCTCAGCCGGATAATTATTCTGTGTATTAACCCATTGGTTAAGCAACAAATCGTTCTCATCTGGTGATAGTAAAGAAATGTCATCGACATTTTGCTGCAATAAATTCTGGCTAACCAACTTATCTAATAAATTAGCAAACCTTCCAAGCCAATAAGCAATAGTGACATCACTCCAAAGGGCCTGACAATATTCAAAGTCAATTTTTAAACCATGTTTGTCTTTACGACATAAAATTGTTAAATCAAATTTAGATGTACCTGGGTCAATATCAATCGTATTGATAACATCATCATGATCAAGCCCCATATCTTCATTTTGGAGTACAAAGCAAACATCAAATAACGGATTTCTATCAGGCAATCGCTCTAGATTTAATGCATCAACTAAATCTTCGTAGGTGTAATCTTGATGGTCAAAGTCTTGCAACAATTGATGATGATGCTGTTTGAAATTATCCACCAAAGTCGCATTAGTATCAATTGAATGCCGCAACGCAAGTGTATTAACGAACATACCAACCTGGTTTTGTGTTTCAAGTAAACTACGTCCTGTCACCGGTGTTCCTATAACAATATCCTCGCCAGCACCATGTTTTGCCAAAAAGATTCGCGTACAAGCTAACAGTAATGAAAATAAGGTAATGTTGTTTTGCGTAGCCAATTGCTCCAACTGTCCCATCACGGTCTGGTTCAATTGCGCAAATTGCCGCTTACCCACAAAGCTTTGCATACTGGGCCGAGGGTAGTCGCAGGCCAAATTGGTAACGGGTATATCACCTTGATAACGCGCCAGCCAATATGACTGGTGCTGATGATAGCTTTCCGACTGTATATAAGTGTTATGCCATACAGCAAAATCAGGATATTGAAAAGGTAATTGAGCCAGAATATTCCCCTGAGCCAATTGGATATAATCCTGAATGATGATGCCCATTGACGAGCCATCGGTAATTAAGTGATGCATATCAAAAATCATAAATTGACGTCCGACATCACTCTTAATAAGTGCTACACGAATTAATGGTGGTTTGGCTAAATCAAAAGGTCTGATAAATTGTATTGCAATCTGGTTGAGTTCTTCCATGAGCCAGGCATTACTACTCTTTTGACTATTCGTCTGTTGATCTTTAATTGAAAAATGTTGTATTTCAAACTGGTGATTATCAGCGATAAATTGTAAGGGTTGCTGATCCTGCATGACAAACCCTGCTTTTAATATCCAATGACGTTGCATCAATTTTTCAAATGCCTGATAGAGCTTTTCACTATCAGGTAATTGATCAACTTCAACGGTTGCATTGACATTATAAACAGTTAAATCGGGAGTAATGGTATTTAACAAATATAAACGCTTTTGTGCGCTGGAGAGCGGATAATATTGTTGTTGAGGTAATCTCTCGATTCGAGTCGTACTGGTCTTATTGGCCAGTGCAGAATCAGCATGTTCGTTGTGTTGTAAACTGGAAGATAAATTAAACTTATCATCAATTTGTTGATAAAAAGAATGTAAGCTCTCAGCAGCAAGTAATGCCGAAATATTCACTTCAATGTTAAATAACAGATTAATTAACTGAATAATTTTCGCACCACCAATGGAATCAGCACCAAGCGAATATATATTTTTACTTAAATCAACCGTTTGATATCCGGTAACTTCGCTAATAAGGCGTTCAAAAATAAATACAGGCAACGATGGTATGGATTGTTCCATACTGCTGTTAACCTGAATCGATTCTACAAGCTGGGTATATTGAGCCTTTAATTCAGTTAAAAGATGCTGTCTGTCAATTCCACCTGATGCTTCTGCATCTAGACCATTGTCACTTTCAACAGTGACAAAATTATTGGTTGATGAGGAAGATTGCTGGTTTTGTTTAGCGCTAGCAATCACCGATTCGTCCCAGAAACGTGTGAGTAAAAATGGTTGTGCAGGTAGATGTACTCGATGATAGGTTTTATCGGTATAAACTTTTGCCCATTGTACCTGAGCTCCTGCACAGTAAAGCTTAGCGAGATTCATTAGATTTTCACGACGCTGCGCCGGTAAAATCTGTTCTGCTAAATAAAATTGAGTGCTGAGTTTATCCAATTCCGATGGTTTTTTGCCACGGTAATGATTGAATTGATTATTAGCAATAATGCCGTTGTCATCATTGCTAATTAGACTTTCGTTTGTTTCTCGGCTTTGATTTTCTATATGATCAAGTAATTCGCTCAATTGACTGAGTAATTCTTGATGGGAACTGGCAATAATGGCAAAGCGCTCAGTATAATGTTCTCGTCCGACATTTGCTGTAAAACAAATATCTTTTAAAGGTACTGATAAATTATGCTGAATAAAATCGCGATAGCGTCTGATTTGTTCAGCCATCAATAAGTTACTGCGTGCAGAGATTACAAACAATTCCACTTCAGATAAGGTTTGTTCAGATACCACTGTAGATGAGTGATATTCTGACAGAATCAAATGACAGTTGGTGCCGCTTAAACCAAATGAGCTGATTCCCGCAATTCGTTTTTGTTCAGGCTCAACCAACCATGGAGTTAATTGATTATTGACATAAACTGGGCTATTACAAAAATCAATAAACTGATTGGGCACTTCAAAGTTTATACTGGGCGGTAGCTGTTGATGCTTAAGACTGAGTAGTACCTTCATCAATGATGCTAAGCCAGCAACACCAACCGTATGTCCAATATTAGATTTAACTGAACCTATACCACAAAATTGTTTTTTCTGTGTCTTTTTGGCAAATGCACCAATTAGTCCTTTAATTTCAATAGGGTCACCCAAGTGAGTTCCGGTTCCGTGAGACTCGATATAAGAAATATCACTCGCTTCGACTTGTGCTTTCGCCCATGCTTTGAGTATTACCTCTTGTTGAGCTTTTGCATTGGGCGCGGTAATTCCATTCGTTGCACCATCATTGTTCATTGCCAGCGCATCGATAACCGCATAAATTGAGTCACCATCAGCAACCGCTTTATCGATTGATTTAATCATCAAACTAACAACCGCTTCACCCCAGACAGTACCGCTGGCCTGTTGATCAAAAGCTCTAACTTTTGCTTCTTCATTTTCAATTTCATCAACAACTTTTGCGGTGGGTGTTAAGTATAAATTGGCGGCACCCACTAATGCTGTATCGCAATCTTTACTATGTATTGCCTTTATTGCACTATCTAATGCCGCTAAACCCGAAGAGCACGAGGTATCAACGACAACCGCCGGACCTCGTAAATTAAGTAAAAACGAAATTCGGCTGGCAAGAACCGCAGTCCAGGATCCAGTAATACTGGTAAAATCAGGTTGTGCTAGAAAATCGAGATAATTACTGATGTAACGGTGCGTATGATCGTTACCTACATAGACGCCAGTATTACTGTTTGCAAATGCGGTTTTTGCATAACCGGCATCTTCGATAGTTTCAATGAATGATTGCAACAATAAGCGATGATAAGGATCCATATGTAGGGCAACAGTCGGCGGAATATTAAAATATTCCGCATCAAACTGATCGATCCGCTCTAAAAAGCCACCTTGGAAAAGCGGCATGCCATCTACCACATTATGCGACATATCGGTTTGTCGAGAACCAGGAAATTCTCGAATACAAGACTTACCCTGTGCCAAATTTAACCAGAACTCATCTTTGTTATCAGCAAAAGGAAAACGACAGGCTATGCCCACAATGGCAATAGCCGGTAGTTCCGTTTTACTGCTTGCCTCTATCACTTTTAGATATTGAATGGCACTTTGTTTGTCCAACAAATTATCTTTTACCTGGGTTAGCAGGTAGCGATAAAGATCTTTTCTGATTTCCTCGTTCGTTTGTGTCACAGTCGCTTTTCCAATCAATAATGCGGTTGTTTGCTTATAAGTTTTTTAAGATATCTTCAATATCGCCATCATCAGAGACAGCTTTATCTAAAATATTTTCCCAATCCTGATCCGACTTGGTTTCAGCCACCTCTGTATTTTCAGTCGCTTCTTCACTAAACCCAAGTTTTTCGTTCAGGTACTGCGCCATTTCATCAATCGATGGATAGGAAAAAATATCTGAAATATCAACGTGACCTTTAAAGCGCTGTTCCAGTACCTTTAACAATTGCGCGGCAATCATTGAGTTACCACCCATATCTTGAAAGCTCTTAAAGACATCAATTTCCTGCAATCCAAGAACCATTGCATAAACTTTAGCTAAATCCAGTTCAATTGGCGAAAGCTCATCGACACTCTTACCTCGAATATCAACTTCAAAAGTATCAAAATCAATTTCAGCACCACCTTCTTCTTGTTTAGCCAAACGTACACGCCCTGCCAATTCCGTCGATAGAGCGAAGGGTAAATCATCAATTACTGAATTTAAAAACTCAGGATTTATATCAGTCGGTATAATGCCACTGGCTTTGGCTTTAATGATTTTTTCCATTTGCGCAAAAGCATCTTTGGATGCAATGGATTTAAATGGTGTCATTGAATCATCAACCGCAAAATCAACAGCCATACCTACATCGTTCCAACTTGGCCAGTTAATCGCAATAAATCGTTCATCGTTAGTTGCAATACTATCCATATAGGCATTAGCTGCAGCGTAATCCCCCTGCCCTTCACCACCAGTTACCGCCATAATTGACGAAAATAAAATGGCAAACTGTGTTTCAGGTTTTACAAAATGTGTCAGTAAATTTTCAGTACCCGTAATTTTAGGTTGGAGTACAGTTGCAAAGTCAGCGTAGTTTTTACGCAATAAATAGCCATCACCAGCAACCCCTGCGGCGTGGAAAATTCCGTCTATGGCACCAAGTTCTTGTTGAATAGTTTGGGCAATGTCAACAACTTGTTGAGAGTTAGCAATATCTAATTGCAAATAGCGAACTGATAAAGATTTACGACTTAGTTCGACTAATTGTCTGGCAATATTAATTTGTTTCATAGACACATTGGCATCAGAAGCTGTTGCTAATGCCTGCCATTCTGATTCTGCAGCAAACGGCGAACGACCTACCAGCAGAATATTAGCCTTAACTTGTTGGGTAATGTATTCGGCCAGTTTTAGTCCTAACCCACCTAATCCGCCGGTAATTAAATAAGTACCATTTTCTTTAAATGCATGACCTTCAATTTCTTTCACTGGCTGGTGATACAATTCTCTGATTAACCAAGTTGAATTTCTGCTGGCAAGAATTTTTCCGGTTGCCAAATGTAATAACTGGGTCAGTTGTGAATGGTCGAGTTGTGATAAAGGCTGTTCTAAATCGCAAACACGCACAGGAATAGCGGTATTTTCCATGCCCATTGTTGTTGTTAGCAATGCCAGCGAATTGAACTCAGCATTCTCTTTTGCCTGATTATCATTAACCGAAAATGCCTGATTACCGATTAAATTAATACCCGCAGACAAGAATGGCTTTTCTTCGGCAATGGCTTTGGTTAAATGAAATATTGCATTATGAAACGCTAACTGTACAGCCGTTTGTTTATGATCTACATAAAACAAGATACCTTGCGAACCTTTAAAGTCATCGTTTTTGAACAGTGAGATAAAGCCAGCAGTAGAATTTGGTAATTGACCTGATTGATATGAAGCATCAGTTTCACCAGCACACAATTGAACGACTTGAATATCAATATCAGCAACTTGCCACTGAGTTAATACGCTCGTATCGGTGTGCTCATCAACAATTACGGTGAGTTTTTTAAGCGAAACATTTTCACTTTGGCCTTCAGCTTGATTAAAAGGAACCCAGCGAGACGCTAAAGAATCAACTTGAGTATTCGCTTCAAAATCAAAGCTGTGAACTTTTTTCGTATAATAACCTGCCGCAACCGCTATAACTTCGCCGCTTTCACTTAATAAAACCACATCATATTGGTTTGTTTCGTTATTAACGGACGGATCTTTGGAAGGATTTAAGTGCGTTAATAACGTATACATTTTGGGCTGGAAATCACCAAAAATCTTAAATGATTTATATAAGAAAGGTAAATAAGTTTCACCAGAGTCTTGGCTGGTGAGATTCATTGCATTGTCTAACATAGACGGATGCACTTTGAACTCATTGAGTTCGCCAGTAAACTCAGACGGCAATACCATTGAACCCAGGGTGTCATTATCAAATCGCCA
Source organism: Aliikangiella maris (assembly GCF_040719265.1). Classification (NCBI taxonomy): domain Bacteria; kingdom Pseudomonadati; phylum Pseudomonadota; class Gammaproteobacteria; order Oceanospirillales; family Pleioneaceae; genus Aliikangiella; species Aliikangiella maris. The sequence continues at coordinate 121,684 of NZ_JBFDAH010000005.1, read as the reverse complement.
AGTTGATCGAATGGTATCCCAATGTGGTCCAAACTGGAACACTCCCGTGTCATTACTACCGTCGTAAACCTGTTCACCATCAACAGCTTTATGTTTGATAGGGTCAATCGGTTGCGCATCTGGTTGAGCTTCAGATAGCGCTTTGATTTTACCTTCAAAATGGGTTTGCCAATTGGCAGATTTTTCATTTTGTTCGGTACTTTCAATCAGAACATTTAAGTCACCCGATTCTTTTTGTTTTGTTAAACTGATACGAACTTTTTTCGGGTGTTTATCTTTAACAATCATTGGCTGTAGGAAGTACAAGTCAAATAATTCTTGATTTTTCCAACCCAAAGCAAGCGCAACACAAGCACGAGTCATTTCAATATATGTGGTACCAGGTATTACACTGTCATGCATGATTTTATGATCAGTTAATACCCAGAGTTTTTCACTGCGGAATACCGCTTCATATGTCCACTTATTTTCTGCTTGCTCGGTGCACCGATCAATTAACGGATGGAGTTTTTGAATAACATCAACATAACTGCTTTTCTTATCTTTCGCCCAGAATCTTTTTCTTTCAAAGGGGTATGTTGGTACAGAAATACGCTGACGTTTTTCTTGTTGATAGATATCACGCCAGTTAACTTCAGCGCTATTTGCATAATTTTCTGCAATAGAAGTTAACAATTGTTTATCTTGACTATTCAAAAAGCTGGTTAACGACTGGTTTGCTTTATCGGTGAGTTCTTTTTTATTTTTTTCAGTGATCTCACCAGCGTCAAGTTGCTTTTTCTTATCGCTAACAATTTGATGAAAGCCAAAAGCAACATTTCCGACCAATTGGCTTTCACCACTTTCGATCAGTTGTTTTGCAGTCATTAACCCATCGATAATTTCAGCTTGAGTACTAGCAACAATTGCCACTCGATATTCATAATGACTTCGACCTGTTGCAGCGGTATAACATAAGTCAGCCAGCTCCCAGCTTTTTTCATTACAATAACTGATATAGCGTTCAATATAGTCACCTAATAGCGAAAGTTTTTTGGCCGAAACGGGTAAACAATATTGAGCTTGAGCAGACGCTAAAGTTTCTCTTACCGGCGCTTCTTCAACGACCATATGACAATTGGTATGACTAAAACCGAATGAGTTAATTCCAGCACGTCTTGGTATGCCGCCAGTTTCCCAGGGCTGTCTATCATTAGATACGTATAAAGGCGAATAAATAAAATTAATATACGGATTAGGTGCATTAAAATTGATCATAGGCGGTAATTCTTTGTGCTTCATCGCCAAAATAATTTTAAATAAACCGGCTGAACCAGAAGCACTTACCAGATGCCCCATATTGGGTTTTAAAGTACCTATCGCACAAAATTGCTTCCTATCGGTAAATTGTCTAAATGCGCTGGTCAATCCTTTAATTTCAATAGGGTCACCCAATACAGTACCTGTTCCATGTGCCTCAATATAAGATAATGTCTCTGGATTGATATCAGCATTTTTCCATGCTCTAACAATAACCTCTTCTTGTGCATCAGCATTGGGCGCGGTTAAACCATTTGATGCACCGTCATTATTAATGGCGCTGCCTTTGATTACCGCATGAATATTATCACTATCGCGCAACGCTTTAGATAAAGGTTTTAACATGACAAAACCGATACCTTCACCCCAAACTGTCCCGTTGGCAGCATTATCAAAAGTACGCACAATACCATCGTGAGATTCAACAGAATCCATATTCATAATGACTTGTTGGCTCGAGCTGAACTCACCCGACATCACAACATTAATTCCACCAGCTATGGCCAGGTCACACTCACCATCTTTCAGCGCAGTTGCGGCCATATGAATTGATACCAAACCTGCAGAGCAAGCGGTGTCGACCATCATGCACGGCCCGCGGAAATTAAACAAATAAGAAATTCGGCTTGCTATAATACTTTCCCACGACCCGGTTAGCTGCATTGGATCGGGTTCAGCATAATATCGATATAAAGAGAAGTTAGTGGTCTCTTTACCAATATATACGCCGGTACTTGTGCCATTTAATTGTCCAGCCCCATATCCTGCATCTTCAATCGTTGCCCAAGCTGTTTCTAGTGCGATCCGCTGTTGCGGATCCATGTAAGTTGCTTCTGTTGGTGGTAAACCAAAAAACTCGTTATCAAATTTATCAATATTATTTAAATAACCCGCCTTGGCGTAAAGCTCATCATATTCATCAGGTTCAACCGCTTTGCCTTTCAACAGCTCCATAAAATGAGGATTGCACACAAAGTCTGTAAAATCACGTTTACGTTCCAGAGGAAAATCTCGAATACAATTTACGCCACTTCTAACCAGGTTCCAGAATTCGTCAACATTATCAGACATCGGGAATTGCCCCGACATACCAATAACTGCGATTTCCTGATTTTGTTGGCTCGCCTGAGTTGTCAATTCTGCCAAATACTGCTTTGCTTCACTTTGAGAAATAGTGTTGCTTGCCAGTTGTTTTAATATAAAGCTTTTTAACGATGCTTGCTGTTGAGAAGCCATTTAATTATTTCCTACTTAAACGGTTGGGTTCATTAAAAATATTGTTGAGCTGCTTCGACTGATATTTCACCGCGAGCAATTTTTTCTAAAATATCATCAATATTTTTATCTTCCTGAATATCAGGTTGTTGACTCTCTTTTTGGTTATCTTCAAATTTATTTCTAAAGAAACCAGCTTGACTATCTACCGTTGTATGAGTAAACAGATCTGCCATATCAATAGTATTGGGATATAGGCTTTCATATTCTCTAAACAGTTCGATAGTCAATACGGAGTTGCCTCCAAGTTCATTAAATTGAGAGTCACGACTTAGTTCACCAACACCTAGAACTTTTGCCCAGATACCAGCGACTTGTGTTAAATATTTATCTGCATCATCGCCATCAACAAGTGTCACCTTGGTGACCGTAGATGACTGTTCACCTTCGCCCGCCGCTTTATTTTTAAGTGCCTGGTGCTTAAATCGTTTACCAAGCTGATCAGAAATTGTTAATCCTTGACGAGTAAATACATCTGGGTCAGCTTGTGTATTTAACTCGGATAAAACAATAGCCGACGGTAATTCATTGGTGTGAAATAAGACCTGATCAATAGCTGCCAAAGCATCTTTAGTATTAATAGGTTTAAATATTTCATTTTCATCGACCGCATTGTATTCGACCGCTATTCCTACTTCACGCCATGCGGGCCAACCAACCGAAACACCCGGTAAACCCTGTTCTCGGCGATACTGTGCCAAACCATCTAAAAAGGCATTTGCCGCAGTGTAATCACTTTGTCCTGCGGCTCTTAAAATAGTCGCAACCGAAGAATAGCAAATGAAAAACTTCAATGGTTCTTGTAAGGTTAACTGGTGTAAATGCCAGCCACCTTTTATTTTAGGGTCAACTACTTGAGAAAAAACTTCGCTGGTTTTGGTTAACGCAAATCCGTCGCCAGCTCGACCCGCTGCATGAACAATACCATCGATTTGGTGAAACTCTTGTTTGATTGTATTAATTGATTGCGCAACAAAATTTGCATCAGCAATGTTACCGCTAAAAATTCTTACTTCACTACCTAATTGACGAATCTCGAGCAACTTTTCTAGTTGTCTTTTTAGTTTTCCGTCTGTTGCATCGCTATCGATAGCCAGATTCCAGTCTGATTCTGCTGGTAACTGACGGTGGACTAATAAAGCAAACTTAACTTTCGCCTGTTTGGCGATATGTACCGCCAGTTCAAGCGCCAAAGCGCCGACGCCGCCAGTTATCAAATACACATCACCCGGTTGATAGTAACTTTCATCATTTTTTGCAAACTGATCTAAACGGGTATAACGTAATCTTTCTCGATTAACTTTTTTACTGGTTAAACTAATCATCGGATAATCAACACCGGAAGCTAACGCCGAAAGGATTCTTTGGCTTTCCAGTTGTTTATAAAAATCAATAATCTGAATTTTTAATTGTGGATTTTCCAGTTGTAAAATCTGAATCAATTCGCGCGCGGCCAAATTAATTGGATTAACCATTCCTTTATGATCATTCTGTAATGTACTCTGAGTGACAAACAAAATTCTCCCAGACAATGCAATTCGCGATTTAACAATGTTATTAATTAAACTCACTAATTGATAAAGTGATTGATTCGATTGCTCAACACTAGTTTCATTCAATGCCAGCTCACTGAGGATAATAATATCATCCAATCCCTTATTAACTTGCTGTGACAGAATTTCAGTGAGTTCAGCTTCGATTTTTTCTACCGACTTATCATTCAGATTTAATAACTGACTACTTACACCAGCAACATGTAACTGAGTGAGTATTTCGTCGTTTAGTTGCGGTTGATTACTAACCAGCAACACCTGCTTATTACTCAGTTGCCCCGGAGAGACACGCTCATTAAACGCGTTCAAATCAAAGTCTACTGCGTCCGGATTAAATGGTTTAGAGCCTATAGTAAAAGCATCAATTCTGGTCTTTGGCTGTGTAAATTTTTCAGCTTCCGGAACATATTTCACATTATATTCTGCAACCGAGGCAACAACATTGGCTTCACTATCTAAAAAGTGTATCGAAAATTTTGCTAAATCATTGGTTTTTGATTCAATCGGCTGTATATAGACATAAAACACACTGGGCAGTTGTGCATAAACAACAAAATCAGTATAAGATAATGGTAAATAAAGTCCTTCACTTTTAATTAAATGAATAGCAGAGTTAACTGCAGTATCAAACAATGAAGGATGATAAAAATATAACCCTTCATCACTTTTAAATTCTTCAGGCAAATGTAGTTTTACCAGTACTGAGCGAGTAGCAGCATTTTGGGTATCATCATACCACCCCATTTCTGCACATTTATTCCAGCGATCACCGATTTCCAAACCTCGAGACTTATCTTCATTTGCATCGAAATGGAAAGCTTCACCGGTCATTATTCTTTGTATATTAATCTGACTGGCTAATGTTGCTTGATGCTCATCATAGTTAAGATCGATAGTTGCAGCGGCGTGAGTGATCCACTCGTCATTTTCAAGAAGCTGATTAAGTTGCGCAGTAGATGCATTCTGATTAATCAACTGACTACTGATTTCAACTTCAATAATTTGATGATTCAGTTTTAACTGAACATGCACGCGACGTTGCTCCTTTGAATCAACAACCAACGGCGAAAAAAACTGCACTTTATTAAAATGGAGCGATTTAAAGCTCTCAAGCTGACAAGCTTGAAATGCTTGTAACATCATTTCTACATAACAAGTACCCGGTAAAATATGACTGCCTTTAACTTTATGATCGGCCAGTTCCCAGTGGGTATCTACAGATAACACACTTTCGAAAACACGAATATGGTGAGAGTTTAATAATTGACCTTGTAGTAAAGGACTGCTCAATATTTGTTGGTAGCCATGACGGATGACATTATCACCTTGATGTTTAACCCAACACCGTGTTTTATCGAATGGATAAACAGGCAAAGGTATGCGATTTAAAGATTTCGCATCAAGGGCATTTTTATTTGAACTATAATATTGTCGCCAATCAACATCTTGCTGCTCAAGATAGCTGACAAGAATCGAATTTTCGTTAGTTATTTTTGCTGGTAATTTTTGTTCTAACGAAGGATATATAGCAGCAGAATAATAAACACCCTCAACAGATTTAAGCAACTGCTCGAATTGATCTTTATTTTGCAGAATAAAACAACGCGACACCTGAGTCAGCAAATCGAGAAGTTGATCGACTTGTTTAAAAGTGAAAACCAAACGCTTTTCGAAATGAAAACGGCCAACTGCTGCCGTATAGCAAACATCACCAAGCCATTGATTAATCAATGTTGTATCTATTGTTTGCCCGTGTTGTAACACATATTCGTAATATAGCTGGACTAACTGAGCCAAACTACGATTATTTTTGGCCGACATCACCAAGCAATGAGATACTTGATGGGCGCTCTTCTCAAATGATTCATCAGGATTATTCGATTCACTTTTGTTGCTAATATAATGCTGTGACAGGTTTTTTTCTGAACGTAAAATCAAATGACAATTGGTACCGCTCAAACCAAATGAATTGATACCGGCTATCCAAGATTCGTTAGCCGCCGCATCTAAAGGTTCAGCATTTGCGGCAACATAAAAAGGCGAATCAATAAAACTAATCGCTTGATTAGGTACATTAAAGTGTAAACTGGCCGGAATAGTATTATGCTGCATGGCTAAAATCACTTTGCTCAAGCCAGAAATACCAGCCGCATTATCGAGATGACCTACATTGCTTTTAACGCTACCTATTGCACAAAACTGGTTTTTATTTGTGTAATGCTGAAAAGCTTTCTCGAGACCTTTAAGCTCCACCGGATCACCCAACTTTGTTGCCGTACCATGCGCTTCAATATAGCGATAATCTTCAGCAGTAATACCTGCATCTTGCATAGCTTTTAAAATCAGTTTTTCTTGAGCGGCACTATTTGGGGCAGTAATACCAACTGAGCTGCCATCTTGGTTGATTGCACCACCCAAAATTGTTGCATAAATAAAATCACCATCCGCTTTGGCTTTTGCATAAGATTTCAAGACAAAAATCCCAGTTCCTTCACCGATGGTCATACCGTCACAATCGTTGTCGAAGGTTTTATTTTTGCCATCGGCCGCAAGATTTTCTTTAATGTCTCTAACGCCCACATCACCCAGGTGCTTACTATGAAGTAATGGGACAAAATCGATCTTGATACCACCAGCTAATGCCATGTCGCATTGTCCACTGCGAATCGCCTGACTTGCCTGATAAACTGCAACCAATGATGATGAGCAAGCCGTATCGATCATCATAGATGGACCAACCAAATCCAATTGATAAGCAATACGACTCGCAATGATGGATTTAATATTTCCAACCACTGCAATTTCAGAGGCATGAGGAACATGGGTATTAATAAATTGGTCATATCCATCACCAAAATCCTGGCTAAAGCCAATAAAAACGCCGGTATTGCTACCTTTTATTTCTTCGCAGGCATAACCAGCATTTTCTAATGCACTCCAAGCCGTTTGTAACAATATACGCTGATTGGGATCCATCACATCAGCTTCAGAACGTGATAACCCAAAAAAGGCGTAATCGAATTCATCAATTTGCGAAAGGTAACTAGATGACAAAAATTGTTCAGAAAGATCATTAAATGCTATGCCCTTTGCGCTAACTAAAGACTCTACATCCTTTTGACGCACTTTAGGGAAATGACGAATACCAGTTTTCTGACTAATTAGCTGTTGCCAGAATGCATCACTGTTTTCAGCCGAACCAATTTGAGTAGACATACCAATAATGGCAATCTGATTTTCATGCGATCGCTCTGTGACTATTTCAATATGGTTATCATCTTGTGCGCTATCAATCACAAGTGAATTTAAGTCAATATCATCTATGTCCATTTGTTTACCTTGCTCGTTGATTACTCAATTAAAACCTCGCCATTATTTACAATTACTTATTTAGCATTAGCCAATTGAGGTAGGATCTGTTCAACGCTTTGCTCAAATCCAGCGCTACGAATGACTTGATGAACTCGTTGATATTGTTCTTGTTTATCGACTTGTTTCGTATCCATTATTTTTACCAGCAGTTCGAAAGCTTGCTGAATCTGGGCATCACTAGGCACTTTATTTTGCTCAGTTGTTTGCTCATAAATTTCTTTCATTTGTTGGTAAGAGGCAACCACACCATTGTTATATTCAGTTTCGTCCCAATTTTTATTACGCGTGCTAACCGCAGTAGCCATTAATTTTCCGATTAAATCTGGCTTATTTTTCCAGGCAGCAATTTCATCGGCTAATTCTTGAGTTAACTTTTCACTATCTTCTTCTGAATCGAGAGCATAAGCCGATAGTTCTGGTGCAATCGTTTGGTTGATTTTTTTCAATACGTCTTTTGGACCTGCTTCGATAAATGCGGTCATACCATGATTCAATAAATAGTTAACCGATTCAGACCAACGAACCGGACTAATAATTTGCTGCACTAATGAATCTTTGATTTCATTAAGATCAAAATAAGGTGCGGCTTTAATATTAGCGATTACCGGCACATTCATTTCACTTAATTGAATATCGCTTAATACTTGTTTAAAATCATCTGCTGCTTGCTGCATATAAGGCGAGTGAAATGCACCACTCACATTCAATTTAATTAACGCACCACCTAATTCTTTTACGTTATCTGTCAGTTCAGCAATTGTTCCTATATCACCTGACAAAATATGTTGTTCTGGCGCGTTGTAGTTAGCAATAATAAACTTTTTACCAAACTCAGCTGACTGATTACACACACTGATAACCTGTTCTTTGTTCAATTTGGTGATTGCATACATGCCAGTTACCTGGTCGTTACCGCAATTTGCCATTGCCAAACCTCTGGCTCGCGCAAGTTTTAACCCATCTTCAAAAGTTAAAACACCACTGCAAACTAATGCTGACAGTTCACCTAAACTATGGCCCGCCATATAGTCAGGACGAATATCAGTTTGTGACTGTAACAACTGATAAGCAGCAACACTGGTTAATAACAGCGCTGGCTGTGTATTTTCAGTACTGTTAAGTTCATGTTTGTCACTTTCGAAACATAACCGAGCCATGTCGGTCCCCAAAATATCACTAGCCTGTGTAAAACAGTCTTTAACAATTGAATAGTTGTCATAGATTCTTTTACCCATGCCAACATATTGGGAACCTTGTCCGGAAAATAATATTGCTACACGCTTCATTGCATTCTCCAATTTCAGCAAACTTGTACGACTTTCTTAAGTAAGTTGATATAGTTATTAATAAAGTTTTTCATTTTATCTTGTTTCAACTTAACTCGGTTAACATCAATTTTTAAACTCACTTGAGAATTTTTATTCTCAAAGTTATAAACAATATCAAAATGGTCAGCTTGTTTATCATTAGCTAGACCCGAAAAGTTAAACAATGACACAAGACCATTCTTGGATTTTCTCATTACAGACGGCATGTTACTCACTCGATTGCTATCTGATTTACCTTGCTGCAAGTTTTTAACGATAGTTTCGCGTTGCTGCTTTACTGACTTTATAACATCCCCAATTTGCTTTAGAGAGCTAAAATCAAGCGTAATTATGGCAAAGCCTGCATCAACCTCTCCAAGACTGCTGTATAAGTAAACTTGGTCTTGCGCTAAGGTTTTATTTAAATAAATGGCATGCAAAGCTAATAGAATATCGTTAACTGTTGCGGAGTACTTCTCTGCCAGCAAGTTCACTTTTTTCGAATATTCGGTATCCAAACTTACCTGCAGATATTCGACACTTTGCGATGTATTATTTTTCTCAAAAAATTCCTCAGGAAACATTAGCTCTTTCACTTCAACCGAAGTTTCCTGCTGATGACTTTCTTCAATTAATTGTGCCAGTTGAATAACAGTAGGATGAGAGAATATATCAGTAACATCAATGCAATCAGGAAACTGCTTGTCGATTGCAACATGCATTTTTATCAACGAGTATGAAGTTCCACCTGCATCAAAGAAATTAGTATTTACGCTAAAATCTGTTCGACCAAGTATTTTCTGCCAGATTATTACGATTGCTTGTAATATTTCGTCGGCAACAACCGCATCATTCGTCAGAACATCAGACTGAGTTGCTTGTGTTAAGTTAATATACTCAGCTATCGACTGTGGTAAAGCTTTACGTGCTAATTTACCACTGGTCGACAAGGGCAGTTCAGGTAATACAATAAAATAGGATGGGACCATATATTCAGGAATCTTTTGTGCCAACTCACGCTTACATAAGTTCATATCAAATTGCTGTTTGCTTACATCAGATTTCAGTTGAATAAATGCAACAATCACTGGATTACTTTCTGGATACTCACGTATGCAAGCTGCGGCATTAGCGACCCAGTCAGATTGATTAAGCGCATGCTCTATTTCTTGTAACTCAATTCGATATCCTCGCAATTTAATTTGGTTATCACTGCGACCAAGATATACAAGTTCACCATGAGAATTCCATTTTGCCATATCCCCCGTTGCATAGAGCTTTTCACCCGCGACAAAAGGATTATCAATAAATTGTTGTTGCGTTTTTTGTGGATCTTGTAAATAACCTCGCGCCAAACCATCTCCACCAATAAACACCTGACCAGCAATACCTATGGGTAGTAATTGCATATTGTCATTGAAAATATAGATTTGCGTATTACCAATAGGTAAGCCAAGATGAACATGATTGGCCTGAGTTAATTCGGCAGTTGCCGACCAAATAGTTGTTTCGGTTGGACCATACACATTATAAATATTTAGTGTTGTAACCTGTTGTAAGGTATTTAGCATTTGTTCAGGAAAGCTCTCACCACCAACCAATAAATGCGATACAGATTCAAACACCTGTTGTGGTGTATGTTGCATTAATAGTACTTGTAATCGACTAGGCGTAATTTGTACTAACTTAATCTGATATTGTTTAATTTTGTCGATAATACGCTCGGCTGACAGTTGCTCTGATTCACTCACTAAAACCATGTTACCGGCATTGGCTAACGTGACAAATAGTTCGAGACCGAAGATATCAAAAGTAAAATTGGTTAAGCTTAAAACGCCTACGCCAGAGGGAAATTTAACAGCATCTGTTATGGCGTAAATGAAGTTAAGCAAACTGCGCTGTTCAATCATAACGCCTTTCGGCTGACCGCTTGTGCCTGAAGTAAAGGTAATATAGGCCAACTGAGTAGCCTGCCAGGCATTATCAGCAATATTCAACAGTTGATGTTCGTCATCAGTGAGCGTTTTGTGAGTGGTTGAATCGACTAGTTGTTCAACATCTATGAGTAAACCATCAAATTCGAGTACAGGTGAAGCTTGAGCAGTCGTATTTAGACTTTGTATGATTGATTGCTGCGAAATTAAGCAATGAATTTCACCCGTATCTATCATTTGATTAAGGCGTTGAACGGGATAACTCACATCCATTGGAATATAGATAGCGCCCGCTTTGAGAACAGCCAAAACTGCGACAATCAGTGAAGTATCGCGATTTAGTAAAATGCCAACCGCTTGCTGTCTTTGCACACCTTGCTTGATTAACTCAACCGCCAAGCAATCAACTTGATTGATTAATTGGGCATAAGTCAATTGTCCATTACTGGCTGTTACCGCAACACTTTGTGGATTTTTATTTGCGACTTCTTCGATTAACTGATTAATACTTTGATTAATTTGATAATCTTGTTGAGTCTGATTAAACTTTTCTACTAATAGTTGTTTATCAGCAGGACCAATTAACGGAATTTCACTGATAGGCTGCTGATTATTCACAACCACTTGCGCTAGCAGATTTTGATAACATTGTGCCCATTGATTCACAATGACTTGGTCAAACAGCTGAGTTGAATAAATAAATGCACAACGCAAGCGATTATTTTCCTGAGTGATTTCCAGGGTTAGATCGAATGCCGATGAGGATAATGGGTAAGGCACAGATGTCACCTTAAATGCATCGCTTTCAAATAGGCGTCCATCTCCATTCTCATAGATAAACATGGTATCGAATAACGGTGCTCGACTCAGCTCGCGAGAAATTTCTAGCCTATTAATGAGCGTTTCTAGCGGATAGTCACTGTTTTCATAAGCGTCAAAACATGTTGAGGTTAATGCTTCAACAAAACTGGCAAAACTTTGTTGTTTATCCAAAGGCGTTAAAATAGGTAAGGTCTGTGCAAACATGCCAACAGTAAATTCAAAGTTACCATTTTTTCTTCGATCAAATGGAGTACCTATACAAATATTAGTATTACCCGAGAGCTGATACAAAAACACATAGTAACAAGCAAATAAATAATTAAATGGTGTACAACGCAGTGTTTTTGCCGCTTCTCTAATTTTGGTAGTTTGTTCTTCTTCAATATAAAAATGCACCGCACTACCCTGATAATTGATGATATCAGGGCGTGCCACATCACCGGGTAATTCTAGCGGTGTGGGCAGTATAGAAAATTTATTCAACCAATAATTTTGTTGCTGTGAAAAATCTTGAGATTGGGTAAATGCTTCTTCATTATCAATAAATCGAACATACTCATCAGTTGCTATTTTTGGGGTTTGCTCAATATAAAGCGATAAAAAATGCGCCATAATAATAGAAGCAGAAATACCATCGGCAATTAAATGATGTAAATCGAGCCAAATAATCCATTGTTCATGGTTTTGCTCAATAATATTTACTTGCCATAATGGAGCCTGATCTAATTGATAAGGCTGCGCAGTGTTTTGTTTGACTTCTTCTAGCGTTTTATTTTGATGCCACTTTATCGCTAACTTAAATTGGTCAACGGGAGTGATTAGTTTTTTAACGCCATCATCAGTCGCTACATATTGACTCCTTAAATTGGTATGCTGTGCGGCAATTTCTTCGAATGCCGCAACCAGTTTTTCTTTATTTAACTGGCCACTTACTAAAAATGCACCGGATATTCGATAGGCTTCCTCACCACCTTTCATGCGACTTAAAATATACATCCGTCGCTCTTCTGAAGTCAGTGGTAACGTATCTTCATCAGTATATTTTGTTAATGACTGAGCTACCGTTTGTTTTGAAACTTGCAAATGACTATCAGTCGATTCGGTACTGCTTGAATGATGAATTTGAGTAACTGACTTAAACTCGAAGCCACCTGCACGCATTTGCTCAACGGCACTTTTAACAACTTCGATAATTCTTTCAGCATCTTGTTGAGTATGGTCATAGCAGAAAAAGCAAACCCGACGTTCCCAGACAAATACACCTTTTAATTGCATCAATTTAAATAAAATATTCATTTCTAAACCGAGCGTCAGCATATTGGTTGAAGCAATCGGTTCAAATCGATACATCGATGCAAAGTATTTCAAGCTGATGGGAACATGGTTTTCTGTAAAATACTGGTTAATCTTTTTCGCAAAATCAGCAGTGAGCGTTGAACAGTGGTCAATAATTTGTTTGCCTTCTTGTTTTAATTTGCTCAGTACGGCTTTAGAGGCTGCCATCGCTAATGGATGCTTACAGAATGTACCAGCAAAGAAGGTGGTTTCTGAAAATGGCCCGCTTTCATCACCGAATTGCCAGGCACCACCATCGATGTAATCCATTATTTCTTCATTGCCACCGACGACACCAATTGGCATGCCTCCACCAACAACTTTACCATAGGTGACTAAATCAGCTTTAACATCAAAGTAGGCTTGACCACCACCGATATGGCAACGAAATCCAACTATCATTTCGTCAAAGATTAAAACGATACCATGTTGTTTAGTCAGTTCTCTAAGTCGTTCGAGGTAGACTTTGGGTTGTAATGACGGGTTACGACTTTGTACCGGTTCAACTAAGACCGCAGCAATCTGATGGGCATTTTGCTCAATTTGTTTTAGCGAATCTTCACTAGCATAGGTTAGTACTAATGTATCTTCTACCATCGAAGGCACCACACCCGCGGCCATAGGTTCAACACCATCAACACCCTGCTCGGCTAAAATACTATCAAATGAACCGTGGTATGCGGTATTGAAGCGAACGATTTTTTCTCTCTTGGTATAGGCTCTAGCCAAGCGCAGTGATGCCATAACAGCTTCTGTTCCCGAGTTAACAAAAGCCACCCTATCTACATGAGTCAGTTCACGAATTAATTCAGCAACTTCTCCGGCCACCTTTGATTGTGGACCAAGCGCCATACCAGAATCGAGCTGTGCTTTTATTTCATCAGTAATAAATTCAGGATTGTGTCCAAAGAGGTTGACGCCATACCCCATAGCGGTATCTAAATATTCATTACCATCAATGTCCCAGAAATAAGCACCTTTTGAACGTTCCGCAACAAATGGATACATCATTTCTTTGGTATTTAGACTAAAGTTTAACGTCGCAATCCAGTCTGCCAGTCCATAGCGATAATCATTAGCAAATTGTTTGGATGCAGGTGTTTTAGCATTAATCTGTTGAGCCAAATCTTTTAAGAATAACGTTTGCTCGTTCGTCAGTGATTCTTTAAATTGAGAAATATCACGAATATTTTTAGTCACTTGCTTGCCAGATAGTGCTTTCTTTGCTGCTTCTGGTGTACTTGCTAGAGGAGCTGGTTGTGTGTTGCTTGATGATGCAGGCTGCGGCGTATTGCTAGCCGTTAAACTGGATGCCGCCTGCGATGCCAAGGAATTAGCCTGACCCGAACCAAGTACTTGCAGTTGTTGTTTCATTACTTCAAGTTGCTGCTGCATAATTAGCGCAACAGCATTATCTGTAGTATTCACTACAGACTGATTGATGACTGGGTTAACGGAATGAGAATTTTGTTGCTCACTACCGGGTTGCAGACTCTGGTTGCTTAAGTGTGGATTGTTATTTGCGGTATCAGTATATGCTTGCCCTGTTTCAGTTGAAACACTCTTAGCAGTTTCAATTACCAGGTTTTCTTTAGGTGCGTGCTGATAAATATAATCGGCAATTTTTTGTGGCGAATGTATTGAGCGGAAGAATTCGTTTAATGATATTTCAATCGCGTAGTTTTTCTTTAATTTTCTATCAAGCTGAACAAACATCAACGAATCAATACCTAATGAAAATAAATGCGCATCGTCTTCCAGTTGCTCAAGGGGAACACCAACAATATCGCTGATCATTTCTTTAATTTCAGCTAACACATCTTTTTCGATGGTTTCTGTAACCATATGGGTTTGATTCACAATTGCGGACTGTTGGACTAAGCCATTATTTTGATAAACACCCTGTTTAGCGGCAGTATCTATTGATACAGCTGCAAACGTTTGTGTTGTATTTGGATTCACCACGGCGCCACCATGTTGAGAGTTTGTAATCGCTGGTTGTTGAATATCACACCAGACACGATTCTTATTCATAACTAGATGTGGAATATTATTCATACGTTGAGTATTTGCATGGTTATAATTACGCCAATTAATTGTTGCGCCAGCTTTATATAATGCGCTAATTGACTGATTAATTTGCTCCCATGCTTCTCTGGCTGGTCGTAATGACGGCACTAAAACCGCCGTAGTATTTTGATTAATTTGTGCAGCAAAACCGAGTAACGTCGCATTACCACCAATTTCAATCAATGCACCAGGATTTTCAGCTAAAGCAGTTTCAAAAGCTTGTTGGAAAAGTACCGAACAAGATAAATGTTCTGCCCAGTAATCGGCATCAATTTGTGCCGCATCGGCGATTAATCGGCCAGTTTTACTCGAATAAAAAGCAATCTTGGGTTGATTAAATTCAATCGCTTTAAAAGCATCACTAAGTTGTAAGGCACTGTGTTGCATCAACGGCGAATGATAAGCGCCAGGTATAGGAAGAAGCTCGGTAAATACACGCTGCTTTTTAATAATCGGTAGTAATGCTTCAATTTCGTTAGTAAGTCCACAAATAGTGGTATTTTCCGGACTATTTTCAGCAGCAATATAAACATGATTAAATTGAGCTGGATATTGTGCAATAATTTCATCGATGCGTTGTCGGCTACAAAATACATTCATCATGCGACCATCAATTTGGCTATCACGCATAATTTGTATTCTTAATGACACCATTTTTATTGCATTTTGTAAACTCACCACGCCGGCAATACATGCAGCAGCATATTCACCAATACTATGTCCTAATACACCAGCAGGTTGAATTCCCATTGCGATCCAGAATTTCGCCAGTGCATACTCAACCGCAAAAATCATTGCTTGAGCCTGATCATTTTTATCAAGCGATAATTCTTCTTCGCTAAACAGCGCATCAATTAAATCGAGCCCCGATTCTTGCAAAAATAATTCATGACAAGCATCAATCGCCTCTTTGTAATATTTACTGTTTTGATAAAGAGACTGTCCCATTCCACGGTATTGTGAGCCCTGTCCTGTAAACAAAAAGATAACATCAGGATTTTGTGTTAGAGATAATTCTTGAGGAAAATTGCTATTTTTTTCTGCTAAAGATTGTTCAAGATATTTAGTTAATTTCTTGTTTAACTGTTCGCTACTATTTGCAAGACAAGCAAATCGACTAACATAGTCACTGCGGGTTAATTGCAAAGTTCTACATAATTCTGGTAATTGTGTATCATTGAAAATTGGCTCATTACTGTTTAACTGCAATTGAATTGCCTGCAATGATAAATTTAAACTTGCGGGTGTTCTCGAAGATAATGTAAATAAATATGGTGCTTCAGTATTTGGTAATGCTTGTTCGTTTTGATTTCCTGTGTTATTTCGAAATTGGTTTTCATCAAAACGCTGTAAAATTAAATGAGCATTAGACCCATTAATACCAAGTGAAGTGATCCCAGCGATTAAACTATCTGCTTGGGGCCAGCGAGTCGAGCGACTGACTACTTCGATTTGATTTGAATGCCAGTTAAAACGAGAGTTTGCTTTGTTAAAATGCAAGTTAGCTGGAATATATTCATTTTTGAGAGACAGTACAACTTTTAGCAAACTTGCCATGCCAGCCGCGGCTTCTAAATGACCAATATTAGATTTCACCGAGCCAATGAGTAATGGTTTTTGGCGATCGCCAAAGACTCGATGAATTGCCGATAACTCTTGTGGATCACCTAACTTTGTACCCGAGCCATGCGCTTCAATATAACTGATTTGATCGGGCGTCACTCCTGCTGCTTGCTGTGCTCGTCGAATTAAACGCTCCTGCGCTATGCCACTCGGTACAGTTAAGCCGCCACTTTGACCATTATGATTAATTGCACTACCCTTAACGATAGCATAAATATTATCATTATTAGCTAGCGCATCATCCAAGCGTTTTAATAAAACTGCCGCGGCACCCTCACTGCGAATATAACCATCGGCACCATCATCAAAACTACGGCAACGTGAAGAATGTGCCAGAGCATCGAGTTTTGAAAAACTTATATGGCCATCGGGTTTTAACATTAAATTCACGGCAGCGACAATCGCGTTGTCACAAATATTATTTTTTAACTCATTACAAGCCTGATGAACTGCAATTAAAGATGATGAGCATGCGGTATCAATCGCTATACAAGGGCCTTTTAAATCAAAAGTAAAAGCAATTCGACCTGCTGCCGTATTGAACATATTCCCTGTTAAATCATAGGGTCCTGTTTCCTCAGAACTTTGTTTAATAACACCTAAATAGTCATTGCCAGAAATGCCTAAAAATACGCCAGTGTTGCTACCTTCTATTTCAGTTCGACTCAACAAACTGTTTTCAAGTAGTTGCTGACAGACCTCTAATAATAAACGCTGCTGAGGGTCAATATAGGTCGCTTCTTTAGGTGGAATTGCAAAAAAGTAAGGGTCGAATTGATCAACATCTTGTAAATAGCCACCAGCATAAGTAGTCAATGGCACATTATACTGCGGATCATGTTGCCAACGGTTTTCTACTTGGGTATCCACTGGGTCGACTTGATTGACTAATAAATCCCAGTAAGCTTCTGGTGAGTTTGCTTGTCCTGGAAAACGACACGCCAAACTAACAATGGCAATTTCGCCATTAGTAGAGACTGATGCATTGCTGCGGGTATCATCAGTCGTTGCATTGGTATAAGTTAACAATGAGTCTTGTGGTACTTCATTGACCAGTTCATTCAGGTAAGTTGCCAGTGCATTAACAGTCGGATGATCAAGAATTGTCGTGCCGGGTAATTCAATATTCAGCGCTGTTTCAATTTCATCTTGAATATTGACCAAAGTCATTGAATCGAGCCCCTGATCAAACAGAGTCTTTTGCTTATCAATAACTTTATTACCAGCAACCTTTTTAATTGCTTGTAAAATAATACTATCTAAAGATTGAATTAGTTTACGTTGACCAGGTTGTCTTTGTGTAGACGCTTGTTGTAGAGATGATTTTTGCTGATTACTTACAGATACAACTTGTGTAACAGCGGCACGCTCATTGGTTGCTTGCTCATTGGTTAATTTGTTCGTGGTTTCTACTGTTCTCTGTTCACCAAATTGCTGCTCACCTAACTCTTGTTTATCTAAAATTTCAGCAATTTGTTGAATTTCTTTATCAAACTCACCGGCTTCAAAACGTTTTGATAATGAAACGCGCTGAATTTTCCCACTGGTGGTTTTAGGGATTTTTTTAATTGGTATAACATAAGCAACAGGAATACCAATATCCTGATTCACAGCATCCTTAACAAAAGGAACGATGTCGACAAAGCTTTCGATATCTTTTTTATGATATACAAAAATAACCAACGACTCACTTGAGGTTTCTTTATTTTTAACTCCACAAGCGACAAATCGATTTAAGTTATTATCATTTGAGCGATGAATAATGGCCTGTTCAATATCGTGCGGCACATAGTTTAATCCATTGATAATAATTAATTCTTTAGTTCTTCCAACAACATAAACTCGGTCTTGGTAGAGAAAACCAAGGTCACCAGTATTTAACCAACCCGATTTGGTAATAATTTTATTCGTTTCTTCTGGATTCAAATAGTAACCAGCGGTAACACTACTACCACGAATCTCAATATTACCAACCTTTAACTCACCGAGTTTATTTCGGTTTTGATTAGTAATTCTAACTTGAGTATTAGGATAGGCAGGACCACAATCAGCAAACTGCACAGCATCAGGAGAAGATAGTTCAACCATTTTAACTTCATCGCCGACTTGTAAATTTTGTCGATCAACCGTTAATTGATTAATTTTATCACCGGGCTCAATGAGGGAAACAATTAAAGTGCCTTCAGCTAATCCGTAGCCTAATCTCATAGCCGTTTGTTTTAAACCATATGATTTAAGTTCATCATAAAATTCATGACACAGTGAGACAGATATAGGTTCAGCACCATTAATTATCACTTTGATACAACTTAAATCCCAAGCAAAACCTTTTTTGTTACCACGCTTGTAAAGTTTTAGAAAATGTCGATATCCAAAATTTGGCGAACCCAATATTGTTGCACGATATTTATTGACAGCTTCCATCCATAAAGCTGGCGTCCAAATATAAGCATCGGTATCAATACGATATTGATTGGACTGACCGACAATTGGTGCTATGTGAAAAGCAATCATACCAAAATCATGGGATATGGGTTTCCAGCTTAAAAAAGAATCGTCTTCTGTCAGTTCAATTGACTTAAATATATCGTTAATATTAGATAATAAATTTTGATGGGTGATTTTTACACCTTTAGGTGTACCGGTTGAACCCGATGAAAATTGAATAAAAGCCAGATCATCGGGTTTGGCCGCGTAGAACTCTGGGATATTTTCTAATGCTTGAGTAAAGAATTCTGTATTTTCCGGATAAGAAATAATTCGTTTTGAAACAGCATTCCAAATAATTGGGTCATCATCTTTTAAGTGTGCGGTTAATTTATCTAGAATTTTTTCATTATCAACCACAAGAAATGGCTTTTTCAAAATGTCATAGACAATAAAAACCTTTTTGGCTTTTTCACCATAATCAGCAAGCGCCAGTGGTACAGGAACAAACCCGCCTAAAATACATGCCCAAAAAGTAACAATGAGCTTTTTTAAATCCGTGCATTGCAGAATAACTTCATCACCTTGCTCAACACCATTATCGGAAAGGTACTGCAAAGTATGACAGGCTTGCTGGTATAAATCTTTATAGGATAAAAATTCATCTTCAGCACGTGCTTTAACAAAAGTAATACCTTTTTCTGTTTCAGAACACTGTACCAAAGATTGAACGAGATTCTTATTCACCGTACTTACCGCGCTTGTTATTGTTTAATCCAAAATGAGCTTGCTAACCAATTTTTAACAGCTGTTTACTGCGATTTAGCTACTAACCACAGACGCTTTTCGAAAATGTTTTCTCAGCGCATGGTTAGCAATCAGGGTTTGCTGTATCTGGTTAGTTCCTTCGATTATTTCTAATACTTTAGCTTCACGAAATAACCTTTCGGTTGGATACTTGCTGTGTAGTCCATTTCCACCTAATACCTGAATGGCATTTTGGGTAACCTGCATTGCAGATGTTGCAGTAAAATACTTGGCAATATTGGTTTCCATAACTGCTTCTTCATTATTGTCATTACGTAAATAACCAATTTTTTCACATTGTGAACGAGCCATATAATATGCGGTTGCAGCTTCGGCAATGAGTCCTTGAATTAATTGGTGCTGAGCTATCTTTTGTCCAAATTGATGACGCTTTCTGGCATAAGTCACCATTTCTTCAAGTGCAGCTAGAATAATACCAACACCTGCCCAGGCAATACTGTATCTACCATAAAATAATGCGGTACTAGCGACAAAATTAAAGCCAAGTCCCATACGACCGAGTAACTGAGTTTTAGGCACAATAACATTTTCAAATTTTATTTCAGCCATATAAGCACCACGATTTGCCATCAAACCAGTCATTGCTTCAGTTGATAGGCCTTCCATTCCTCTTTCCATAATAAAAGCAGTAATACCATTTTCACCGTTGGCGAAAACCAAAAATATGTCGGCAATACCACCATAAGTGATCCACTTTTTATGTCCATTTAAAATAAAATGATCATCAAACTCTTGATAAGTTGTCTCTAATGAATTTGCATCAGTACCAATATTTGGTTCAGAAAGAGAAAAACAGGCAATACGCTTGCCGCTAGCTAAGTCGGGCAAGTATTTTTCTTTTTGTGCTTGATTAGCAAACTTCACCAGCGTTTCGCCAACCAGGCTAGAATGTACCGTCAGTAACGCTCTTGTCGAGTTACACCCTTTACTGATCTCTTGTGTGATCAATCCATATGACAGTGCATCAATACCAGAACCGCCAAACTCTTTAGGCAAGATAGCACCTGTAAAACCCAGTGTTGACATTTGGTCAATAATTTCACGAGGTACTGCACCTTGTTGATCATAAGTAGTTGCATTGGGTCTTAAAACTTCGTTGCTAAACTCGGTCGCTTTTTCAACCAATGGGTGTAATTCAGCCATTATCCTGCGTCTCTCAATCGATTAACCAAAGATTCCATCGCATTAATTGTGCGAAAGTTTTTTAAGGCAATATCTTCATCAGGAACCATTACACCAAATTTGTCTTCAATAAAATTTAGTAATCGCATGGCAAATAACGAGTTGACAAGACCTTTTTTAAAGATATCTGTATCGTCTTCCAGGATGATATCGTCATCATCCAGGTTCATAATATTTTCTTCGAGAAACTTGCGAATTGGTGCTGCTGGAGAATCAACTGATACGTTCATATTACTGTCCTAAAATTCTTCCTGTTGGTTTTACCCATCACTATCTGGTTAATCATTCATTATTTATTGATAACAATATCGATATAGCTTGGATAAGGCGCTATTTGCGATAGATCATTTTCGAATAAATAAGTATTGTCGTTTTTAGAAATCTCTTTAAAGTTGGCAAACTGATAAGTAGTAAACATTTGTCTATTACGATCCGTTCTGCGGAAATCAGCTCTTAGCGTGTTACCTTTAGCGGCCGCTTCATTCATTAAAAAGCTTAATAAAACACCTCCCACACCTCGAGATACCGTGCGGCATGACATCAATAATAATTTGATTAAGTCGTGATCTGCTTTGTATTCAACTAAGGCCAAGCCAATTTTTCCGTAAGAACCATAAGTATCTGATAGCTCACAAATCCATAAATCATGATCAGAGGAATTCATGTATTTTTGCAAGTCATCTCTGTCGTAAGTGATACCGGTTGAGTTAAGTTGGTTGGTACGTAAAGTTAATTCTTCAGCTCTTAATAAGTCGGCTTCTTCTGCTCGGCTAATTTGAAACTTCATATCAAGTTTAGAGAGAAATTCTTCTGGTGTTCCACTGAACTCTTCTTCAGACTGTTTACGAGTCATATCTTCTAAATAACGTACACGTCGCTTGCTTGCGTCATCGGAAATTTCCATATTACCAATACGGTCTAATGATAACAGGCCTTGATACTCCAGAGCATCGATAGTCAGTACTTCTGGGTGAACGTCGTTCACTTCATCTCGTTCAAATATTTGGTCGTCAATAAAAACAAAAGTATCGGTTGCAATATTGAGTGATTCAGCTATTTTACCAACAGAATAAGACTTTGAGTTCCAGTGAATTTCTGGATAAAGGAAGTATTCTGCAATCGAAAACTCCTCGAGCTTTTTAATTGCATCTTCGGCATTATTTTTACTGGCAATTGACTGCAAAATACCTTTGCTATCCAGTGCTTTTATAATGTCAACAATGCCAGGTTTTAGTTTAACATCATCCCCTTCAACTAAAATACCTTCCCACATCGTGTTATCCAGATCCCAAATAACACATTTAACCGGCTTAGTTGACGTCATTGGATCAATTTTGTCCTGAGCCTGGGATGCTTTTTCTATTACTGTTTCCATTTTTATTCCTCAGCTGGATTAAAACTTTTCAAATCGTATTACTAGTAAACGTTTGTTAATGTTGCTGTATGTTTTCTTATTGAAAGCTCAATTAATATTGATAAAAACCTTGTCCACTCTTACGACCTAATAAGCCAGCATCGACCATCTTTTGAAGTAATGGACAACATCTGAATTTGGAGTCCTGATAACTTTCGTAGAGAACTTTAAGCGAGTTAACTACTGTATCTAAACCAATCAGGTCAGCAGTTTCCAATGGGCCCATAGTGTGGCCATATCCATCCTTAAATATCTTGTCGATATTTGCTGCACTGGCAACACCATCCTGGACCAGAAACGCTGCTTCGTTCATAAAGAGATGGGATAAACGGTTTGAAACAAAACCAGGCAGGTCTTCAACAAGAACACCTTTTTTATTCAGTGTCGATAACAACTCGTTTGCAGCATTAATGGTATTTTCCGCAGTATGGAATCCTTTAATCAGTTCTACACAGGTTTTAATGGGAACCGGATTCATAAAATGCATACCGATAATATTCTCAGGATGCTTAAGCAATGCGCCAATTTTTGTAATAGAAATACAACTGGTGTTAACACCAATGTAAGTTGAAGCACTACAGATAGTACTTAAATTTTGATAAATTTGCTTTTTGGTTTCCCACTCTTCACTGGCATTTTCAATAATCCAGTGAGTGTCTGCTAGATCTTTTAGATCGGTAGTATATTGAATTTGTTGACATAGCTTATCGTTATCAAGATCACGCAAGCTTGGTAAGACCATTTTATAAGGTCTCAAGTTTCGAAGCAGATTTTTCTCAACGTTCTGAATAATTGACTCATCACGGTCAACTAATATAACCGAGTGTCCAGCAGCAATACATGAAATTGCTGTATCAACCCCCATAACACCAGCACCGATAATTCCAATTTTCAACGTGATTCCCCTTTAAGCAATTTATTATTTATTGTCAGATGCATCATGCTTGTACACCCAATCGGTGATAGCTTCTGTTCACTATTGGAACTTAGCTGATTTAAAATCATCAATTTTTTAAATCAGTTATAAAGACTCATTCGATTTTTATTATTCAGGCAACCATTAAAAAAATTGGAAATCTAAATTATTTTTGACTAATTTATTAGCTACTAAAATTAGTAGGATTGTACAAAAATATTTCAAACGTTTAACAAATGATCAATTTGTTAAAAAATGTAAGCCAATTGCCATCAATAGTTTTTATCTAAAGAAGTCTTTCGCTTAACAACCGTAATGTTCAACATGAGCGCTTCAAAATAGATGTATATATTTGACCAATTTTTATTAAACGCGTCTATGTGTAGTAAGTTATATTTTTATGCCTGCAAAAGATGTAGTTAAGAATTGAAAAATCTTAATAACAAAAGTAAATTTTTATAACACTCGGACTCAAAAAGGACGATGTAGACTTTATTAAATTGAAAATGCGACGAACTTCACTGTTTATCCCAAAATTATTGTCGATTAATTTAACGTGTGATAGATACACCTTTAGATACATAGTAACAACTATTTTTAGTAAAAATCATTTAGAAAAGAAATCAAATTTCAATCAAGCTGGTTGGTTTTTAAACGGCAAGGCACAATCAACTACATGATTCTGTTATTTAAATTTATCTAATATGAGATTTTTTGTATTAATAAGCTAAATTTTTTACAGCAGAAGTCAACAACTTATGCGAATAATCTCATTAATATATTTAGTTGTTTTAAGTCAAAAGCAAAGACCGCTGCTTATCACTCAAGATGTACACCTTTGTGCATTTTTATGTATATCTATTAACATATTAATAATATAATTGTTGTATTATGTTCACATCCTAAAAGTGACACAGTTCATAGAACAGCAACCTATTGCAGAAAGTTTATGCAAAACAATATTAATGAAAGTCTTGGCGAGGTTATAAAATAATTAATGATTCTTTCTCAAGAAAATAATAATAAAAAACAATTTGTCGCAGAAGATTTATTAATCAAAAAGATCGAAAACGAAAATTTTTGTAGTCAATCCGCGAATTACTTTTATTCTGACAAATTTATTAATTTAAAACTTAAGCGAGTGGTGTTTATTAATGCACCAGCAGGTTATGGTAAAAGTGCGTTGATAGAGAAACTTGCCTCTAATAATGAATATGTGAACTGTGTATATCGAATCGCTCAAGATGATAATTCACTCCATTACTTTAAAATCTATTTAGTTGCGTCACTCAAATATGCAACCAATTTAATTGGTGAAGACTCGAAAGATTATGCTGAAAGTGAGTTGGACGAAAAGATAACACCTTCTTTTATTTTAAGCCGTCTCTCTTCAACTCGCAAAAAGATATGTATTATTCTAGATAATTTTCATTTGGTTGCTGAAAATAAGGAGATTATTCAATTCATTCAATCGCTGATTGATTACGCCCCTAAAAATTTATCCGTTATTATTTCCAGCCGTAAGAAAACCCATTTAAAACTTGGTAAGTATTATATTTATGATCAAGTTGTAGAAATTAATGAAAACCAACTCAAGTTTCACTTTAATGAAATCAAACACTATTTTGAACAACATGAAGGTATATTTTTAAATCAGGAAGAGCTTGAGCAGATTTATTATTATACTCAGGGTTGGCCTGCTGCGGTTAAGATGTTGACAATTCTTTATCGCCAGGAAGGTTTCAGTATTACTCAACTTAAACATTTTAATTTTACCAACTCTATCATTGAGCAGTATCTTACCGAAGAAGTCTTACCAGCACAGGGATCGAAATACTGGAATTTACTCGTCTATTTATCGATTGTTAAAAAGTTTACCGTTTCAACCTGTGCCGACTTAATTGGCTGTGATTTGCCTTGTGATGAACTACGTGAATTTATTAACAATCGAGCAATTGTGGTGCGTGCTAACAGCGCTGCTGATACGTTCAAAATTCAACCTTTAGTAGCAAGTTATTTAAGCTATTGGTTTAGTAATAACTTGGGGCTCGATAAAAAGAAAGAGTGCTTTCATTATATTTACTCTTATTATGAAAAATGCAAGAGCGTTAATACAGCCTTTCAGCTGGCGTTAAAAGAGTGTGATGAAAATCAAATCAACAAGTATTTTATCGACATCATTCAACGAGAGCAATTTCGAGATTTACAATTATGGGGCGCAAAAGTAAATCAATTAAATCCAGCCTCTTATATGGCAAGTATCTGGTCTGCCTGGGTGATGCTTTTTAATCACCAATATGATCACTTTAATGTTCGCAAAAAACTCGATACAGCAATTAACATTTATCAAAATCGTTTTCGCGATAAAGAAGATAAACATATTATTCATGCACATGTATACGCAATAAACGGTTATCTTTTAACCGATCAAGGTAACTTCAATGAAGCCATTAAATTTAGTTTAAAATCACTCGAATTTTTACAAAATTCTGAATTATTAATTATTGGTGCAAATTATTATAATTTGGCAAACGCTTATTTATATTTATTTGAAAAAGAAAAAGGCGCACTTTACCTTGAAAAAAGTATAGAAATTTTTGAGAAATGCCGATTCTACCACGGTGCAACGCTTTCCACTTGTCAGCTGGCATTTAACCTAATAGATTCAGGCAAATTAACTGAAGCAGGCGAGCTCTGCTCAGAAAAACTTTCACAGCTCAAACAGGTTAATTTGCTACACCATTCTTATGCGAATTATTTAAATATTATTCTTGCGCAAGTTAACTATTTAGAAGGTAATTTAAGCGAGTCAGAAAGGTATATTAACTTTTTCTTACTTGGTGACAAAAAGAATATTGAAATTATTACTTTAATCAAAGCCTATATACTTAATTTTGAAATTCAATTTTTTACTCAAGATCAAATTAAAATTGAAAAAGCCTTTCAACAACTTTGCCTATTGAGAAATAAGGTTGCATCTGTTTCTGGACAACGTTATTTAGAAGCAGCAATCACTCAATTTAAATATTTATCTGATGCATTTAACACTTCAGATGAAACTTACTTTAAACGTGAAAATACACCAAAGCGTTTGGTTTCTCCACCATTTAAGCATGAGAAAAAGAGCGATAATAACCTCATATTAAATCAACTTGATGAACAAGAAAAGCTGGCTCATCTAAGCATTCTTTTATCTCAAGAAAAAATGAACAAAGCAATTGAAACAGCTTCGCTTGTTTTACGACACACTTATCAAAACAAACGTATTTTCCTAAGAATTAAATTATTTTTACTGCTTTGCAAATCCTCTAAAAACACTAAAATTCGCGAATTCATTCAGGAAAATATCGCGCAAATAAAAGACTTGTGTCATGAACATGGCTTTCATATTTTTAGTAATAAATTTGATACTAACATTCAGCAAGATTGTGCCTCCTACTCTGCTCCCATTTTAATAGAGTCTCAATCGCAAGTAATCACATTTGAAAATTCCGTTCAACCACACCATGAAAGTCAAGGTAATAATATTGGTATGGAAAACACTACTTCTCATTATATCTGGGGTGGACCTAACGATACGTTAACCAAACGAGAAAAAGAAGTTTTATTATTAATTAAACAAGGGTTATCTAACAAGAAGATTGCCAAAAAGATATTTATTTCAGAAGGTACCGTTAAACGACATATTCACAATATTTTTTCGAAAATTAATGTCAAAAATCGGGTTGAGGCGATATTATGGATGGAAAGTCATCAAGTTTTCTTTTCAGAAAATCAAAATCAAAATGAATAACACGCAACATCACTTTTAAATTAACCATAAGAGAATTAACATGGTGTCCCGAGCAAGATACGAACCTACGATTTCCAGCTTAGTAGGCTTGCATTCTTTCCAACTGATTTACCGGGACAGTACTGCTTAAGACAGCATTGATATAACCTCAAAGTCCAATTGATACATTTCATCTTTTTGATCAATTAATTGCGCAATGGATAGCTTTATCGAATAATTTTTAATCTCAATTTATAAGCACTCAGTATATGCCAAAGGTCAGTAATTTTAATAAAATCTAGTTAGTATTTTTACGCCTGTTAGCTTTTATTGTCATCAATGATTAAAATTCAACCAGCACAATAATGATGATGTTAAATATGTTTGTTTATACATAAATGGATAAAAGTATAGTTTTTGAATGCTTAAGGCCCTTAGATACTCGATTACTCGAGATACTTAGTGACAATTTTTCTATCAGCTAAGGTATAATTGGCTGCATTTACATTATTAATGATAAGTTGGCATGAATAGTCTTAATCAAGTCATCAAACATAGCTCAGATAAAGCTGGATTTATCAATTATTTTGACGGCATTTATGGTGGTTCATTTACCCTGAGTATTGCTGAAATAGCCAAGAGTAATCCGGGTATTTTAATAGTCCTACTCCCCGATGCCGCAACAACTCAGCCTGTTAAACAAGAAATTTTGTTCTATTTGGGTGAAAATTCATCAATTCCAGTGGTCACTTTGCCTGATTGGGAAACCCTGCCGTACGACTATTTTTCACCACATCAAGATATTGTTTCTGAGCGATTACAAACACTTTATCAATTACCCAGACTTGAACAGGGCATATTATTATTACCAGTGACCTCGGCCTTGCAGCGTTTGCCTGCAAGAAAATACATCGAATTACAATGTCTATCGCTTACTGTAGGTCAATCTATCGAATTAGCCACTTTAAAAGAGCGCCTTTTTAATAATGGATACGCTTTAGTTACCAATGTGATGGAACATGGAGAATATGCAGTACGAGGCTCGATTATTGATTTGTTTCCGATGGGTACAGAACAACCAATTCGTATTGAGCTATTTGATGATGAAATAGAATCGCTACGCTACTTTGATACTGAAACCCAGCTTACGACCGAGAAAGTCAATGAAATCAATTTATTACCTGCTAGAGAATACCCAACAGACAATGAAGCGATTACTCGTTTTCGGCAGAACTGGCGAGCAACTTTTGATAGTAACTTGCGTGAGTCCACCATATACCGAGATGTAAGCAATCAGATTTTTACAGCAGGTATCGAATATTATTTACCGTTATTTTTCGATGGATTATCGACGCTGTTTGATTTTATTGATGCTCAAAAGGTGACGCTGGTTCACCAGTTAAATATACAGCAACCAGTGGAGACTTTCTGGCACGAACTAAATGAGCGATATGAACAATACGGACATGACATCGAGCGCCCAATTGTGAAACCAGAGAGTCTGTTTATCAATCCAGCTGAATTTAATCAGCATATCAACCGGTTTCCAACCATTGCTTTAACTGCCAAAGCGGTAAAAGACCACAGTATTTCGCTCGGCTTTGCTGCTTGCCCCGAGGTGTTTGTCGATCATAAAGCCGACCAACCTTTAAATAAATTAATAGAACAGATTAATACTCATCAAAAGGTTTTAATCTGTGCTGAATCTTCTGGCCGACAAGAAGTGCTCAGAGATCTGTTAAGTAAAAATAAAATTAAATTGCAAGCGGTAAGTAATTGGAATGACTTTATACAACCTTCCGCTCAGACGAAAACTCAGGTTGCTTTAACAACAGCACCAATTCAACAAGGCTACACCGCAAAAAATTATTTGGTAGTTTGTGAAAGCAACTTGTTTGGGCATCAGGTATTGCAGTCCAGACGTCGTCACAGTAAAGAAGTTTCACCTGATCAATTAATTCATAGCTTGGCAGAATTAAAAACGGGTGATCCGGTTGTTCATGTTGATCAGGGTGTTGGGCGGTACTTGGGTTTACAAACGATTGATGCGGGCGGTATTGTCAGTGAATTTTTAACGCTCGAATATTCAGGCGGCGATAAACTTTATGTTCCTGTTCAATCACTGCATTTGATTCATCGCTTTTCGGGCACCAATCCCGAAATGGCCCCTTGGCATAAACTCGGTAGCGAATCATGGAGCAAAGCCAAAAGCAAAGCGCTGAAAAAAGCCAGAGATACCGCAGCAGAGCTATTAGATTTGTATGCTCGCAGAGCGACGGCCAAGGGAATCAAACATCAATTAAATCAATTAGACTATGATAAGTTTGCTGCCGAGTTTCCATTTGAAGCGACCCCTGATCAACAAAATGCAATTAATGCTGTCGTTAAAGATATGCAAGCATCAACACCAATGGATAGACTGGTGTGTGGTGATGTAGGTTTTGGCAAAACCGAAGTTGCCATGCACGCTGCTTACATTGCTATTCAAAGTGGAATGCAAGTTGCCATGTTAGTCCCGACAACTTTATTGGCGCAACAGCACTTTAATTCATTTCAAGATCGCTTTTCACAATGGCCAGTTAATATTGGCGTGTTATCTCGCTTTCAGAGCAAGAAAGAACAAGAAACTTTACTGGCTCAATTAGCCGACGGACAAGTTGATATTGTAATTGGTACCCATCGACTGTTAACAGGAAAACCGCATTTTAAAAATTTAGGATTGTTGTTGATCGATGAAGAGCATCGTTTTGGTGTCAGACAAAAAGAAATTTTAAAATCCTTTAAAGCAAAAGTGGATATACTGACATTAACGGCCACCCCTATTCCGCGTACCTTGAACATGTCGATGTCAGGAATGCGTGATTTATCAATTATAGCAACGCCACCAGCTAAACGTTTAGCAATTAAAACTTTTGTTCGTCAGTTTAATACGCCATTAATTAAAGAAGCAATACAACGTGAAATCCGTCGAGGTGGACAGGTTTATTATTTACACAATGCGGTAGAATCCATCGATAAAACCGCGCAAGATATTCGAGAGCTGATGCCCGAGCTGCAGGTTGCCGTGGCCCACGGACAAATGCGTGAGCGAGAGTTAGAAGAAGTTATGCGTCAATTTTACCACCAGCGCTATCATGTACTGGTGTGTACCACAATTATTGAAACGGGTATTGATATTCCCACAGCCAATACCATAATCATGGAGCGCGCCGATAAATTAGGTTTGGCACAACTGCATCAATTACGCGGTCGCGTAGGACGTTCGCATCATCAAGCATATGCCTATTTACTCACCCCACCCCCAAAATCTATGACTAAAGATGCCAAAAAGCGTTTAGAAGCGATTGAAAATCTCGAAGATCTGGGCGCTGGTTTTATTTTAGCGACACATGATTTAGAGATTCGTGGTGCGGGTGAACTACTAGGTGATGAACAAAGTGGTCATATGCAGACAATTGGTTTTAGTCTATATATGGAACTCCTTGATAGAGCCGTTGCCTCACTGAAAGAAGGTAACGAACCCGCACTGGAATTAACCCCTGACGAACAAACCGAAGTTAACTTAGGAGAATCAGCCTTGCTGCCAGAGAGCTATATTCCCGATGTAGCAATACGCTTATCGCTCTACAAACGCATTGCCAATGCTAAAAATGAAAATCAGCTAAGGGATATACAGGTAGAATTGATTGACCGTTTCGGTTTATTGCCGGATGAAGCCAAAGCCTTATTTGAATCGACAGCACTAAAACAGCAGTTATCAGCACTTGGAATCAGCAAGCTGGATGCCAACGACAGTGGTTTTACCATCGATTTTAGAGCTGAACCTAATATTAATACGGCAAAGTTAATCGAATTGATACAACAGCAACCCAAATGTTACCAGTTACAACACGGCACTCGACTAAAAGTCAGCCACAAAAGTGAATCGATACACGAACGCAAGCAACAAATTGATTCTTTGATTGAAACCCTCACCTGCTAAGGGTTAGTATTTATAAAGTGATTATTTTTATGGTCGAAGTAAAAGCATTGATAAGCAAATTAATGACAATTAAATATACAAAAATAGCCTGCAAATTGGCAACCACACTACTATTGACGGGCTTTTATCCTATCGCCCGGGCGGCAGATGTAGAAGAACCTCGTTGGTTTGAAATTGAGATAATAGTATACAAAACAACCAGTTCAACAGGACTATACGCGGAATCCTGGGCAAAAGATACTCAGTTAACGCCAGCGAAAAACCTGGTTGATTTTTTACAACCGTTTGAAGCAATACAAAATACACAAGAAGAAAAAGATGCCGAACCAATTGAATTAACTGAGCTCGCCATAAACAATACTGAACCAGCCAGCAATACCATAGACGGGTCAAACTCAGATACTGCAAATCCTGCCGCTACCAACTCAAGTAAAGATACTACTAATGTGACGGCAATTGCTGTAACTGAACAGGAACAACCATTTAAATTACTCCCAGAAGAACAATTACAACTTGCCAACGAAGCGCGCAGCATTGCCCGCCATCCAGACTATCAGGTGTTAACCCATTTAGCCTGGCGACAACCTGTTTACGGACCCGACGAGGCGGCAAGTATTCGGATTGCTGGTGGACAGAATTTCAGCCACGACTACTGGTATAACGGTAATAAAAAGCAAGGTGAGATGGATATCGCTGATCAGCTTTCATCAACAGGTGAGAATGAATCTTTAGAAAATTTTAAGCAGGAAAATCATTCTTTAGTTAACGAAGTCATAAATACTCAAGAAAATTTGATAGATAATCCAATCAATGGTTTACAGCAAAATATCGGTGATAACGTCCTGCAACCGACAGAAATTAATACCAACACAAATACTCAATCAGACCTTAATAACCCGGTTAATCAATCCACTTTAACGACAACACCTTTAAAACCGGTTCCTTGGGTGCCAGAGCTTGATGGTGATATTACAATTCATGTTCAACGTTACTTACACATTAAGACCAACTTGTATTTACGTCGACCAGACAAAGAAGAAGTAGAAGTCATTAACTTAGATATGTTTCAAACTAATCGAAACGAAATACCAGGTAATCAAGCAAACACTTTAGCACAAAGCAATAATGTGTTTACCTCTTCGACTAATTTTCAACTTGAGCCTGCTAATAATAACCCACTCGATAGCTTATTAACGTCGAACAACCAATCCACCACTCAATCCAGTGACGTTTTAACGAATAACAATTTCGAAAATCAATTCAGCTCAACACTTTCGGTTAAGCAAGGTTCACAGTTTAGCTGGGAAATTGGCGATGACTTTTTAGAAACGGAATCTGAAAAAATTTATATTGAGCGACTATTTAATTATTCATTACGACAATCACGTCGAGTAAAAAGTGGTGAGTTGCATTTTTTTGATCATCCATTATTGGGTGTTTTGATTATGATAAAACCTTATTCTCGCGAACAACAAAATACCGATGAAATCCCAGCACTAACTTCATCATCTTTATAAAATTAAAATTAAGCAGTGAGTGAAATCGGAGTAGAACAATGGAAAAGATAGCTGTCTTAGGTGCAGGAATGATTGGAAGTGCCATTGCACTCGATTTGGCAACAAACTTTCAAGTAACTGCTATTGATAAAAACAAGCATGCATTAACTAAAATCAATAAGCAAAATAATAATATAAAAATACAAACATTAGACTTCAGAGAAACAGAAGATTTCAAAACAATTCTGGCGCCTTTTGATTTAATAGTTTGCGCAGTTCCTGGATTTATGGGATTTGAAACGCTCAAAAAAATATTGTTAGCACAAAAAAATGTTGTCGACATTTCTTTCTTTCCAGAGAATTGTTTTGATTTAGATTACCTAGCCAAAAAGAACAAAGTCTTTGCTATTACTGATTGCGGTGTTGCACCTGGTATGGGGAATATTATTCTGGGCCATATGGATACCAAAATTGAAGTGAAAAGTTTTGAGTGTTTGGTTGGCGGTCTACCCAGTAAAAGAGAGTGGCCATTTAATTATAAAGCCCCTTTTTCACCGGTAGATGTGCTGGAAGAATATACCCGCCCTGCTCGCTATGTTGAAAATGGCGAAGTTGTCACCCGCGCACCATTATCGGATTGTGAGCTAATGGATATTCAACGTGTTGGCACACTGGAAGCATTTAACACCGATGGACTACGAACTTTAATTCATACTATGGATCATATCCCTTTTATGAAGGAAAAAACCTTGCGTTATCCTGGACATGCTGAATATATTAAAGTCTTACAAAAATCGGGCTTTTTCTCTGAAGAGCCGTTGGAAATTGATGGTATTTCTTTCCGTCCAATCGACATTACAGCAAAAATACTAGAGAGCAACTGGAAGTTGAAAACCTCTGATGAAGAATTTACCGTCATTCGAATTACCATTGAAGGTGAAGAAAATGGCAAACGTCGTCGTTATATTTTCCGCATGTTAGATAAAACCTGCGAACAGACTAAAACCACATCAATGGCACGTACAACCGGTTATACAGCGACAGCTATCGTCAACTTTATTGTTAATAATAAATTAGAGCCTGGCGTTTATGCCCCCGAATCGATTGGTGCAATAGAAGATGCTTATCAATTTATTTTGGATTATTTAAAACAACGAAATGTAGAGTATCGTATCGAACAGTTTACTTTGGAGTAATGTCTGGATAAGGAAGTCATCTGGGTTGAAATTTATATCCACAAACACCATATAAACCAAGATTCTAAAACCAGATACAATAGAATTGACAATATTAGAATTAAACGTTTTAAAATTAAATTAGAGTTAAGAACAAAATATTTATCAACATAATCGTTAACTTATTTATCGCTAACGATTTCATTCAAGCAGGTTAAACAATATGTCAGAGATTCGTCAAATTCCCGTAGAGCAATTAGCTGAAATTAAAGAAAACTTTGATTTTTTTGATAGTGACAACAATGGTCAAATTGATGAAGCTGAATTTGTTAAGCTTTTAAAAGTCATCTCACCTCAATCGACTGTCGAGCAAGGTGAAAAAGGCTTTGCTATTGTTGATGAAAACAGAGATGGGCATATTGATTTAGAAGAGTTCATTGCCTGGTGGCAAACTTGCTGGTGGGAGTTTTAATCCGCGCTTTTTTCAGTTAGCCCCTTCAAAATTTCGATAATAAAAAGCCTGCTTATTGCAGGCTTTCTAAAATATATTGACTTTATACTTAATGATTTAATCGACAGTCAAGTGCTTTATTTGTTTGATATATTTAATCCACTGTTTGCCCAAAGCTTTTCATCACGGTGAATTAACGAAAGCTGCTCGGCTTTTTCAATCAACTCTTTAACAAATTTTTGTTGGGTTTCTCTATCACCAATTTGTTTTCCTTCGGCTAAGGCTTCTTCGATTCTTGCCGCTTTCAAATGCCATGACATCGAAAAATACCGAATAACATCTCTTTCATCTTTTGCCACATTGACCGGAGCTACGTCCGTTGGAAATTCACCACTTATGATCCAAAAGTCTTCGTTTTGCTTTTTTGATTTGATATACCAAATGCCGATTACTGGCGGAATAGACAGACAACGTTCGCGTTTAAACTCTGCTATTTGAATGCCCTTTGAAAAACAAAATTTTTGAATTTTAACCAGTTCACTCTGGTTCCATTGATTAATTTTTTCCTGTTGATTATTCTCTGTTTCAGCAGTGTTATTTTCTTGTCTTTGTGCTGTCATATTAAACCTTTTCTATTTGAACCACTCTTTATTTCAGGAACAACTAATTATTCCGCTAAGACTAATTTAATCCAGTAAGACCACATTCCAAAGCTTACTGAGCAATTGCAGTAACATAAGCTAGTCTATTTTAAGGATTACTTCAAAAAAACAGCGCATAAACTAAGGGATTTCTCGTCTTTGTTCAAGATAAATTGGATTCGCATGGCTGAATTGTTTAAGAATTCGAGATTTTAAATCCATTTATTCATAACCTCAGTTAGCAGTTTATTTTGCTAAATACGACTGCCGTAACGTCTTGGTTTATCCTATAAATTAATCCCGTGAAAAAATCTCAATACACTTATTTTGTAAGCATTTATTGACATTTTGTGAATAATTTTTAATGACAAACGAGTTTATATGAAAACAATCTAAATAAGCTGGTATTTGCTTTGAAGCAGTGGTATCTTTGCGCCACATTTTCCATCTGCATTCGTAGATATTTGAGTGAGGAATACTTAAGATGAGACAAAACGCTGATCTTGATTAGTCCATTTAGCGTTTTTCTGTCTATCTTATATTGGTTTGATTTAGCTCGACTACAGGTTTTCGAGAATCAACTTCCAACATTCCAAACTTAGATTACCATTACTTAAGAGAGGAACCCAATGGATATATTAGCTGAACTTAGCATTAACCCTTTAAATTCAGGTGCTTGCTGGGGAGTTGACCAATGGTCAAAAAACCAGTCAGAACTGATCACTTCTATTAGCCCAGCCAATGGCGAAGAAATTGCCAAAGTCTATGCCGCATCGGAGCAAGATTACGAAACAATTATCAGCGCCGCTGAAGAAGCCTTCATAGAATGGCGCGCGGTCCCAGCCCCACTACGTGGCGAACTAGTTCGCAAAATTGGTGATGCTTTACGCCAGAAAAAAGATGCCCTCGGCAGTCTTGTTTCATTAGAAATGGGTAAAAGCAAAGCCGAAGGCGATGGTGAAGTGCAGGAAATGATTGATATGGCTGATTTTTCAGTTGGTCAGTCTCGCATGTTATACGGCAAAACCATGCATTCTGAGCGCCCACAACACCGAATGTACGAACAATGGCAACCACTGGGTCTGGTAGGTGTTATTTCAGCATTTAACTTTCCTGTCGCCGTATGGTCATGGAATGCCTTTATTGCTGCGATTTGTGGCAACGTCACTATTTGGAAACCCAGCCCTAAAACCCCTTTAACAGCGATAGCCGTACAAAATATTTGTAACGAAGTATTGGCCGATGCGGGTTATAAACCGATTTTTTATACCTTTGTTGATTCAGAATCCAATCAGCTGGCTAATCGCTTTATTGAAGATAAGCGAGTCAAAAAGCTCTCTTTTACCGGTTCATCGGTAGTAGGCAAAATGGTTGGTGTAAAAGTTGCCGAGAGAATGGGCAAAAGTTTATTGGAGCTGGCTGGAAACAATGCGCTGATTCTCGATGAAAGTGCTAAACTGGAACACGCAATCCCGGCTGTCGTTTTTGGTGCCGTAGGTACTGCAGGACAAAGATGTACAACCACTCGACGCCTTATTGTGCACGAATCTATTGTCGATAAAGTCATTGATTCACTGGTTAATGCCTACAAGCAGGTGACAATTGGTGATCCATTAGATACCAATAACTTAATGGGTCCACTTATTGATGCCACCGCAGTCGCCAACTTTGAGCAAACTATCCAGAATGCTAAGGAACAAGGTGGTGAAATTTTGTTTGGTGGTAATAAGTTAGACAGACCTGGCTTTTATGTCGAACCAACGATTATCCGTGCTGAGAATGACTGGCCAGTGGTACAACACGAAACTTTCGCCCCCATTTTATATGTGATGACCTTTAAAACTATTGAAGAAGCGATTGCTCTTAACAATGGCGTTCGTCAAGGGTTATCGTCTGCTATGTTTACTCAAAACTTAAGCAATGCTGAAAAATTCCTTTCTTATGCAGGTAGCGATTGTGGCATTGCCAACGTCAATATTGGTACTTCTGGTGCTGAAATTGGGGGAGCTTTTGGTGGTGAAAAAGATACCGGTGGTGGTCGTGAAGCCGGTTCTGACTCATGGAAATCATACATGCGTCGTCAGACTAATACTATCTTTTGGGGTGATAAACCAACATTAGCCCAAGGTATTACCTTTAACATCGGCTAGACTTATTGGACGATGTAACTTTGTTATAACTGATAAGATGAGTATGGCATACGCTATTATCCTTAATGGGATATATAGCGGGGTTTAAGCTCATTAGGAGAAAACGAATGGCTGTATTTAATTTACGTGCTTACGATGATCATGAGCAAGTGGTTTTTTGCCGTGATAAAGAATCAGGCTTGAGTGCAATTATCTGCGTTCATTCCACTGCACTAGGCCCGGCTGTGGGCGGTTGTCGTATGTGGGAATATAATTCAGATGAAGGCGCATTGATTGATGCGTTAAGACTTTCCAGGGGCATGAGTTATAAAAATGCAATGGCAGGTTTGCGTATGGGAGGTGGGAAGTCGGTTATTATCGGTAACCCTAAAACGCAAAAGTCTGAAGCATTATTTGAAGCATTTGGTGAGTTCTTAAATAACCTGAATGGTTCCTATTATTCTGCAGAAGATGTCGGTATTACTACTGCAGATATGGCCATTGTAAATCGTAAAACAGACTTCGTTATGGGTCTTGAAGGAAAAAGCGGTGACCCTTCTCCTCTTACTGCATTTGGTGTTTATCAAGGGATGAAAGCAGCTGTTAAACATCGATTAGGACGAGACTCTCTGGCAGGAATCAAAGTCGCTGTTCAAGGGCTTGGTCATGTCGGTTATTATTTGTGTCAGCATTTAAGTGAAGAAGGCGCTGAACTTTTTGTTACTGACATTCACCGCGAATCTATTGAACGAGTGGTCAATGATTTTAATGCAACAGCTGTAGATAAAGATGAAATATATTCACAAGCAGTTGATGTTTATGCACCTTGTGCATTGGGTGCAACCATTAATGATACTACCATTCCTAAACTACAATGTTCAGTGGTAGCAGGCGCGGCCAATAATCAACTGGCTGAAGATCGTCATGGTGAAGTGTTAAAACAAAAAGGCATTTTATATTCGCCTGACTATGTTATAAATGCGGGCGGTATTATCAATGTGTCTTTTGAGCAAGATGGCGGTGAATACAATCGACAAACAGCATTAGATAAAGTTAGCGAAATTTATGGTACGCTCACTGAAGTTTTTCAAGCTGCAGATAAAGAAGAAAAAACAACAAACGTTGTGGCCGATGAACTAGCCAGAAAACGCATTGAAGAAGCTAAATAATTAATTTACATTAAAATGACAATCATTAAATTTAAATATTTTTTGGTGTCGATTTTTTTGATATCAAATTTATCGATATCAAATTTATAATATTGGCTTAAAGGCTATAAATCACAGCATAAAAAAGCGGGACGGAATATTTTTAGTCTCGCTTTTTAATATCTAATATTTTCACATCATTAATTCTGAATTAATTTTCTCAGATAGCTTTCCATCACTTCTTTAATTAATTTTTGATGCGTGTGTATAACCACATTTAATTTAAATCCGTATCTTTCCAGTACTTTGTGCCTTTTAATGTTGCTTGTAAAGCTAATCCACTTTCCGTTAACTGATACACCGTAACATTATCAATCACCGCTTCGCCACCGACAGCAGCACCTTTTTCACTGGCTTTAGCGGCAGCATCGGCTTGCCCGCCAAAAGACCAGCCATATTCAATAAAGCGATCAAAGGCTTGTTGCGTATGAAAGAGCATAACTACACGAAAATCTTTAACACCTGCCCCCAGTCCAATGCCCACCTCACCCATTTTCATAAATGTTTGTTTACCCGTGGTATTACTTTTCGCCACGCCATGTCCTCCACCAAAGCTGGCTAAAATAACATTCACATTAACATTACTAAATACGGCGTATCCGGGGACTTGTTTTATTTGTGTTCTTACACTGGGCTTTTGTTTAAATAGTTCAGTAAGCACTTCATTTTTCATCGATAGAATGTTTTGACGCTGCTGTGCATCTGACTGCCCCATACTGGCACAACCAGACATGAATACTGCAAATATAAAAACCAATAACTTTGGCATTTTGAATTCCCCTTATTTGGTTGAAGAGAGCGCTTCTATTAACATGACAATAGCTTGTTCTATCGTTTGCTCACGAATTTGCTGTCGATCACCATCAAACAGAAATCGTTTGGAAAACACCTGTTGATTTGCGCAGGTAGCTATACACACAGTGCCTACTGGTTTGTCGGGTGTACCCCCCCCCGGACCTGCGACACCACTCACCGCGACACTGACGGTATTATGAAAATGTTGAAGCGCACCTTGCGCCATTGCTTCGGCGACTAATTGTGATACTGCGCCATTTTCTTGAATAAGTGTAGCGGAAACACCAGCTAATTGTGTTTTACTCTCGTTAGTGTAGGTAATTAATCCTCCCGCAAACCAGGCAGAACTACCAGCGACATCGGTTAACGCTTTACCAATTCCCCCCCCCGTACAAGACTCTACGGTGACAGCCATTTGCTGCGATGCCAATAATTTTTCGCTTAATTGTTCAATTAATTGCTGCATAACATCCTCTGCTTAAAGACATTTATATTTTAGTTTATACAATATTTCTTGTAGAATCTCTTGCCAATCATTTTAACATCAAACACATCAACGTCAGGGTAATTTTGAGTCATTCTACACATACGCCAATGATGCGCCAATATTTGGAAATTAAGCAGGAATATCCCAATATTTTACTGTTTTATCGAATGGGCGATTTTTACGAACTGTTTTTCGAAGATGCACAAAAAGCGGCTGACTGGCTTGGTATAACGCTGACTCATCGTGGCAAGAGCAATGGCGCACCAATTCCTATGGCAGGCGTTCCTTTTCATGCTGTTGATAATTACCTGGCAAGATTGGTAAAACAAGGTAAATCGGTTGCTATTTGTGAACAAATAGGCGATCCAGCAACCAGCAAGGGGCCAGTTGAACGAAAGGTAGTCAGAGTCATTACCCCAGGCACACTCAGTGAAGAAAGCTTGCTTGAATCACATCAAGAAAATTTGCTTGCAGCTGTGTATCATTTAAAAAAATCTAAACAGCAGGCTCAATATGCTATTGCTTGGATTGATCTTGCTGGTGGCCAGTTTTACTGCAATCAATTTATTAGCGAGAGCGAATTATTTAGTGAACTGACTCGGTTAAAACCAGCTGAAACACTGGTAACTCAAGACTATCAAGAAACCCTTCAGCAATTGGGATATGTCACTAAATTGTTGGAAGACTGGCAATTTGATTATCAACAAAACTATCAAACACTACTCAAACACTTTCAAGTAAAAAACCTGGACGGATTTGGCTGCGAATCAATGCGAGCAGCCATTTGTACCGCTGGCGCGGCATTAAACTATGCCCGACTAACGCAACAAAGTTTGCTGGGCCATTTAAATCATATTAAGGTGTTTGATAACCAAAAAATCTTGCAACTAAATGCACATACCCGCAAACATCTTGAAATCAGTGAGAATTTGTTTGGTGAGCAGGAAAAGTCACTTTTTACTGTAATCAACCGTACGAAAACTGCAATGGGTTGTCGTCTACTGAGAAGCTGGTTACATGCACCATTAATCGACCCACAGGCGATTAATTATCGACTGGATATTGTTACTGCCCTAATCGACTCACAGGATTTAACTGAGCTTCGTGAGATATTTACACCTATTAAAGATATGCAACGAATGTTTACCCGTATCGCACTGGGTACTGCGCGCCCCAGAGACCTTACTGGCATTAAGGAATCACTGGCTGTGTTACCTGCTTTACAAAACTGGCTATCTGCGCAACAGTCATCTTACTTAACCGATATTGCCCAACAGTTAAATTTACATGAGTCCATATTTGATTTATTAAACAGTGCAATATTTGATAATCCACCAGTTGTTATTCGCGATGGCAATGTAATTCGTGACGGCTACCATCAAGAGTTGGATGAGTTGCGTTATTTATCAAATAACGCGACGGATTTATTAGCTGACATGGAAGAAAGAGAAAAAGCGGCGACGGGTATTTCGACACTAAAGGTGGGTTATAACAAGATCCATGGCTTCTATATCGAAATTTCCAAGGCCCAATCAGATAATGCGCCCATAACCTATACTCGGCGGCAGACACTTAAAAATGCTGAACGTTTTATCACCCCTGAACTTAAAACACTGGAAGAAAAAGTGCTCTCCAGTCAGTCTAAAGCGCTGGCACTCGAAAAGCAGCTCTATCAGGCACTTATTGAAAAGCTTTCACCTGAAGTCGAGTCACTACAATTAACGGCAACTCAGGTCGCTCAGCTTGATGTACTACAAAGTTTTGCTGAAATTGCCAGCCAAGCCAATTATATACGTCCTGAAATCACCGATAAGCCCGGCTTACATATTACTGCCGGTCGTCACCCGGTTGTAGAATCGTTTCAACGTGATCCTTTTATTGCCAATGACGTCATTATTAATCCACAGCAAAAAAGTTTAATTATTACTGGCCCCAATATGGGAGGTAAATCAACTTACATGAGAATGACCGCAATCATTGCGTTAATGGCTCATGCAGGTTGTTATGTTCCAGCAGAAAGTGCACAAATAGGTATTCTTGATGCGATTTTTACACGAATTGGCGCTTCAGATGATCTTTCTGGTGGACGCTCAACTTTTATGGTTGAAATGAGCGAAACGGCAAACATATTGAATAACGCAACCAGTAACAGCCTAGTGATTTTAGATGAAATTGGCCGTGGAACAAGCACTTACGATGGTTTAGCCTTAGCTTGGTCAACTCTGGATTATCTTTCGAAAAAAATCAACCCATTAACACTGTTTGCAACACACTACTTTGAATTGACACAAATCAACCAATCTAACCCTCAAATTAAAAATCTGCATTTTGGTGCTATTATGCACGGCGATAAACTGGTTTTAGATCATCAAATACATGAAGGCCCAACAAGCAAAAGCTATGGTATTCATGTAGCACAGTTAGCTGGTGTCCCACGGCAAGTTATTGATTTGGCTAACGCCTATCAACAACATTTAGAGCAAGGGAAACACCATGATACGGGTGAAAAACCCAGTATTGAAGATATTGAACAGATTACCGCTTCGTCTACAACTATTACTGATAGTCGCATTGAGTTACTTGATTCAATTAATGCCGACGAGTTGACTCCTAAGCAAGCTTTAGATTTGATTTATCAATTAACCCAGGAAAACAAAGTTAGCGGCTAACAATCAACTAACCTTTAACCAAAACAAACTATTATTGTTTTTTGGATATTAGGTCTAAAATTTTTGATTAATCAGTTCACCCTTTTGTCATTATTCGATAAAATATCGGGCAGAATATACAAGCCAAATTTGTAAATTTATTGGAGAATCTCATGGCATTTGTCGTAACGGATAATTGTATTTTATGTAAATACACAGATTGTGTTGAAGTCTGTCCTGTTGACTGTTTTTACGAAGGCCCAAACTTTTTGGTCATTGATCCTGACGAATGTATAGATTGTGCATTGTGTGAACCAGAATGCCCTGCCGAAGCCATTTTTTCTGAAGATGATGTCCCTGCCGATCAAAAACATTTTATTGAATTAAATGCGGAGCTTGCGCCTGAATGGGATAATATTACAGAAAAGAAAGAACAGTTGCCTGAAGCTGAAAAATGGGATGGTGTTAAAGAAAAGCTCAAGTATCTCGAAAAGTAACCCTGTTTTTTTTATTGTATTTATTCAAATCTATTTTGAGTTACGCTCTATTTTCATTATTATAAATAACCGTCAAATATTATAGCTTTATCAATTTTGGGCGGTTATATTTTGGTAAATTTCCTTATCATTACTCCTTTAAGTAATCTCTTTTTATTGGCTTTTTATAACTGATAATTAAACCCTTAAACTTTTAAGCCTTTTACCACACATCAGTTTATTAACTAATGTGTGGTACGATATCATTAATTATTTTTTGAAACCTTTCCTGTTATTTAGAAATAACGAAAGGATCTTCACTTTAAATTAGCTCTGATGTTTTAAACTCACCAGATTCAACATCAGCATAAAACCTAACAAAAAGATAAATGCCCCGCCGCCGCTTTTTGATTCTTCTTTATCGGAGTTGAGTTTGGATTGAAATGATATTAATTTTGCCACTGTAATATCCATATTTCGATTAAGTGGTATATAAAATGCTGGCTCACTTTCATCATAGGTCATTGCTAAACTTCGTCGAGCAAAATCTAAATCTGCTTCATCAGGTAATGTATAAACACCGTTGATTGCAAAGCCGCTAACAATATTACCATTTAGATCAAGCTGGGTTATTGAAACTTTACTACGTTGCCCATCAATTCGCTTACCAAGCAACCAAAATGAATCTTCAATTTGAATAATACTCTTTGCCAATTCGTTCTTATCATTTTCTCCAATGAATAACATACCAGCATTCGCAAAGCTCTCATCTAATGAGCCATCTAAATTAAGTCTACTGACAAATATATCTCTATTTCTTCTTGACTCTTCAAGCTGATTTTCCCGAAACCCAATTAACACTAACTTATTATCTGCTTGTTGATACATTGAGCTCAAATATAGCCAGTCATTTTGTGATTCAATTTCTGCCAAACCATTCGACGCAAAAGATTGATCAAGATTTCCATCAGGCAGTATTTTTGTGACTTTAATGACCGCCTCTTCTAATGTAACAACGCCACCATAAATAAAGACTTCGTTGTTATTACCTATTAGTATTTTTGAACGATCAAGTTCAAAATATTCACCAAATTCGACTCTTTGAAATGAGGGATCTTTGTGACCATCCAAAGTCAAGCGATCAACAGCAAAATTATAAGGAAATCGATTCATTACACCAAGTAAAATAGCTTTATTGTTTGACTGTAGTGAAAAATCAAAATAAATAAAGTTATCCTCTAATCCAGTAAATAGCTTCACGCCTAATTCTGCAAATGAATAATCTAAATTGCCATCAGTATTTAAGCGTAAAATTCCCTTGTCATAACCCCTTTCAAATCCTACAAGTAACTTCTCATCTGTTTGTATTTCTCCATAAACGGATTTTATATATTTTCCTGCAGAAATCTGATAGCGAAATATTCCATTATCACCATAACTATTTACTTTATTGCCTTTTTCATCGAATTTAGTGACAATCAGTTCGTCATAACTTATGCCCAATATGAGCAATTGACCATTCTTAAGCTGAAACATATCAATAATTTTATCCGGTGAATTATTGTCACTATACCTAATATATCCCTGCTCACCGAACCCATAGATCAAGCTTCCATTTAAACTTAGTTTAACCGCTAATAAATCACCTGTTCCCAATTTTCCCTCTTGTACTTCTTTTGAGTATATTGAGCCTGTTAATAGTATATTGCCATCCGCTAAAATATTTATATTTGCAATATAACTGGAGTCATCCAGATATTTATCTTTTGAAACAACAATGAGGCCATTATTACCAAAACCGGCATCTAACTTACCATCCTCAATATTATATTGAGCGATCGAGACTAATGAGTTAGTACCGCCTCTAGTAATGGCAAGTAATTTATTTTGTGGGGCTTCAATAAATTCAATAATTCCGTTTGTACTTTTTAATTCATAATTAGCCTCTAACTCGCCATTTGTATCTATGCGCATCCATTTATTAGAGTAATCTGTTGAAAACATTATCTTCCCATCTGAGAGCACAAACATGTCTAATGGAAAATAATTAGAACCATCTACCTCAAATTCGACACTACCTTGTATTCCAAAGCTATTTTATCAAAATCACCATTCATGCTGAATCTGTTAAATAGTAAGCGATATTTACTTTGATCATAATCTAAATAGCCCAATAACAATTTTCCATCTTGCAACTTTTGCAATGAAAAAGCTATCACATCATCTGCATTAGTCATGTAAAGTTTACCGGTAGTATTAAACGAAGTATCTAGTGAGCCATCGACTAATAATCGCATTAATACAAGTTGCCCACC
This sequence comes from Aliikangiella maris, assembly GCF_040719265.1. Classification (NCBI taxonomy): domain Bacteria; kingdom Pseudomonadati; phylum Pseudomonadota; class Gammaproteobacteria; order Oceanospirillales; family Pleioneaceae; genus Aliikangiella; species Aliikangiella maris. The sequence goes on along the minus strand of NZ_JBFDAH010000005.1, from coordinate 76,752 downwards.
TATGGTATTAACAGCAATGAGCAACTTACCATCGGCTTGTTCAAAACTAGTTGTAGCGCCTTGATTTTTATTATCTGACTCAGAGACATTCAGTGATGCAAATCCATTAACGCCAAAGTTTTTATCTAGCTCTAAATGCGCTATAGTATCAGCCATCAAACAGTGACTACTCAACATCAGTATTACTGCCCCTAGTAAACTTACCCAAAATGTACGTTTGGTATATTCCGTTAAATCCATGTTCTTACTTACTTTTATATAGTTTGATTGGCTGGTTGCATTTTAAACAGAAGTGATATTGCCAATTTGAAAACAGGCGCTAGTATACCAATTAATCGTATCAAATCGTACTGATAAACTTTTGGTTTAATAATTTTTAAATTAGGGGATTGTTCCAATAGCAAGAAGTCATCTATTTTACCTTTCCATTAAACAAGTATTCATCACACTTTATTGAGTAATTTGATGACAAAACATAGAGCTTTAATTTTTTCTAAATAATTTAATCATTTTTCTAATAAAATAACTTGAAGCTATCAAAGAGATGTCTGAAATGGTTTTAGAGGAAATTACCTTATATAGGTTTTACCAAATCCATAGTCATTAAAGACTAAAATGTATTTATTAGCACAGGCCAATTTTTATCAGCCACCAGTCATTTATTTCAAAGTACGCTAGCCGACTCGGTAATTTGCAAAAACAGCCAAACAAACATAGGTTACAACCAAACCTTGCATTAATCTTATGATTAATCTCAACAAGCCTGAATTAACCTGAAATAATACTTATTGCCGCAAGGGAAAACCTTTAGATATTAGGCAAATCAAAATATTCAATTATATTATTTTAAAAATGCCATATATTTCAATATGATATATTTTATTGATTAAGTTCCTAATACTTATATAAAACTCATCTATACTTAACTCATGTAAAGCAAATTGAGATAGGTCTCCTGTCAGTTATTGTGTTACTTGAATAACTTATGATAAGAGAAATTTTAAAAAATTTATTATTCCTTTGTCTGTTAGTGTTTGCTACAGGAGTGATTGCTAATTCATTAAAATTTAAACATTTTGGAATTAAGCAAGGGCTCCCGCAAGCAACCATTTTGTGTATTTATAAGTCATCTGATGGGCGAATATGGGTTGGTACACAAGCTGGCTTAAGCTGGTTTGATGGTTATCAGTTTCATACCTTTAAGGCCATTGCCAATGATTCCAACAGCCTAAAAAACGATTTTATTCAAGCAATTACCGAAGATGCCCAAGGTTATATATGGGTCGGAACACATAATGGCGGTTTAAGTCGTTTGGATCCCCAAACCAATCAATTCATCAGCTATTTAAACGACGAAAGTAATCCTCACTCAATCAGCTCCAATAATGTGACCAGCTTGTTAATCGATAAACAGAATCGCTTTTGGATTGGTACAAATAGTGGCGGATTAAACCTTTTTTATCCTAAAAAGCAGCAGTTTAAACACTTTACACATAATCCTGACAATCCAGAAAGCATTAGCAGCAATACCATTCGTAGTATTGTTGAAGATAGTAAAGGTCATATATGGTTGGCTTTGTCGGGCTATCCTATTTCATTTGAAAAAGCAGCCGGAATCTCAAAATTTAATCCGACTACAGAAAAGTTTACCAACTTTAAACATGATCCCAATAATAACAATAGCCTTACCAGTGACAACGCATTAAGTCTGTATGTTGATAAACAGGATAATCTATGGATTGGTACCGATTTAGCCGGGCTGAATTTTTTTAATCAAGCAACCCAACAGTTTACTCACTACCCCGATCCACAATATCAACAAGAGCAACAAACCGATCGCACGATTACGGCAATTATCAAAGCAGATAAAAATGGCTTATGGCTAGCAAATGATGGTGCAAAAGGTCGTCTTAGTTATTTTGATATTCAACAGAAAACCTTTACTGATTATAAACACAATCCATCAAATCACACCGGACTCAATAATACTTATGTTTTTTCGTTACTAAAGGATGAACATAATCTTTGGGTTGGTACCTGGTGGAATGGACTCAACAAACTTTCTCTTAACTCTCAAAAATTTGGCTGGCTAAAACATAATCCGATAGTTAATGATGGTTTTCCAAATAGCATGGTTGCAGCATTAGCCGAAGATAGTCAACACCAGTTATTAATTGGTACAGAAAAAGCAGGTGTTTATCGCTGGCAAAAACAGTCCAATCAATTTATTCCAATAGCCTTTCCTCAACCGTTACAAAAAAAACTCCAGCAAGTTTTAATTGCTACAATTTACGTCGACTCGCAAAACAGTTTATGGATTGGCACCTTAAAAAGTGGCGCTTATACTTTTAATTTAAATACCCACGCCTTTAAACACTATGAGTATCAAAAAAACAATACTCAAAGTATTCGAAATAACAGTATTGCTTCTTTTTTAGAGTACCCTAAAGGATATATGTGGATAGCCACACGCGGTGGAGGCTTATCACACTTAAATATTCAAACAGATGAATATCGGCACTTTCAACATATCCCTGGTGACTCCAAAACGATTACTTCAAATACTTTAGCTCCCAACTCCATATTATTAGATGACGATTTAAATATCTGGTTTGGTACAATTGGTTTTGGCGTTAATCGCATAAACACACAAAATGACGAAATTACACAGTTTACTCAGGCGGCCAGTCACCATAAAATTTCTCACAATATGATTGGTGCTTTAAGTAAAGATAAACAAGGCAATATATGGGTTGCAACTTATGGAGGTGGAATTGACAAGCTTAGTCCACAAAAAAATCAATATAAGCTGACTAACTATAATATTTCTCATGGTTTTCCTTCATTATCCATAGATAACTTGTTGATTGATGATAACGATATCCTCTGGTTCACTACAGTTCAGGGGATAAGCCGATTTAATCCACAAAACAAAGAAATATTTTTATTTGATGTATATGATGGGGCAATGCCTTCAGAGTATTTACTAGGCGCACAATTTAAAGGAAAAAACAACTTATACATTGCCGGACTTCAAGGAATCACCTACTTTAACCCACAGGATATCAGTGTTAACCGAACTGAGCCATCGGTCAGACTGAATGCTTTTTCGTTATTTAATGAAGATATTTTTCCTACCACACAAAACCAGAATATTTTATCAAAAAATATTCATTATACCCAACAAGTTACACTTAATCATAATCAAAATATTTTTGGCTTCAGTTTTACTTCTCTCGATTATCTGGATCCGGAAAGAAACCAATACGCTTATAAAATGCAAGGCTTTAATGATAATTGGATTTATACGCCTGCTAACAAACGCTTTGCTACTTATACCAACCTCGATCCAGGAAACTATACGTTTTACATTAAGGCCAGCCAAAAAAACGGTGTCTGGAGCAGCATTCCGGCCTCTATTCAGCTAACAATCAAACCTGCACCCTGGAAGTCATGGTGGGCCTATAGCATTTACCTCATTAGTGGCCTTTCATTGATTTATTTATTTTATTATCAACGAAAAAGAATTCTGATCCAAAAACATAAAACAGAACTTGCTCGACAACAACAAAGTATTGCTGAACAGAAAAGCAGAATGGCAGAAAAATCTAATCAGGCAAAATCAAACTTTTTAGCTATGATGAGCCATGAAATTAGGACACCAATTAATGGTGTTATTGGTACAGTCGGTATACTAAGCGATTTAAAGCTGACTAACGAACAGCGGAGCTATGCCAATATTATTAAGGATTGTGGAGAAAACCTGCTATATATTGTTAACGATATTTTAGATCTCTCAAAAATTGAAGCTGGCGAGCTTTCTCTAGAAAAAGCGAAATTTAATTTACGTGATTGTATTGAAAGTGCTTTAGATATTTTCATTAAGGAGATTGATGAAAAACAAGTCGAGTTACTATTAATTTGTGATGATAATGTCCCCCAATCTATTCTTTCTGATGCTACTCGACTACGTCAGGTTATTGTTAATCTAGTGGGTAACTCCATTAAATTTACTGAAAAAGGCAATATTACAATTTTTATTCATTGCACACCCGTTAATCATCATCAATGCCAGTTAAAATTTTCTGTTGAAGATACGGGTGTAGGCATTCCAAAAGAAAAACAATCATTAATATTCAAAGCATTTAAGCAGGCTGATGAAAGTATTGCCAAAAATTTTGGCGGAACAGGGCTTGGCTTAACGATTAGTCAAAAGATTATTAACAGCCTTGGCGGTGAAATTACTATTGAAAGTGACGGCCATTCAGGTACAACCTTTCACTTTTGCATTACTGTTGATTTACCCGAATCAACCACTAAAATAAATACCTTTCAGGCTTCATCCATTCTCAATAAGAAAAAAATCTTTACCGTTAATAGCGATCGCTATTTAACACTTTTTTATCAAACACTGTTTAATCCGTTGCTTGGTAAACATAAGAATGTCACCGGACTGGCAACCGCAAAAAATGAGCTGCTCGATTACCAACCAGACTTGATTATCATTAATACCAATTTTCCATTAGACGAACTGAAATCATTTTTAATTTACGCCAATAATCACTGTCGTCTGAGTAATATTTCCAAAGTACTGGTGTGTACCCCACTCACGGCCATTCAGTATAAAAGTGAACTGGCCGAACTGTACAACCTGATTATTAGTAAGCCACTAAAACTGGTTCATTTTACCGAAAATCTGGCCTCACTATTTTTATCCCAAAATGAACCACAAGAAACACTTGAGAATGATTTAAGCGACGCATTCGCCAAAGCGAACCCTATGAATATACTGGTAGCAGAAGATAATGCCGTTAATCAAAAAATATTGCTGCACAGCTTTCGAAAACTGGGCTATCAACCAGATATTGTATCGAATGGTAAAGAAATTCTTAATGCAACAAAATTAAAGCGTTATGACCTGCTACTGACCGATCAACAAATGCCCGAAATGAATGGACTCGATGCGGCACTTGAATTACGCAAGCAATGGAGCAAAGAAGAGCTGAGAATTATCATTTCATCATCTAATGTTGTTGATTTAACCGATTTGCCCAACCACCACGATGTTGTACAGGATGTATTAATTAAACCCTTCACATTATCTTCCTTAAAAGACTGTCTCAGTAACTGTATTAATCGTTAACAATAGTCTTATCCCATAAACTGTCGATTTATTAGACTAAAAAATAATATTTTATGATTCAATTACTTAATAATAACCATTAAAAAAAATCTGGTATTTCAACCAATAAAATGCTACTTATGTAAATAGTATTTGAATGGTTAGTTATTATGTCATCTCCTATTATTAAACAATTAATCAACAGTAGCAGCGTTTGGCAGGCATCGAGCCAATCTCACACTTGCCCGACGCTCAGTACCGGTTATCGAGTACTCGATCAGCAGTTGCATTACGGTGGTTGGCCACAAGGCAAGTTGTCAGAAATTTTATTACCCCATCATGGTGTTGGTGAAATTCGCCTTTTATTACCATTACTTTACCGATTAATTCAACAAAATGCCCATATCTGCTGGATAAATCCCCCTTACCCACTTTATATGCCAGCTCTGCTGCAACAACATATTGCACCGGAAAAGCAGATTATGGTGCAGACAACACAACATGTTGATACTATCTGGGCTGCCCAACAAGCACTTGCTTCACAAGAATGTTCAGGCGTTTTTATCTGGTTGTCACAACAAACGACCAATAAGCAGTTGCGTAAATTATCACTGGCAACTAAAGCTGGGCACTGCTGGGGAATTGTTTTTCGACAACAACAATTTACTGAGCAACCGAGCCCATCAGCATTAAGACTCAAACTTAGTACGAGCCAACACCAGCAGCTTATTGAAATCATTAAGCAGCCTGGCGGTTGGAGTGGCCAAAAAGCAAAATTAAATTTATTTCCCGAAAAGATTTATTGGCGCGCATTGGCAGTTAATCAGTGGCCAGTGGTAACCAATAATTCCGAAGTTAAAGCCGAAGTTACAGAACAACAAAGTATTCACACAACGGTTTATAAGACACAGAAAACTCACAAAGATGGGCATACTGCATCTGATAAGTCTGCAACACAGGTAATACCTGACTCATTGCACACAGAACAACATGCAAAGCAACACGCAGAGCAATCAGCTCTTACAGACACTCCTTCGCCACAATTCCGGTTTTATCATTAAATATTGACTATCACTATGTGGCTTGCAATACGATTTCCTTATCTTATCTATGAATGCCTGCTGTTTACACAAAGTCAGCATAGTTCAATGCAACTATCACAAACAGCAGCAATAGTAATTCAAGCCAATCAAGTCGTGTGTGCCAATTTGACCGCACAACAGGTGGGTATTCAATCAGGCATGAATCTCAGTAGTGCTTATTCGCTTTGTGAAAACTTAACTATCTTCGAACGGCAGACCAAAACCGAATTACAAGCACTAGAAAAAATTGCATTAATGATTTATCAATATTCCAGTCAAGTAGTTATTCAAGCGGAGCAAGTTATTTTTGCAGAAGTTGGTAAAAGTCAAACCTTGTATAACGGACTATTACCACTATTAGCACAAATTATATCCCAGCTGACTCAACATTCTTATCAATATCAACTTGCCCTGGCCTGTACTATAGAGGCAGCAGAAGTTTTATCATTTCATACGCAATATCAACAGACTTTACCGCAAGCAATTGATCATCCGATTACCGATAATAAAAACATTATTTATCAACACAGTTTAAAACAACTTGAACAACTCTCCATTGAATACTTAAATTTACCGGAATACTGTATTGAAAAAATATTATCTGTTGGCATAAAAAAAATAGGTGAATTAAAAAAAATTGAAAATCATGCCATCAACAAGCGATTTGGTATTAAAGTTGCCAAGTATTTAAAACAGCTTTACCAAAAAAAAAGCCAGCCTATTAATTACTTTTCACCACCACTTCACTTTTACCAAAAACAAGCGTTTAGCGATGTGATTTATTATAAAAATGGCTTAACCCAAGCGATAGTTCTACTTATTAAACAACTTTGTCGCTTTTTAAGAGTACACCAACAAAGTGCTCAGCAACTTAACTGGCTACTCTTTGATACAGAAAAGCAAACCTTAGGTTTTCAAGTATTACTCACTCATGCACAAATTAATCAACCTGGTTATATTGAATTGACTCAATTGAGTCTAGAGCGTTTCACCTTACACTCACCTATTGAAGCAATTGCGTTAAAAGTAGAAAAGTTCTGTGAATTGAATGGCTCATCAAACGAATTTTTTCAACAAGAAAGCTTTCTGAAAAGTCATCATTTCATTAATAAAATACAATCCAAACTAGGAGAAAATAGCTGTTATCACTGGCAGATTAACAACCAACACTTACCCGAAAAAAAACAGTCGCTCACCCCACTGATTAACTCGCTTGAAACTGCTGAAAACCTCATAACCAACACCAGTAAATCCGAGTTGTCATCACCTAAGAAGCCAAGACCAAGCTGGCTTTTCGCAAAGCCACAAGCGGCTTATATTATCCAGAAGCAACTAGCCTGGCACGGCAAAATGACGATCATTTCAACGGTTGAAAGAATTAGCAGTGACTGGTGGGAACAGGCTGAAAGTCGAGATTACTATGTCGCTTACCATGAAAGCGGCGTTTATTACTGGGTTTTTTTTGACCACAAAAAGAAGTCATGGTTTGTGCATGGCATCTTTTGTTAACTCGATTACAACAGCAAGCTAAAGACAAAAGCAAACAGTAAAATTTTGATGATTAATTTTTTTGAACTTCACGCAAAAAGTAATTTTTCCTTTTTACAAGGCGCATCACATCCAGAAGAACTGGTTAAGCGAGCTATTGACTTAAAATATTCCGGTCTGGCAATAACTGATGAATGCTCCATGGCAGGAATCGTTAGAGCTTATGTGGCCTTAAAAAAACAAAAAGCTCATAATTTCAAATTAATTATCGGTAGTTCTTTAAAAGTTGATTTTAAGCAAAATGATCATCATCAAAAAATACAGCTGGTACTACTGTGCCCCGACAAACAAGCTTATGCCGAACTCTGCCAGTTGATTACTCGAGCAAGGCGACGTAGTGCCAAAGGAGAATATCAAGTAAAAATTAATGATCTTTCTTTATATTTATCACGCTGTCTCGCAATATTTATTCCGACCGAAAGTCAGCAACAAAATGAGCAGCAATTAACAGCCCTAAAGCAGCATTTTAAATCAAGAATATGGATTGGTTATCAACGTTTATTACAGCAGAATGATTATGCCAGCTATATGCAGATACTGGCATTAAGTGTGCAATTTGAACTGCCCATAGTTGCACAAAATCATATTCTGATGCACGATAAAAAACGTTTGAAACTACTACATTGCTTAACAGCCATTGCTCATAACAAACCGGTTCAGTCACTTGGACAAACCCTGAATAGCAATGCCGAGCAGCATTTACGTACGCTCACACGCCTTAACCAGCTCTACCCCCTCAAACTATTAGCAGAAACCCAAGTCATTGCTGAACTCTGTCAATTTACCTTGGATCAAATTCGTTATGAATACCCTAGCGAAGTGTTGCCAGCTAATATTTCAGCAACCCAATATTTAAAAAAACTGGTCTTTCAGGGGGCAAAAAAGCGTTGGCCCAATGGTATTCCAGAGAAGTTCACTCAGCAAATTAAAGTTGAATTAGATGCAATCGCCGCTTTAACTTATGAACATTACTTTTTAACCGTATACGATATTGTACAATTTGCACGCGCACAAAATATTCTTTGTCAGGGGCGCGGTTCAGCTGCTAATTCAATTGTGTGTTATTGCCTTTTTATTACCGAAGTCAACCCTGAGCAAGCCAGCCTGCTATTTGAACGTTTTATTTCCAAAGAAAGAAACGAACCACCCGATATTGATATCGACTTTGAGCACCAACGACGCGAAGAAGTCATTCAATACATTTATAAAAAATATTCTCGTGATCGAGCAGCTTTAACGGCTACAGTGATAACTTATCGGGTAAAAAGTGCAATTCGTGATGTTGGCAAAGCACTAAGAATCGATCAGGCCATTTTAAATTATTTAACAAAATCTTTAGCCTGGTGGGATAAAGTTGACTCGTTAAAAAGTTATATTCAACAAAACCATCAATTAGACAATACAATCATTGAACATTTTTATCAGTTAGTAAAAGAAATACTGGGATTTCCACGACATCTATCACAACATGTCGGAGGTTTTATTATTACTCAATCATCTCTCACCTCAATTGTACCTGTAGAAAATGCCAGTATGCCGGACCGTACCATTATTCAATGGGATAAATATGATATAGAAGCCTTAAGCCTACTCAAAGTGGATATTTTAGGACTAGGTATGCTGAGTATGATTCAACGCTGTTTGCATATGGTAAAAAATTATTCATCAATTCAATCGCTCGCGGATATTCCTAAAGAGGATCCCGCAACTTATCAGATGATTTGCCAGGCAGATACCATTGGTGTTTTTCAAATAGAATCACGCGCACAAATGAGTATGCTCCCTAGATTGCGTCCACAAAGTTTCTATGATTTAGTCATCCAAATTGCCATCGTTCGGCCTGGACCAATTCAAGGAAATATGGTGCATCCCTATTTAAAAAGACGCAATGGAGAGACACTACCCCAATACCCTAATAAAGAAATTGAAGCCGTATTACAACGAACTCTTGGTGTGCCTATTTTTCAGGAACAGGTTATTAAACTGGCTATGGTTGCGGCAGGCTTTACTGGTGGCGAAGCCGATCAACTTCGTCGGGCAATGGCAACTTGGGGGCGTAACGGTGATTTATATCAGTTTAAAGAAAAACTAATTGTCGGTATGTTTAAAAAAGGCTATTCAAATGAGTTTTCAGACCGTCTATTTGAACAAATGAAAGGCTTTGGCAGTTATGGTTTTCCTGAGTCTCATTCTGCCAGCTTTGCTATTTTAGCTTATTTTTCTGCCTGGTTTAAGCGTCATCACCCTGCGGCATTTTATTGTGCCCTATTAAACAGTCAACCGATGGGATTTTATTCTGTCTCTCAATTAATACAAGATGCCAGACGACATCAGATTGTTGTTTTGCCTGTTGATATTGATTCAAGTAACTGGCAATCCAGCCTTGTTACAGTCATACCTCAAAAAATATTTCATTTAAGATTAGGCATGCATTTGATTAAAGGCTTTAATCAACAAGCCGCCAAGCGTATTACCCAGCTAAGACAAATAAAAAAATTTACCTGCTTACAAGATTTAACCAACAGAGCTGGCCTCAACCAACAGGAAAGACAAGCACTTATTCAGGCCAACGCACTCCCCCGTCTGGCTAAAAATCGTTATCAGGCACAATGGAATAATCTAGCTATAGAACCCATAAGACCATTACTTCCAATTGAAACACCATACACTCACGCAGCATTAGCGCCCCCAACAACAACTGATAATTTGCTTGCCGACTATCAAAGTCTGGGACTGACGCTAAATATTCACCCTATTGCACTATTACGTGAACAAAAAAAACTTGCTCGCTGTCACCTTGCCAAAGATCTTTATCAACTCAGGCACGGGCAATTTGTGCAGGTAGCCGGCTTGGTAACCGGACGGCAACGCCCCGGAACAGCAACTGGAGTAATCTTTATGACGGTAGAAGATGAAACAGGCAATATGAATATCATTATTTGGAATTCAACACTAGCAAACTTCAGAGCGGCCATTTTAAACAGTCAGATTATTCAGATTAAAGGTAAAATTGAGCGGAAAAAAAATGTAGTACATATTATTGCTGGTCATCTAGAAGATATCAGTCACTATTTACCCAACTTTAATAAAAAATCCCGAGACTTTCACTAATAACTAAAGAGGCATTAAAAAGTAATATTAAACTCAATTATCAAATATAACTGCCAGTGAAAGTCTTGTGCACTCTCAAAAAAATTAATCCGTAAGTAATACAAATGATTGATTCATCAAGGTAATTGTATTTAAAAACTGGTATTTGTTCTAATATTGTCCATATTCGCCTTTTAAAGCCTTATCAAGATAAAGTACTGACACTAACTTTTGATAATGGCACTGAATTTGTAGAGCATGAAAAAGTGGGTCGAATATTAGAAGCAGAAACCTATTTTGCTCATCCCTATGCCTCCTGGGAGAGACCAATTAATGAAAATACGAATGGTTTGATTAGGCAGTTTTTTCCAAAAAAAACTGACTTTAAAAAAAGTGACCTGGCATCAAGTAAAAGCGGCTATAGAAAATTTAAATAATCGACCAAGAAAGACAAGAAACTATTTAACACCAAACCAGATATTTAATAATCAATTTGTGCCACTTATTTAAAAATTGCACTTATGGGTTGATTTCGCGGTTATTATCTAAAATCACGTAACAATTAATCCTTTTTACAGTTATTTTTAGCTGCTAATAAATATTCCAAATTATTTTCAATTAAATATTGCTCAAAATCACCTTCAACCGAGTCAATATCAGAACTATCAACTATTGAAGTGTCCAATTTATCTCTTCTACTTATTGAGTATAAGTCTAGTTTATGGTTGTGCAGAATCATATCTATTTCTTTTTTATTAAAAGTTGCTGTCCAATTCGTTAAATTTAATTTTAACAAATTTAAGTTTTTTTCACTATTGTAAATATCTGCACCATACCCATAACTTATTAGTTTATTTATTATATTAATTAATTTATCGGGGATTTCTAATTCTTCATCGAACTCTTTAATATTTAAAAGCGTTTTAAGATTGCCTAACGCTAACTCAAGCGTATTATTTAAATAATTATCGTCAACAGGGAATACTTGAAGTGATATTAAGTGTTCGAATAGATCATAATGCCCATATGCAACAGCATAGTCTAAAAGATTTAAGTGAGTAGACATCTCATCAAAACCGATTATGCTATCTATATTTTTTGTATATTTGGTTAATAAAATTAAGTCTGAATCATTTAACTGCTTTGATTTAATAAAAGCTGCTACATCATCTACACTTGGAGAATGAACCTCTAGCAATTTGATTTTTTCTTCAAAAGTAAGGTTGGGGATATTGCTAAACTTTTCTCTAGGGTAATTTATACTTACTTTGAAAGAGTTGTTATTTTTATTATTAAAGTAGCCAATAAGTTGATCTAGTATAGCCTGTGCTTGAATATTTTTATTCATTGATTCTGTGTTTTTTCTTAGCTGATTAGCTCTCCATCTCATTATTTCTTTAACGTAAATTTTTTTTACTTAGAATAGCTGTTGCTTTATCTAAGCTTAAATTATCACTCAAGAATAAATTAGTTTCTGACTGATCTAGCCAGTTTCGCCGTTGGATTCTAAGCTTTAATTCTAGATTTTTACAACTTTCCAATTTTTGGTCTTGCTTTATTTTTTTGATGTGAATCGATTAAGACAGGAGCCTTTGAATCTTCCAAATTTGATGAAATTTGAAATGTTATTTGAGTTATAAATAATACGACAATAAAAATAATAAATATAACCACTAAGAGTCTAAACATAAAAATTTAACTCGTTTTGCAAGGATTCTTTATTATAGCTAAAGCGATAAAAATGTCATGAAGCAAGTTATAAATTTAAATAATTTCTCTAACATACTTATTCTTGATAGCATCAAACTACGTTTCTTTCATATATGAAGGGACGAGATTATAGGTATTTTATTTATACCTAGCTAATAGTTTTAACAAAAAATTTACTAATGGATTTTATTTATGTTTAAGAAAAAGCTTTATATGATCGCGCTATTATTATTATCATTTCATTCCAAAGCGGATAAGTTAATACGTTGCGAAGGATGTACAGATTTTCAAACAAAAAATGCTGCTTTAGCTAATGCTATACTAAGTACTTCGACAGTTATTCACGTATTTAATTTTGAATATTCAAAAGTAGATAGTTATTAATTGGGACCCTAATAATACAGGTATGGGTGGAATGCAGCCAGGTATGGGCACTATTACAGCAACAAAGATACAAACATCATCTTACATACAACAGAAGTTTTACACTACAAAAGCCCTAGTCAATACTCTACAATCAAATGTAAACTCGAGCACAATTCCTTCAGATATTGTTGATTCAGGTTGGGACTTATACGCTTGTAACTCCTGCCAAAATGCATTACTGGAATATGTATATAATAACCCTACTAATGGTCAGGATTGGGCGAATATTTTTAATGTTTTATCGGATACTCTAGGATTAACCAATATTAATATCGCAATAAGACTGACAGTGACTTTAGCTGATGGTTCAACAATTTCTCTTAAATTTAAACTTTCTAGAGTAAATGATAGTTGGGTCCAAGGAGTATATGAAGTTGACTTTGAAAATTCCAAAGATGGAGAGGGCAACAAATTAGTAATAATAATCAATGACAGCCCTTCTCCTAGTGGTGGAGGTGCTGATTTTGCTGGGGGTACAGGCTCGGACAATTATCAAAGCTATATTGACGCGCTACGACGAGCAGGAGCACCCATTACAGTTAATGGTGATGTTCCGGAGGGAGCAAGAGTTACTTGCTATCGTGCTAGTTCTGGCAGAACCGTTTGTGTCTTAACCGGTATGGGTGGTTTTTAAGATACTTAATTTTATAATATGTTTGCCCTCATTGAGATTCTAGACACCAATAAACTCAGAGGGCAAGCTGACAGGGAGAACCTACCAACCATCAAGTTTGGTCTAAAGAATTTGATTTAACTGGCTGTAACATAGTTCAAAAATGGCTTTTATTGAGAATATTGGTGGCTTACTTCTCAGTAATAGGGAAATTTGAGCAGATAAGGAAGTTATTTCTCAAATAAGGTCAAAAATGTTGAATTGGATATGGAATATACCTTAAGTCTATTTTATGAGAAACAAGCTGATTATGCCAAGTCAGTAAATCATTACAAGAAATTTTACCAAGCTAATGAAGCCTTTATTTTTTCACGCCGAAAACGTTCCTTAAATATTTTAAAAGTACAATTTGATATTGATGAAAAAAATGCGAAAGCACAGCTTTTAACTCAAGAAAATGCACTCCAGCAAGCCAAATTAAACAAAGAAAAAAAGCAACAGACGATCAGTCTATAGAACAGTTACTGAAACGAGCCGACGAAAAATTATACTTAGCCAAAGCGCAAGGCCGAAATCAATGGGTAATGTAAATGAACGATATAAGTAATTTAAGCGAGTTATTTAAGTGAGTTATATACAGGAAAAAGAGACAACATATTTACAGATAATCACAGCACCTATCAATTGATCTTTATCAATCAACAGGTGCGAACAACATTTATTTATTTTTGACTCGTCGCGTGCTTATCAAGAAATTTTTGTAAATAGGTAAAATTAGGTGTTAGTTCACCTCGATAAACAATAACCGCTTTCATAATTTCAGGTGAAAAACCGCAACTTTCAAAGGGCTGACTTAAATCAACTGACATTAAGTTATGCAAATAGTTTTTTAATATCTTCGAAAAGTGAATTGATGCATCATATGACAATTCGCAAGGCAAGTTATCAATTGCAATCACAGTAATTCCCTCAGCTTGAACGCCTTCACTGGAAGTCGCAGATACCACATCAAAGGTATAAGCCGGAGAGCCGACATCAGACAATTGGGTCGTACACTCTAGCGAACCGTTAATATCACAGCTGATATCGGCAATCACCAGCGGTAATTTATCCAGGTGTTCACGCATTCTTTCGATGGTTAGATGTTTTGGATATTTTTCAGTCCAGTAAGGTGTTTGTAATAAAATGTCAAACTGACCAAGCAAACGATCGAAAGTACTCTCATAAGTCGTCGCTCCCGCTTCGATAAATTCTGACATCGAAAATGCTTTACCATTTTTATGCTGATGCAGATCCCCACTTTTAGCAACCGCATACCAGCTTCCTTCAGGTGTTTGTTGATTGTGCAGACGTTGAATGTCAATTTTAGGTAGTCCCAACCACTGACAAACCTCTTCGCTACCCTGACCAACATTGCCAGAGCCAACGATTAAAACTCGTACAGGTTCACCCGAGTTTAAGTCAATTTGCTGAAAATGCTGTTTAATTTCATCAATTGAGTGATACTGACAAGTTTGCTTAATTTGACTCAAAGCACTCTTTTGTTCTCTCACCTGAAATTTTTGTCCAGCAATATGCAAGCTGTCAATTGCTCCGGCTATTCCTGCAAATCGACCAAACGCAATGAGTCGTTTACCCTGACTATCAGTAATTGGTTCATAATCAATCAACGTTGCTTTTTGATCGATAAATTTTTGTAACAATCCCATGTTATAAGCTTGCCCTTTAAACGTATGTGAAAAAGCAAGATGAACCTGATTTGGCTGAATTGAATTGACTGGCGGCTCCTTAATACCGACAACAAATTCACTGGCTAAAGGTGAGTCAACTATAGGCACATTAAGTGACTGATAGTCAGCATCGGGAAAAACTCTAATTCCACTTGACTCGACACTGATTGGGAAACCTTTTTCAACCAAATCAGCAGCATCTGACGGAGAAAGCGCAGTTCGCCTTTCCCAGTCATTTTTATGTTCTTTACGAACGACTGTTGTTAACATATCTAAACCTTATTTTTGATAATGACCTGTTCATCATCGTATTTTGAAGACTGAGGAAGTTTATGACTCTCCCCCTTTCCAGTATATAACTCACCATCTGTACCAATAACAAAGGGCTCAGCGTCGTCATTATTTCGATGTTTGGATTCCCAGAGCATTACCGCCTGCATAGCTGACTCGACCTGTTCTGATGTCAGTTTGTCACCATTTTCCCAACGACCAAGTTCTATCGCCTCTTTCAGTTTAGAAATTAGTTCAGGGTTAAGGTTTGCAACGGTTTGTGAATAGTCCACGAAAAATACTCCAAAAATGCCAATTCATATCGGCGCGAGTTAATACTTAAGTACAAAGTGAGAAATATTTAATGCCATGAGTGACAAAAATTCATCTCAATGGCCGCAAAATTATAGGTAAATTCAAAATGACAAGCAATCGGCGCTCAAAGCTTAACAAGAGAAACTCTTAAATATTGATAATGGTGTTAGGCAAATAAATCCAATAATGATTATAAAAAAAGAATCACTTGTATAAAAAAGAATCAAAAACCTTGTAAAGCATTAATATTTTGAACAAAATTCGGTTAAAAATTGCTGCTACTAATATTTATTGCTATAGTTCAACCACTGACAGTTGATATAAAAGGCCATTGAATTCAGGCTTGTAGATAATACTGTACAGGACTTGTAGAACTATTTATTGACAAAAATATTGTCCAACAGGTTAAGTGATTTACAGGGTAATGCTGAACGCTTATTGCAGATTGCACAAATATCACAATGAGAGTTAAGTATAAGCACTTTAAGATACCCAAATTTTAAAGTGCTAAATTAAGTGCTGTTTTATACAGCAGGTAAATTTCAAACCAATTAACCCGCCAGACAATCTTTTATTGAAAGGACAATTTAACTTTTTAAAAACCTCACTCAGTAAAAGTTTTCATTCGACATACTACCAACGGTTAACAGGGTAAGATCGAAAACAATAAATAGACTACGACTCAGGTTCTATAGAACCTGCTTAACGAATCAATATGAATCCATTGTTAAATAAATAACAATGATATTTAGAGCTTTATTAAAATTTTTAAATAACGCTCAGTATAAAATTTAGGCAAAGGCCAAATTAGCAAAAGAATTTGAATTATTAGGTTATAAAGAACGGTAATAAAAGATCCTTAATAAAGATCCATACTATGTAATACAATGGGCTACAGATATTGTAGCGATAGACTAGCAATTAATTGAGAACACTTTTAGGCTTAGTTAAACCTGATAAACGCTCATAGAAGCATCACAAGAATCGGTTAACATATTGATTTAAAAGAAATTTTTATTATACTTTTTTGCATTTTAAAACGATAAATAAATAGCCAGAAAATATTGGTTCCTATTGTTGTACGAGTCTGTTAACTGTTTATTGCATACTCAGTTTATTACCCCTCAATATAGTTCTTCGCTGATTTGCTTTGCTTTATTACAACAATAAGAGAAGCAAATATGAAACGTATGTTAATCAATGCAACGCAACCTGAAGAAATTCGCGTTGCTTTAGTTGATGGGCAAAAATTATTCGATTTAGATATTGAACTGGTTGGAAAAGAACAAAAGAAAGCCAATATTTATAAAGGAAAAATTACTCGAATTGAACCTAGCCTTGAAGCTGCATTTGTCGATTATGGTGCCGAACGACACGGCTTTTTACCACTCAAAGAAATCTCCAGAGAATACTTCACCAAAAAGAACTTTCGTGGCCGTCCAAATATAAAAGATGTATTAAATGAAGGCCAGGAAGTCATCGTACAAATTGATAAAGAAGAACGCGGCAGTAAAGGTGCAGCATTAACTACCTTTATCAGTCTCGCCGGTTGCTACATTGTCTTAATGCCAAATAATCCTCGGGCTGGTGGAATTTCGAGAAGAATTGAAGGGGAAGAACGCGAAGAGTTGCGTAATGCGATGCGTAATATTCAAGTCCCAAAAGGTATGGGCTGTATTGTTAGAACAGCTGGAGTTGGCCGTAATGCCGAAGAGCTCGAATGGGATATGTCGGTTTTACAGAACCTTTGGTCTGCCATTCAAAATGCAGCAGAAGAGCGCCCCGCCCCCTTTCTCATTCATCAGGAAAGTGACGTCATTATTCGCGCGTTAAGAGATTATCTACGATCAGATATTGGTGAGATAATTGTCGATAAACGCGAAGTTTTTGACAAAGTTAAGCGCCAAATCCTATTTATTCGCCCAACTTTTGAAAATCGCATCAAGCTAAACGAAGATCGCGAAATTCCACTATTTACCCGCTACCAGATTGAATCACAAATTGAAACAGCCTATCAGCGTGAAGTCAGACTCCCCTCGGGTGGTTCGATTGTTATTGATCCAACCGAAGCATTAGTCTCAATCGATATCAACTCAGCCAGAGCAACCAAAGGTGCAGATATTGAAGAAACTGCGCTGCAAACCAACAAAGAAGCAGCTCAGGAAATTGCGCGGCAATTACGTTTGAGAGATATGGGAGGTTTGATTGTTATCGACTTTATTGATATGTCACCTGCTAAAAATCAGCGAGAAGTTGAGTCTGTACTTAAGGATGCGCTAACGCGTGATAGAGCACGTGTTCAGGTAGGTAAAATATCTCGCTTTGGCTTACTGGAAATGTCACGCCAACGCTTAAAACCTTCACTTGAAGAATCAGCTCATAATGTTTGCCCACGTTGCAGCGGAACAGGAACAGTTAGGGGTATTGAGTCATTAGCTTTATCGGTACTAAGGTTAATTGAAGAAGAAGCAACCAAAGAGTTGACGACTGCCGTTCAAGCACTACTGCCTGTAAAAGTTGCCACCTTTTTACTAAATGAAAAACGTAAAATCATTCATGCAATTGAAAAACGTTTAAAAGTAAAAATCTATATTATTCCAAACCCGTACATGGACACCCCCAGTTATGAAATTACCCGTATGCGTGGTGAAGAAAAACTAGAAACGGCTACGCATGAAGTCGTCAATAAACCACAGCTTGAAGTCTATACTCCAACCGCACCAACACAGACTGAAACCACTGAGC
This sequence comes from Aliikangiella maris, assembly GCF_040719265.1. Lineage (NCBI taxonomy): Bacteria > Pseudomonadati > Pseudomonadota > Gammaproteobacteria > Oceanospirillales > Pleioneaceae > Aliikangiella > Aliikangiella maris. The sequence goes on along the minus strand of NZ_JBFDAH010000005.1, from coordinate 58,101 downwards.
AAGCGGCAGTCACAGTGAATAATATTGGTGTACAACCAGCACCAGTACATGTGAAAAAGACAGAGTCGAAACCAGGCTTTTTCAGTCGTCTATGGCAGGCACTATTTGGTGATAAAGACGGTCAAGATTCGAAGAAAAACCAAAAAGGTCGCAAGCATAACCGCCGGAATGGTCAGAGATTTGACAAAAATCGTTCGCGTAATAATCGCAAAGGTAAGCCACGCAATAAACAAGATAATAAAGAAAGTAAAGATGATTCGACACGTTCTCCTAAAGGTGAGAAACGGTCGAATACTAAACGCAATCAACAGAATCAAAAGAATCAGAATGCTACATCGACAGCGGTAAATGAACAACAATCTAAACCACAGCGTAAGCGAAAAGATCGTCCACCAAGACAATCACGCGAAGAGCGCCAAACGGTTCAGGCTAAAAATCGTCAAGAGTACCTTGATTCAGATAATAACAGTGCGGAAAATAACCGGAATCAATCGGCAAAATCGGCTAACCAAAATAAACAACAGAATGATAACACTCGGAACCAATCCACTTCATCCGAGCAAGCAAACAATCAGTCAAAAACGATACAGCCTAAAACGGTTGCTGATTATGTAGGTACTAAAAATGCTGAAGCTAATCAGCAATCAAATAATCAATCATCAAATTCATCTAAGGAGGCAACACAACAAGCTGTTATCACACAGCAAACTGATTCTGCCCAAGTGAATACGCGCCAAAGCAGCTCGGGTCAAGCTAATGAAAAATCTATTCAAAGGGTAGATACAGACTCAGATTTAAATAATGGAGCGAACAAAGCTGAGAATAAAGTACACTCACAGCAACATGGCTCTCAGCAAAGCAATTCTCAACAGAGCCACTCCTCTATTAAAGAAGACAAAACGCCTTCAACTCATGATGAGAATACAAATAAACCGCAGCAAAAATCTCAACAAGAGACTACAGCCGCGACGCACTCGGTGAAGGAATCCAGCCCGGAGCAAGCAACTGAAAAAGCAAAAGAGCAAGTTGCTTATGCTGCCCCAGCCAAACCTGAGCCAGCTGAGCCCGAAGCAACTGAGGCCAAAGCTGCAACAGCCTCTCAAACCGATATTGAAAAAGCGGTTGATCAAACAGCTGAAATTGTTACCGATAAATTGACAGTACATGCTGCCACATCACAAGCTGAAGCAGTAACAACGAAAGAGACGGTGCAAAAAACAGAGACACCAGCTAACTTTGCAGCCAAAAGCTCAGATGACAATGTGATGTTCAATAAAGCCGCAGAAAAGTCTGTTACCAATGAGCATGATCAACCAGCGGAACAAGTTGTAACTCAAACCGAGTCAGTTAATCATGATTCAGTTAGTTCTTCAGAAAATAATGCAGATAATACATCAGCTTTAACACAACAAACAGAATCTGAGCTTAAGGACTCTATCGCATCAACATCATCAGGACTAGGATCAGTATCAGTATCAGTATCAGTATCAAACATATCTGAATCGGTATCATCAGAAAGAGCCAATGGTCAGGCACCATCGACAGTTCAACCAGCTGCATGTCGCTCTTATGCGCCAGCAACCAAACCGCAATTTTCTGAAATGTTACCAACTACTGACTTTAATTTTGAAAAGCCAAGTTTTGAACCAGGTATCTTAGTAACCAGAAATGTTGAAGAACAAACAAGCATTAATAAAAGCTATTCACCTATGGCAAAACCAGCCCCAGTTGAATAATCTTTATTAATTCATTTATACCACTAACAGAAAAGAGCTATTGTTACAATAGCTCTTTTCTACTGGTTAAGGTTTTAGGTATTCTGCTTAGATAGATATTCTGCTTGAATATGTTTAATCAATCCCTGTGATGCCTGTTCGATCAAGTCGATCACTAAATCAAACCCTCTATCTGCCCCATAATAAGGATCAGGTACTTCAATATATTCAGATAAAGGCGCAAAATCCTGTAAAAACAATTTTATCTTATGACGATTATGTTGGTTATTACTTTGTTCTGCATGTTTCATTAAGTGAGAAAAATTATCTTTGTCCATTGCCAGAATCAGGTCAAACTTTTCAAAATCTTCATCAACCACTTGGCGAGAGACAATGCTATCCAGGTTATAACCACGCTTTTTAGCCGCACTAATTGCCCGTGGATCAGCTTTTTCACCCTGGTGATAACCCGTTGTTCCAGCCGAATCAATTTCAAGATCGAGCACTGATAAATGCTGAATGGCAAAGTGGCGAAAGATACCTTCTGCAGTGGGCGATCGACAAATATTTCCCATACAGACAAATAACACTGATAGCTGACAATTTTTTAAAACCATTTTTTAAATCCTTGAAAATTTTATTAAGCAATCCTACTTGATGCAGGCAAGCTAAATCAAATAAATGCTTCACGAAATTGATGACAATCTCTCTGCAAAAGTGCAATAAACGCGTTACCATCTGGTAGTACCGCTCACAAAAATAATGGTAATATTCACTGTCTCACGAAATGAGCCCCTTCATATATAAACTAAGTTAATGCCTTCAAATTTGTGTCATATAACATTTAAGCTTTTGATTTTTAAAGCATTCACTTTGTTTTCAAAAGACGTGAATATTTTGTTTTTATCGCTTTCTTCAGTCCATCGATAAACGCTTTATTCAATAAAAGTCAATGCGTTAAAAAGTAATCAACAATCTTAAAAAATCTTTACTATACTTCGCTCGATATAAATTCGTAGGTAACGTTAGTTGTTGTTTGAAAGTAATTAATTTCTAAATATTAAGGATGAATTAAAATGATTAACTTAATTATTATTATCACATTAATGACAATTTACTTTATGGTTTGTCAGCTCTTTGTTTTTTATGCTGACAAAAACTTAAGCCAACTTTTAAAAATAAAATTGGCTAAAGATAAAAACTTTAAAATTTCTAAAAACTTTCTAAAAACTAATCGTCTTTATTTAAGACTTTGGTTGCCAGCTGCCTATTTGAGATTTAAATATTCTTCAGATAATTTATCTCGAAAAGTTAAAAAATCTGGTATAAAAATATAATCATCCACTAAACAGGTAAAATATAAAAATAAAGATTTTGCTAGACCTAGGAAATACCTGAAATTTCAGATAAGTCCTAGGATGCGATTTCGAAAGAATAATTAAATGCTAAAAAATAACAGTGTATAAAGAAGCAAGTTAAATAATATTCTTGTTTCAAATAAATTTTTATTTCAAATAATCTATGGCTTTAAATATTCTGTTGTTTTAAATAAAACGCCTGAGCTTTTTGCAAATCTTCTAGCGTATCAACTCCCGCGGGTGGCATATCGGATAATACATGAATGGCGATACTTGCCCCATTTTCCATCGCTCTTAATTGCTCGAGTGATTCCGTTAGCTCTAATGAACTTGGCGACCAACCAATAAACTTTTGTAAAAAGCTTTTGCGATAAGCATAAATACCAATATGACGATAATAAGATGTAGGCAAAGCAGCCGAAACCTTTAAGGGATTATCTCGACAAAAAGGAATGGGCGCACGCGAGAAATATAGCGCTTTAAGATTTTGATCAAATACAACTTTCACTATGTTTGCATCCAATACATCTGCGGCACTACTAATAGGACAACATAAAGTGGCCATAGAGTGACTGGTTTTAGTTAGTAGTGATGCAACTTGTTGTATATTTTCGGCAGGAATAAAAGGTTCATCTCCTTGAACATTGACAATAATATCCTGTTCTGCAAGTCCAGCTAATTGGGCGGCTTCATAAACCCGATCACTACCAGATTGGTGATCATCACGTGTTAGAACAGCATTAAATCCCGCCCGCTCTACTTGCTCGATAATTTCATCATGATCTGTTGCAACAGTAATAGACTGAGCGCCACTTTTTAATGCCTGCTGACAAACATGTACTATCATTGGTTGCTCACCAATTAAAGCCAATGCCTTTGCAGCAAGCCTGGTTGAATGATAACGCGCCGGTATAATAACGTGAAAGCCCATTAATTCAGCTGCTCTATTTGTTCTCTGGTCAAACTCGTTCCTTTTTCTGGTAACAAGACAGGAATACCATCGTCGACTGGAAAACTCAGTCGATCAAACTTACAAATTAATTGCTGCTTATCTTTAGGTTGATAGAGTTTACTATTGCATAAAGGACAAACGAGTATATCCAGTAATTTATTGTCCATCGGCGATTACCTCGGCTTTGGTTTATGTTGTAAAATTTGCTGTTCTAACAAATTAAATAATTCGATTGTATCTGATTGGTTTAATGTGGCACTTATTTTCAAATAGTACCAATTCTGTTGGGCAAACGCATGACATTTTACAGCATCTTTCTCCGTCATAACGACAGTTTGCGCGTCAAATTCAACAAAGTCACTAGCGCAAAACTCATGATGATCGGAAAATACAACCTGATCTATTTTTTGACAAAGTGGTGCTAATGTTTCAAAAAAACGTGTGGGATTCCCTATTCCACATACAGCGGTAACTGATTGATCTTTTAAGTTATTCATTGTAACCGCTTCATTTGACGCCAGGTGTACCAGAGCAACGGGTTTAATAGTCATATAACTAAGCGGCTTACCATAATTTAAAAGCTGTTGTTTTAACTGGTGTTGACTATGCGACATAATTGTCGGATTTTGATTAACCACAACCCAATTTACCGTTTTTATTCGCGTAGACGGTTCACGCAATGGACCAAAGGGTAAAACCATCTGGTTTCCAAGCCCTCTTTGGCCATCGACTAGCAACACTTCAAATTCTCTTGCCATCGCATAATGTTGTAAGCCGTCATCACTAATAATCACATCTAAATCAAATTCTCGTGAGAGGCTATTAACCGCCTGCGCTCGTTGTGGGGCAATTGCCATCGGGACACCCAGTTTTTGAAATTGCATGTAGGCTTCATCCCCAATTTGGGCAACACTATCGTGCGTCGAAATTACGTGTGGAAATTGAGTAATTTTCGCACCATAACCACGACTGACAATACCTACTCGATAGCCATTTTGTACAAGTACTTGTGTCAAAAAAGAAATAAAAGGGGTTTTGCCAGTTCCGCCGACGGATAAATTACCGACCACTAAAACAGGCACTCGTGACGATGCTGAGGAAAAAATACCGCGCCGGTAAAAAAAATACTTAAACCAAACAAGCAAATAAAAAGGTATGCTTAGAGGGAATATCAAAATATGATACCAACGTCGACTATACCAAAATTTTTCAATAACCTCGATAAATCGCATAGTAGTCTATTCTGACTCAGTAAACTGCATTGCATGTAATCTGGCATACTCACCATTTGCCTGCAATAAGGCTTGATGAGTTCCTTGCTCTACAATTTCACCGTTATCCATTACCACGATTTTATCGGCTTGCTCTATGGTTGATAGTCGATGAGCAATAACCAAGGTCGTACGGTTTTCGGTTAAAGCATCCATAGCCGCTTGAATATGGCGTTCGGCTTCGGTATCCAGAGCCGAGGTTGCTTCATCTAAAATAATAATCGGGGAATTTTTATAAATTGCCCGAGCAATCGCAAGCCGTTGCTTTTGCCCACCAGATAAGCGCGAACCATTTTCTCCAATTAGTGTTTGATAACCTTCGGGAAATTGCTGAATAAAGTGATCAGCATGCGCTTTTTTAGCAGAATCAATTAAATGAGGTTGATCAATTGTTGATGCGGCATAAGCGATATTTGCCTCAACAGTATCATTAAACAGCGTAACTTGCTGTGAAACTATCGCGATATTATGACGCAATGACTTGAGAGTAAACTCATCAATATTTGTTCCATCAAATAAAATTTTTCCACTTTGTAGTTCATAAAAACGCAGCAGTAAGTGCGCTAACGTTGTTTTACCGCTTCCAGAACGACCAACCAATGCAATGGTTTCTCCTTGATTAATTTGTAAAGAGATATTTTTAATCGTTGCCATATTGGCGTTGGGATATTGAAAATTAACATTCTGAAATTGAATCGTTTGCGGCACATATTTGAGTTCTTTTTGTCCTTGATCCTTTTCTTTATCGGTATCAATAATTTCAAATACACTTTCAGCCGCTGCAATTCCTTGTTGGATGACATTATTTAAATTTGAAATTACTTTTAACGGCTTTAACAATGCCATCATAGCAGAAAGCATATAAATAAACTGTCCTGCGGTGAGCTGTTGTAACTCCATTAAAACTGCCGCATAAAAAATTACAATCGCAATAGCAAATGAAGCAATAAACTGAATTAACGGTGTACTTATTGCCTTTGTTACATTCATTTTCATCATTTGGCGACGGTTCTTATTAGCGGCTTCGTAAAATCTTTTCTCCTCAAATTTTTCACCACCAAAAGTTTTTATCTCTTTATAACCATCAACAATCTCTTGCGTGGTCTGAGTCACTCCACCCATCGCAGTTTGAATATTCTTGCTGATTTTCTTGAATCTTTTGCTGGCAAAATTAACGATGACGCCAATAATTGGGATTGAAATGAAAAAAATTGAAGCTAATTGCCAGTTTGTATAAAACAGCAAACCAATAGATCCGATTATGACTATCCCTTCACGAAATAGTTTTGTTAAGGCATCAGTGCTAGCAGCTGCGACCTGCTGAGTGTTAAAAGTAACTTTTGATACTAGTTGTCCTGAGTTATTGTCATCAAAAAATTGTGGTGGCAACGCAGTGTAATTACTAATTAGCTGCTGTCGCATTTTTTGTACAATATGCTGGCCAATCCAGGACATACAGTAACTAGAAATGAATCCCGCCAATCCGCGAATAAAAACAATGCCAATGATGTAGAGAGGCACCATTTTCATAAAAGCGATATCACCACCCACAAGTCCCCGATCTGTCAATGGTTCTAGCGCTTTAATAAATAACACTTCCATAAGCGCATAAATTACATTGCCTACAAAAGCGATTGCAAACATTAATTTGTAATCACCCAAATAGGATAATAGGCGCTTAAACGTACCGGTTGTTGCAGGACTCGGTAACTCACTCATTCTTCGCTTCTCTGAGTGGCCATTTTTAAATTTGTAATGCCTAACTGTGAAGTTGCATCCATTGCAGTAACAACAGCTTGATAAGCCACATTGGCATCGGCACTGATAATCACCGGTAAATTTTTATCTTTTTCTAGCAACGGGGTTAGCGCGCGCTTTAAAGTGTCAACTTGCGCATTGGCCAATCCTTTACCATTCACAAATATTCGCCCTTCTTTATCGATACTGATTTCAATAATTTCAGGTTCGGCTTTTAATTTATCGACATTCGCCTTCGGCAACTCAATTTTGATTTGAGTTTCACGGGTAAAACTGGTCGACACCATAAAAAAGATTAATAAAAGAAAAACAACATCAATTAACGGTGTAAGATTTATAGCGACTTCTTTCTTTTTTGTTCGACGTAACACAATGACTAGCCTTTTAAAGTTTCTCTTTCACCATGTAAAACTTCTACCATTTTTAATGCTTCCTGCTCCATTTCAGTAACAAGTTCATCGACTCGGCGTTCAAAATGGCGATGAAAAATAAGCGCGGGAATGGCAATGGTCAATCCTGTAGCGGTAGTGACCAAAGCTTCTGAAATACCCGCAGCCAGCGCATTCGCATCGCCAGTTCCTTGAATAGTGATTACGGTAAAAACTCGAATCATCCCAATTACAGTGCCTAACAGTCCTAACAATGGCGTAATTTGAGCAATAGTTCCAAGTGTATTTAGATATTTTTCTAAAGATAATACAGTATGCCTGCCTGCTTCCTGAATACTCTCCTTCATAGTTTCTCTGCCGTGAACATGGTTAACTAATCCTGCGGCTAATATTTCACCAAGTGGAGAACTAGCTTTTAAGGTTTTAAGCTTGTTTTTATCGAGTTGATTATTTTTAATCCAACTCCATACTTGTGCAACTAAGTGCTTGGGCGTTATTCTTGAGCGCCGTAGACTCCAGCCTCTTTCAACACAAATCGCTAATGCTGCAATTGAGCAAAGAATAATCGGGTACATGATGTACCCACCGGCTTTAAATAGTTCGATCATGCAAATAAATCCTTAGATTGAATAATGTATACCGCATCGGATTAATCAGAAAACCAATTTATTATTTTAATTCGATAAAATCGATTATATTAAATCTGTTTCAGTGGCGTTGATTATATCAGGAAATCTCAAGTTGATTTGAGCATTTAATCAATTTAAACAACAATATAGACAACAATTCACCGCCAAAACTGAGGATATAATCGCCTAAAAGATGCAATATTTATTTGTTCATCAGGTTTGGCATAAAGCCAAACCGCACCATCATCGGCAGTATTATATATTTCACTGCCAATTAGGCGATAACGTTCAACAACTTCCGTTTTGGGAAATTTCCAGCGATTGTCATATCCGGTCGAGAAAATAACATATTTTGGTCTGACATGGTTAACAAATTGCCGACTGGAACTTGTTAAACTGCCGTGATGTGGTGCGAGTAGAAAATCATGAGGTTTTAAGCCCTGTTGAATTAAATATGCTTCAGATTGTTTCTCAATATCGCCTGTCAGCAATATATGCTGTTGTCCAACCTTGACTGAAAGTACGCATGATGCATTGTTGCCACTTTTCCAAAGCACATTGTCAGTCGACAAAAATTCAAATTCAACTCGTCCCCACTGCCAACTTGTTGCTCGGTGACAATTATCTGCGTGAGAAAACAGAATAGATTCACCACTTAAAACCTGAGTAATATTAACCTGACTCAATAACTCACTTACTCCCCCCGAGTGGTCACTGTCATCATGACTGACAATCAGCTTGTCGACTTGTCGAATCTTGTTATTTTGCAGAAAAGGTATAATCGTTGTTTTAGCTAGATTAAATTGTTTATTTCCCCAACCCGTGTCAAAGATTAAATTTCCATCGGGGGTTTCAATATAGACCGCTAACCCCTGCCCTATATCAAACACCCACATTTGAAAATCGTAAGGTCTTTTTTGTTGAAAAGGCATACTTAATAGAAATCCAATTAAAAATAATATTTTTAATTTTAAATTCAATAATTTATATGGAAGTAGACTGATTGTAAGCAAACTACCAACATATAATAAGCTCAATGGGTTAAAACTAACTTCCGGTATTAATTGATTATATTCGACAGATTTAGATTGAATGATAAAACCAATTCCAATCAACTCAGAAATCCAATCAAACAGCCATTTTGCCATGTTAATCTCAATAAACGCTAAAATTCCAGCTAAATAGATCAAAGGCGTAATGACAAAAGAATAAACCGGAATGAGTAACAAATTAACCGCAAATGCTACCCAACTGACATAACCAAAGATTACCCAAGACACTGGAATTAACATTAAAAACAAAAACCAGTTAATCCTGAACCAAAGCACCAGTTTTTCACGAAAATAACTAGGTTTATTGAGTACTAATGCAATCATACTGACAGTACCAAATGACAACCAGAAACTGGCTAATAAAATGGAGAAAGGAAAAATAATAAGTGTTATGAGCATTACCAGACTCAAAACATTAGCAATTGGCAAATAACTACCAAACCATCTACTAACAAATACAACGCTAAGCATTAATGTTGCCCGACAGGCTGGAATCGCCATACCACTTAACAGCAATAGAAAAAGCGCACCGCAAAGCGCACCTATTTCTGCCGCTCGACACGCAGGAATAAGAAGACAAAATTTAGCGGTGCGCTTACAAATAAACAAAAATCCCCAGTAAACCCAAAGTGCAGCAATGCCAATATGTAATCCCGAAATTGCAAGCAAATGAGCGGTCCCGCTACGCTGAAAAACATCTTGTTGTTGATTGCTAAAATGCTGCCGTTCTCCCATTAAAATAGCCAAGATGACACCTTGAAATTCAGAGTCTTTTAAAACAAATCGTACTTTCTCATAAACAGACTGTCGCATTTGATGATATAAACTTGAAATTGATGATAAATCACGAAAACCTGTCCAGCGTTTAACGGAAAGCTGTCCTAAATAATGATTGGCTAACAACCATCTTTCACGATCAAATCCTGCCGGATTAACGCGACCTCTAGCGGGTTTAATTCGGCCATATAATACCCAGGTTTCTCCAGCATGAATGGCTGATTTCTCTGACACTAGAGCATCTTCAACATGCCACCAGGAGGCCTGAAATTTACGTTGACTCAACCAGCCAACCTCTTGTCCATTAATATACGAAACACAAAAATCAAACAAAATTCTCTCTGCTTGACGATAAGGAATACTGCAAATCATACCTTCAACTTCTACCGTAGCCGCATCAGTAATGAGACTTTTTGTTGTATTCGCCCAAACAAGAATGTTAAGACAAGCCCAAATAATGCCCCAGTTAACCCAATTAAATAAGCAAGAAAACTTAAACCACTTACGGCATAATAAAATACCGAGGGAAACCAGTAACAAAATTAGTGCAAATTGAGCGTGAGGAATAAACCAAAGAGATAATAATCCAATGAGTAATCCCATTCCTTGAGTCAGCATGATTCGTCCTTGTTATAATCGGGTCGGGCTTATGGTATTTTTAAGTTGGATTTAACTTAAGTCTGTCATTTAAACCCGATAAATTGTGTAAAAGCTAATTACAAGTTGTCAAAGCCATTCAACAAAAAATAAAAAATTTCAATTTATATCAAATAGTTAACACTATTATTTCAATGACTGATTGGTGAAAGATTAACATTTTCACTTACAATCGAAACCGCTTAAAGCTACAATATTGCACAATAAAAATCAAATCAGCGTTTAAGTTGTCACTGCCTAATGCCAAGAAAACTCATAAAGCGTTATCTCCCGAATCCGGAAAAAATTAAAAACAATAAGTTTTTATCGCTGTTTGGTCGGTTTATTCATGATCCACAACTCTGGCATTTAACTCGTTATTCGGTCAGTAATGCATTTTTAGTCGGCTTATTCTGTGCTTTTATACCGGTTCCCTTTCAAATGCTGCTGGCTGCTGGTGGGGCTATCATTTTCAGAGCCAATATTGCGATCTCTATTGCGCTCGTGTGGCTTACTAATCCCGTAACTATGCCTGTCGTATTTGGTTTTACTTACCTAGTTGGCGTTTGGTTACTTGGCCAGGAATCTTCAACTTTTGAGTTTGAATTAAGTTGGGAATGGTTATCACAAAACTTGAATGAGTTCTGGCAACCTTTATTTTTAGGCAGCATTGTCTGTGGTGTAGTTTGTGCTTTGTTGGGATATGTCGGTATTCGTTTATTCTGGCGTCTACATATATTGAGTGCATGGCAACAAAGATTAAAAAATAGAAAACAAAAAAAAGCAAGTTAATCATGATGTTACGTGATTAACTTGCGGTAACTTATTAACTATGATGCCTGACTTTGCAAATAGTTTTGCTCACCAATTTGCTTAATTAATCGTAATTGTTGTTCAAGCCAGAACATATGATCTTCTTCCGTATCCTCTAGCAGTTTTATTAAAATTTCACGAGACTGAAAGTCTTTTTCCTCTTCACAGATTTTAATCGCAACTTTTAAATCATCAGCGACTTTGTACTCATAGTCCAAATCATTTTTTAACATTTCAGGGACATCTTTTCCCACATTTAATGGTGTACGTTTAGTCAAATCAGGAGTTGCTTCTAAAAACAACATACGATCAATCAGTAATTGAGCATGCTCTTTTTCTTCATCAGCTTCATGCATAATGCGCTCTTCTAGTCGACTGTATCCCCAGTCAGCATACATTCGGGCATGTATGAAATATTGGTCAAATGCACTGAGTTCAGATTCCAATAAAATTTGTAGTTGCTCTATAACTCTTTGATTACCTTTCATAAAGTTTCCTTAGCTCGGGGCGGTTATTGCTCGTATTTAAAATATTATCAAGATGAAAACAGATAAGAAGTACCTCTTTACATCGCAGACTGTAGATAGTTTTGTAGACCAGTTTTAGCAATTAAATGTTGTTGAGCTTCTAACCAGTCAATTTGTTCTTCACATTCATGGAGAATTTCTTCCAGGCATTCACGGCTGATATAATCAGCTTCTTTTTCACACTGTTCGATAGTATCAACCACGCTTTGCCGTAATTCAGTATCAAACTTGAGGTTTCCAGCGAAAACCTGTTCAACATTTTCACCTATATACAGTTTGCCCAAATCTTGAAGATTTGCTAACCCTTCAAGAAATAAGATGCGCTTAATCAATTTATCTGACAGTTTCATTAATTCAATAGAATAGTGATAATCTTTCTTTTTTAATGAATCATACCCCCAGTTTTCACATATGCGGGAATGCAGAAAATACTGATTAATACCGGTGAGTAACGCCTTTAATACACCATTCAGCTGGCCGATAATTGCCCTATTTCCTTTCATATTTGCCTCTTATATTAACCTTTTTATGATTGAATTAATTGTCGTATTTTAACAGTAAATACGGGGTAACTATAAGGTATCTGATTTAGATCAATAATCACTTAATAAGTGTTTGACTCAAATGCGAATGATTCCTATAATATTTCACAGTTTTCTGAAGGAGAATTTTATGTACGTTTGTATCTGCAATGCAGTAACAGATTCACAAATTAAAGAAGCTATGCATAATGGTCTGACTACATTTGCAGAAATTCAACATCATTTAGGCGTTGGGAACTGTTGCGGACGATGCGTTGATTCAGCAAAAGCCATTGTAAATGAATTTTCTGCTCAAAATCAGCTTACTACTCAGAACCAAGTTATAAATAGTGGCGTACAAAAATTCATACCTCAATTTACAACAGACAGCTGTGATCCGGTCATGGCGTGAGAATTAATCAAACTAACATCAATAATTAATACAAATATCACAAACCAATCACACAATTCCTTAGGTAAAAACCTAACGCGCCGTTTATACTTTATAATAAAATAGAGTATGAATATAGAGTTGTCTTAAAAAATATTTTTTCTATTTTTAAAAACTATTACTCATTGTTTAACATAGACTTTGATTCTCACTAGACACTCTAGTCAGTTTCAATTACATTTATTCTTAACCCAGAAAATTTAAAATATCGGATGAAAATAAAATAATGGAACAATTAATCGAAACTACTCCAGATATGATAAATTCAGATAAGCCCTTGTCACTTGAACCTAAAAGATGCTGCCAAAGAGATCCTCAGGATTTAAGATTGCATGCTAATGCTGCCACCAGACAGTTAAAAGCACTGGCAAATGTTAATCGCTTGATGATTTTATGCATTTTATCAGAGGGAGAGCTTTCTGTTAGTGAATTAAATGAGTTGATTGATTTATCTCAATCTGCATTATCTCAGCATCTAGCTAAGCTTCGTTCGGATGAACTGGTCTCAACTCGACGTGAATCACAAACAATTTATTACTCGTTAAAAAATGGTGTAGCGAAAGATATCATTAATGCACTGCATGATTATTACTGCATTCCTAACGAATAATTAAGCTGCGTCTCATATTAAAAATGATATTCAAATCTGAGGTACAGATTTGAATTATCTCGTAGCTGGCCAAAAAACGACTGCTCGCTTTTACCACCTAAAATATTCCCTCCACCACTTAGGGTTAGTTGGTCACTATAACGATAATGATGACCAAATCTTATATAGTAATCTTCCTCATCGGGTGAGTAGAATAACATTAAAGTATTGGTAAGTTTTTGTTGTAACGCCATTTGTGTTAAACGAGCCGTGAGGGTTATTTTTCGCTCTTGTAGGTTTGTATTACTCTCAGGCTGATGCGCAATAAAGCGTTCAAACTGTAAAATTTGTTCCATCATTACCTGTGTAGATAGCGTAATATTTTTATAAATTTCCTTTTCATAGCCAACCAACAATTTAAGCTGACTATTATCAACCAAAGGATTCCTACCAGAAGAATCTTCTTTACTATGATAATAACTGGTTTCGATATTAAACAATCCATTCAGTAAGGGTAACCTGGCGCTTGCCCCTAAAGATTGCATTTTGCTGTAACCGGGTATGTTATTCGGTGTAATTTTTGAGGGCGATTTAAAATAGCCATCATAAAAATACCCACTCCATTCAATACCATCAATGGTTTTGTAAACTCTTCCAATCAATTCATCACTCTTTTTAGATTGGAATATTAACGGCACCTCAGGTTGTCTAATTTGCGGGGCTCCGCTAGTCTGTGAAGGTAAATAAAATGAAAATGTTTCCCCAGTGAGCGAGTTATCGGCGGTAAATTCAGGTAAATAAGCCAGTTCTATATTTACTGATTGGCCAAAATAACTCAACCGTATCGCATCAACCGGTAATTTAAGATATTGATTTTCACGGCCATTAAAAAAAGATTGCCAGTCTTTTGGGAACAAATCATTTAAAAATAGCAGGTCGCCTGTGCCCCAGGTAATAATTTGCCGTCCAATTTTAAAATCGACTTGCTCAGTTAAAGTATACTGAAAATTTAACTCATACCACGAAAACTCATTACTCTTGCGTAGTTCATCAACGACAATATCGGCATGAGAATAAAATTTAAATGAATTGCTGTCGTAGTCAAACTTAAAAGAATATCGCGCTTCATTGAGGATATTATCAGCCAAATTAGCACTATTTGAATGGGTTAAATATGCATAGCTATAACTCAGTTTTTGAATAATCTGCCAATCTTTGTCTTCTTCCCATGAATCATCCCAGTTATCTCCCCACTCTTGTTCACTAGTTTGCTGATCAATCATATTACCGGTAAGTAAGTCACTTTGATTTGAACCGATTTTTTCGGCCAAAACCGGTGATATTGGCAAAAATATAAGCGCCCAAAATGTACAAATTTGGCTTAACTGATTCATCGAATGATCATACCCAAAACAGATTTATTGAAATTTAATCGATTATTAAAAAACACAAAATATTAATGCCAAGCATTAATCCAACCATTTCCCTGGCGGGTTTCGTAAAGAGCGCTCAGTGAAGACCTCATCTGGAATATCAATATCGAAAACAACATTACGAAATTCCATCAAGGTATAACTATTATCCTGTAAGTTAGTCACTTTTGCCTGAGTGACCGTAGGATAACCACTAATTTCCTCAACATTAAGCGCTTCAATTCGTCTCATTGCTTTTCCATCTTTATCATAGTATTCAATTAACATGGGTAAAAATGTCTTTTTATCAATTTGCGTTTTATACCAATCATATTCAACACTCTGTTTATCCTTTGGGTAATGAGATAGCACGTAAAAATCCTCACCATTTTCAATAATTTTATGAGTATCTTCGCTGGGTATACGCCCAGAAACATCTTCATAATAATAGTGAGAACCAACAAAGCTAGTTCGTTTGTCACCTGCCGAAATTCGCTTAACCAGGTCAAGCGCAGGTAAATAAAGCCAGCGTTCATCAGCGGTTTGAATCTTTTTGTTAACCATAAACACCGTTTTATCAACGGATTTGGGTTTTGAGAAAACAACTAAAAATTTCTGTTCTGCACCATCCGCAATATCTTTACGTAAAATGGTAAACTGTCTAAGTTGAACTCGCTGGTTAGCATCAACAATTTTCATTCTGGCAACGCTGCGACCATCATTACCATTGTAATAAGCACTCAACGTGGCTTTTTCGACAATTTGCTCAGCAGTGAGCTCACTTGCCAGTATATTGGTTGTATTTAGCATCAATAAAATACAACCACTCAATAAATTTTTAATTCTCATTTAAATCTCCACCATCGTTAAAATAACAACTTAAAGTCTGAAGGAATCCAATTTCGATAAGTCACTGCTGAATTTCATTAATTAATTTTGCAAAAACCTTTTCAACATCAACATACAGGCTGGTAAAACCACAATGGTAACCAGCGCAGATATAAGCATAATTGCAGCTAAGAATGCTCCAACAGTAATATAAGGCACTAGGGGTGCCAGCAATAACGGCGTAAAGCCCAGTGCAATCACAAGAGCATTCCGAGAAATTGCATTCGCGGGTTCTTGATACATTTTTACAATTGTTTTTTGCCAGTCTTGCTGCTGCTTCAAGGTTGCTCTAAACCTTTCAATAAAGTGAATAGCAAAATCAACTGATAGTCCGAGAGTTAATGCCGAAAGCACCGCAATAGGCATATCGTAGTATTTTCCACTCCAACCGATAATGCCGTACATCAACAAAATAGTAATCGTTAATGGCAACATCGCTAATAGTCCCCAAAGCACAGAGCGAAATAAAACAGCCATCATAATGAATACGATAACAAACGCACTCAATAAACTTTCCATCATTCCTGCCACCATTTTTTCTTGCCAGACCAGGTTTAAGTAAGCTTTACCGGCCCATTGAAAAGAAATATTCTGCGGTAACGGATGTTGCTGGATATATTGTTCTATCTGTTGGATGACTAATGACATATCTTGATTATCACCACTAGTCATTTGAATCCACACTAGTGCTTTAGTGTAATCAGGTGTGACAAAATGCCATAAATCTTGCGGCCTATGCGATGACTGAAACTGTAAAAGCGTTTGCGAAACCCCGTTAGCGGAGTCAGGAATTCGATAATCTTTCTGTTGCCCACTAACCAAGTCACGATTCACCGTTTTGACTAAGTCAACTACTGAATTTGATTTTCCTATTTTATCCATTTCAACAATATGCTGCTGCAAGCGTTCAATATAGTGCAATACTTCTGGTTGTAAAAAAACATTTAATGATGCAATCGTTTGTTCAGACAATGCGGTCATGGCATCAGCAGCTTCTTGAGAAAAACTTTCAGCATCAAACAGCAAGTCGTCTAACAAAATACTGGCGGCCACAATATCCTGAGTTGACGTTGACTCTGTGATTTTTTGATTTAGTCGTGATGTTTGTGATGCAGACAACCCTATATTGTTGACTAAAATCGTCGACTCCTTTTGCCAGGCAGAAATTAACTCCGACTGGTTTTTTAACTGAAAAACCAAATGTGCATCGTAAGTTCCTGCGAAGTGTTGGTTTAATACGCTATCTGCAACTCGTATTTCATGATCCGCTTTAAACCAACGTACCGGGTTATCGTTAATGATGATTTGTTGAATACCAACAACAGAAAACAACACCATTAAACTCGCACCGAAAATAATTAATTTTTTATGAAGTTGACTGAACCGCCCAACCTTTTGCAACAAAGTATTTTCAGAATCATCTTGGCCCGTTCTTTGACTTAACGATTGAATTTCATGTAGCTTTTGCTGCATTTTGTATAAACGATTCTCGTTTATACTGATAACGTAAGCAGGTATAAATAGTATCGTTAAAAGAAAAGCCAACAATATGCCCGAGCCTACGAAAAAACCAAAAATCTGCACCGGTGGAATGGGCGTTAATATTAAAGAATAAAACCCGACCGCAGAAGTCACAGAAGTAAATAGCATAGGTTTAAACAAGTGCGCCACAACTTGTTTGATTACCCCCCTTCTTTCAGTCCCTGGGCGAAAATTATCAGCAAACTCAGACATAATATGTACTGAGTCTACAACCGCAATAGGCATTAAAAATATAGGAATCATAGAGCTCATTATATGTACGGTAAAACCAGCACCAATCATCAATCCCATAATGATAATAACTGTTGACATAGCAATAATCATAGGTGCAGCAACGAGCGTCGGACTACGAAAAAAATACAGCATTAACAAATATATGACTAAAGCCGCCAACGGTGCAGAGATACCCATTTGCACAAACATCTCCACGCCAAAAGTATCTTCTGCTACCGGCAAACCAGTAATGTAATAGGTATTACTTTTTGAAAGTTGTGCTATATAGTCTCTAATCTGATTGGCAATTTGATAACTTTGATTTTTATCAAGTACTGGAACATAAATAGTTGCGGCTTTTTTATCACCCGATACCAGGCTATCAATAACAAAAGGTAAACGCTCCACTGCGGATTCGATGCGGGTTACATCCTCAGTACTTTGCGGCTTTTCAGGCATCATCCACTCAAAGCGAATACTACCGGGTTCTTTTTGACTGATATTATCAATCACTGAAAGCGAGTTTACATCGATTTGTTTAACGCCTTGTAACGTCAAAATGAAATCGGTCAACAGCTTAACATCGGCTAAAGATTGTTGATTAAAAATTGATTCGCTCTGATTAACTTTGATACCAACCACCAGCATATCACTTAATAAAAACTCCTTCTTCACGTCATTATGAAAGATTCTGGCAGGTTCAGATTGGGGCAACATATTTTCAGGATCAGTATCAACCTGAATGTTTAGCATTAACAAACCGCTAACAAGCGTAATTACTAATAGCGCCACATAAATAAGCTTAGGGCGATTCAGCGACAAAAGTATTAACTGGTTAGACATATATTTATAGCCTTTACTTTATTGTTAATGTTAATGTTGTATTTAGTTATTTTATTCGATACACTCAATATTAGCAATATCTAATATTAATC
The DNA here is from genome assembly GCF_040719265.1 of Aliikangiella maris. Classification (NCBI taxonomy): domain Bacteria; kingdom Pseudomonadati; phylum Pseudomonadota; class Gammaproteobacteria; order Oceanospirillales; family Pleioneaceae; genus Aliikangiella; species Aliikangiella maris. The sequence continues at coordinate 39,673 of NZ_JBFDAH010000005.1, read as the reverse complement.
TATTTTGTAGTATATATATCTTAAACATAAGTCATTAATTTTCACTATCAGAGAATCAATTATGCTAACACCAATTCAATTAGTTAATCAGGCTCGAGAATCAATTAATGAATGTGATAACCAAGCACTTTGCCAAGCAATTGATCAAAAGAAACTCATCATCGATGTTCGAGAACCGGATGAATACGCTAACGGTTATATTGCCAACGCCATCAATATTCCACGCGGTTTGATCGAGTTTGCCATTTTATCTCATCCAAAGGTGAAACCTTTATTGGATGAATCAAACATCTCTAAAACAAATATATTTATTTACTGTAAAAGCGGTGGACGCTCTGCCCTAGCAGCCCAGTCATTACAAAGTCTGGGATTCGAACATGTCTATTCTCTTCAGGGGGGTATTCAAAATTGGGAAGCCGCCGGTTTTAAAATTAACAAAGAAGATACCTTCCATTATTAATTCCACTTTTTTCCTGCTAAGGCAATGTTCTACTGGGCAATTAACCAGCTTAACTTTTGAACGGGTATCCTCCTATTTGAATAAAGCTGCTTTTTTGCCTGAATACACTTTTTGAAAATGCTGTATTTATAGATTAGTTTATGTGTTCAGTTTAATATGAATTTAGTCTAGTTAAAATTTAATCTAGTTAGAGTTTAATCTAGTTAGAATATAGTTTAGTATGAATAAAGCAGTATAAAAAGTTAAGATGATTTAATGCTCCCCGCTTCATTTTTACGCTTATATAAAGCAAATGATATTTCGGTGCCCACATTTGGTGTCGAGTTAACATAAACTCGAGTGCCATGTAACTCAACCAACTGTTTAACTATTGATAAGCCCAGGCCAGATCCTTCATATCTGCGCCTTGAAGAACCATCTACCTGTTCAAATGCTTCAAATATTTTATGATGAAATTGCTTATCAATACCAATACCCGTATCTTTTACAATAATAAGCAGCCTATCTCGTTGTTCTCGCGCAATCACGCTAACTTCACCGTGTTGAGTAAATTTCAGTGCATTACCAATCAAGTTTAGCAGTATTTGTTTTACTCGATTCCGATCTGCACAAACAAAAGGCAACTCTTCACTGACCTTATTCAGCAACGCAATATTTTTGTTATGGGTAGAATGATTAATTTCAGTTAAACATTCATTCGCCAGCTCACTTAAAGAAAAGTGGCTATAATCAAGCACGAGCTTGCCGCTATTTAAAGTTGAACACTGAAGAATATCTTCAATCAGTTTATTCATACGACTGCCACTGCTCTTAATCAGGCTTAATGCTTCTTTGGTTTCTTTTTGATTTAGCTTTTGAATATCTTCCGTTAACAGATAATCACTTAAGCCAATAATCGCATTAAGTGGCGTTTTTAATTCATGAGAAGTATTCGCCAAAAACTGATCTTTAGTGGCATCAATTAATTTCAGTTGTTGACTAACCTGTTGCTCTCTTGCAACTAATGCTTTTAATCGCGTCAATCGTTTTTTATAGCGATAAATATACAAAAAACCCAACAACAAAAAGCTAATAACGTAAACCACATACGCAGGTCTACTTAACCAAAATATCGGTTTAACATAAATATTAAGTTTTGCCGTTTGTTCACTCCAATTACTGCGCGCAGTAGCAGCTCTGACTTCAAGTGTATAATGTCCTGAAGGCAACCCTTGAAAGTTAATGAATGGCTGATTAGCGACGGTCGCTGTCCAATGGTCGTTAAACCCTAATAAGCGATATTCGATTCGATTAGTCTTAGGATTTGCAAAATTTAATGCGGCTAAATAAAAAGTTAAATATTGTTGATCATAATTAAGTTGAATTTCCTGTGCCTCTTCTCGATGAAAACTAAGCGGAAAATTTCGCTGAGTCCAGTCTGCTGTTTGATTATTTTGTCCACTGACTTCTAATCGCGTGATGACTGGAATTGGAGGCTGCTCAACACGTTGTTCGAATTTTTCGGGTTCGATAATATCTAATCCTTTGATACCGCCAAAATAAACTTTACCTGTCGAATCAATCATACTGGCATGATCATTATATTCATCTGCCTGTAAACCATCAAAATAAGAATAAAACTCAAGCTGTAGTGAATTTGGGTCGATTGGTTGAGTAATATTACCAGTATAAGTCAACCGTCCTAACCCAGAATTAGTACTAAACCAGATATTATCTTTATTATCAATTTCCAATGAATAAACATACTCTTTGGTTTTTTCAAAATTACTAAGCGAAACAATTTGAAACGTCCCTTTTTCCAGGTAACTGATACCTCCGTCAGTTGAAATCCAAAGTCTATTTTGACTATCTGAGCTTAATCCCGTTACCCAACCACGCTGCAAATGCCCTGATTGATTAGGTTTAACTGAAAAATGCAACATATTCTTTTTGTAGTAATCAAATCGATTTAAACCTCGAGATGTCCCAACCCATAAAATGCCATTTTTGTCTTTGTGTAATGAATGAATACGATCATCAGTTAAACCCAAATTTGCAGCATCACCTTTACTAAAGTGTTCAATTTGATGAGTTTTAAAGTTAAACCGATCAAGTCCTCCCCCAGTCCCTAGCCAAAGATGAGAGTTACCATCGGGTAAAATACGCCAAACAGTATTGTCGCTGATTGATGGCTTACCTGGTTGATGAAAAAATTTATCAACCGTTTTGTCAACTAAATTCAGGCGATTAAGTCCATCAAAAGTTCCCAACCAAAGCGTATTTTCATCTTGCTGCCACATACTGTAAACCCACTGACTGCTTAATCCATCGAGCAAGTCAAAGTGCGATATCTTTTTACCATTTTCATCAAATCCATCCAGCCCGTTATTGGTAGAAACCCATAGAGGTCCTTGAGCAGGCTTATAAACACTATTAACCCAACTATCACTTAATCCCATGCCATCAGACTGTTTAGTTAAAGTATTAAAATCAGCAGTTTTGGGATTATATCGACTCACACCACTATCGGTACCAAACCAGACAATATGATTATTATCTTCATAAATCGACCACACGGTATTGTTTATTAATGAGTGTTGATTTTCAGGATTATTTTTTAAATTAGTAAAAGCTTTTGAATTTTCGGCTTTAAAGTAAACACCATTGCCCGAACCTATCCAAAGCGTTTTGTTTTGGGCTTCATAAAAAGTGTAAATATTTTGATCAAAAACAAATGATGTCGAATGACGGTTAAGTTCAATCGATTTTACTTGTTCTTCTTCGACAATTTTAAAAAGCCCTCGTGAAGTACCAACCCAAATTACATTTGTCGAATCTTTAAACACTCGCCATACAATCGGATTATGTTGAATCACCAGTTGCTTAATAATTTTTTCCTTGGCGATATCATACTTAAATAATCCTGCGTGCGTTGCTAAAACTAGATGATCCTTATTCAATTGAGCGACGGAATAAACAAAATTTAATTTATCAGTTTTAACACCCGAGAATTGAAGTTTTATCTTACGGCATTGATTAGTTTGAAAGTTAACATTAATTAACCCTGAGTCAGTTGAAAGCCAGCCGGTATTTTGATCACCAAAATCAATGGCAAATATTTTTAGTCCTAAGATATTCTCATCAACATGATTATAAATTAATTGAAAGTCGCCTTTTGCATAATTAAACTTATACAAACCATTATGTGTTCCTAACCACATAATTTCTTTTTGTTGAGGATCATTTTTTGCGGTGTATATAAAACTATCAGTTAATTGATTATTGGTTGTTGATTTATTAAAAACATACACCATCCGGCCATCAAATCGGTTTAGTCCTTCAAGCGTACCAAACCACATAAATCCTGCGGCATCTTGATTGATGGTATAAACCGTACTTTGAGAAAGCCCATCATTTTTTGTCAAATGTTGAAATTGATATTGAAACGGCCATTTAAAGGCATGAACAGCTTGGCTCAGTAACAAAAGAAAAATCACTACTCCATATTGATACAGTCTTTCTTTCATAAAATTCTAACCAATAATTCCATCAAATTTATTATTTTATCGAATAAAATAGCGTATTGTTTGTGCAGTAAATTCGTAATAGAGTCACGCTTTATTTTATAATTGATGTCGCGATTAATAAAAATAATCCGTCGGTGCGAGTCGTTAGTAGGTTCAACTCAACGCACCTAAAGCTTTACTAATATCACAATTGGTTAATCATAACCGAAGCATCGGGTTGACTCTATCAAGAATTATTGTCAATTAATGATTATTCGCTAAATTGCAATATTTTATGTGTGCTCGGACCTTTATCTGTACAAATTGAACCACAACAAACTCCATTTACCGTAAAAGGTGATAAAACAAAGGTATTTCAGATAAATATTGAGATTAAAAGCAGGATGTTCAATTCAACCGACTAATCACGAATTGAAAACTCATTTGATTCACTAATAAATTAACTTTAATTATTGCGCAATGCGCGTTAACATTCGCTGGTTATAAATTGTCATAAAATTCAACACAGGAATACTTACAGAATGATTATTAAGCCTAAAATCAGGGGTTTTATTTGTACAAACGCCCACCCAGCTGGGTGTGCTCACGGGGTTAAAGAGCAAATAGACTATGTACAAACTCACGGAGAGCTTAAAATCAAACCTAAAAACGTCTTAGTTATTGGTTGCTCAACCGGATACGGTCTAGCTTCCAGAATAACCGCAGCATTTGGGGCGGGCGCAAAAACTTTAGGTATTTGTTTTGAAAAAGAACCAACTGAAAAGAAAACGGCGACCGCCGGCTGGTATAACACTGCCGCTTTTCATCAACAGGCAAGCCAGGCTGGACTCTATTGTAAAACCATTAATGGTGATGCATTTTCTCATGCAATCAAGCAACAAACTATTGAAACCATTCAACAAGACCTTGGTAAAATCGACTTAATTATTTACAGTCTGGCTTCACCCAGAAGAACCGACCCTGATACCGGAGACACTTATATTTCTACTCTAAAACCCGTTGGCCAAACTTATCAGACCAAAACCTACGATACGAGTAAAAATATAGTCCACGAAGTTACCTTAGATCCAGCTTTGGACGATGAAATCAATCAGACGATCAAAGTAATGGGTGGTGAAGATTGGGAATTATGGCTCAAAGCACTAAAAGAAGCCGATGTTTTGGCAGAAAATTGCATAACAACAGCCTATACCTATATTGGAAAAGAATTAACATGGCCGATTTATGGTCATGCAACAATTGGTAAAGCCAAAGAAGACCTCGATCGTGCAGCCGCACAATTAAACCAAGACTACGCAGACTTAAAATTAAAAGCATATGTCACTTCTTTAAAAGCCGTTGTTACCCAAGCGAGTTCAGCAATTCCAGTCATGCCACTTTATATTTCTTTGATGTATAAAGTAATGAAGCAAGAAGCCTGTCATGAAGGTGTGATTGAGCAAATTTACGGGCTGTTCACAAATAATTTGCTCAATTCAAATCCATCACTAGATGAAGTTAGTCGAATTCGTATGGATGGTGTTGAAACAAATGATGATATACAAGCAAAAATAAAAGCTGCATGGTTAAAGGTAAATACAGACAATATGGCACAGCTAGGTGACTATGCCGGATATCATGAAGACTTTCTTAAACTCTTTGGCTTCGGTCATGCACAAGTTGATTACGAACAAGACATTGATCCACAGGTGACTTGGGCTTAACTAATATTTCAATCGCTCATACAAATGACTTAAGAGTCTTGCTAAAAAGGATTGAATGAGCAAGGGTTGTATGGGCATTGAATAATTTTATTCAGGGGGTTTTATACTCCCTTTTCTTTTTCTAAACGTCCCCTATTCTTAATTTCATACCGCTTTTTCTAATTGTTTTTACTCCGATTTAATTTATCCTCATTAAATAGCTAGCATACTAAATATTTTATTTCTTATGCTTATTTCGAAAATGATATACCGTTCTCACAAAAAAACATTCAATAAAAACAAAAAGTTAATTTAAGGCTATAAAAAAATAAGACTTTCAAATATTTTCAACTACACTAATTATTGAATGAACAATATTTAAACAAAAAGCAGGAATAGGAAAATGGGAAATGCAAATTTGCAAAGAAAAGGAGCGCTGACAATCGTTGGATGTGGTCTACATCCAGGCCAAATGACTCTGGAAACACAAAGTATTATTGAAAACTCACAGAAGGTTTTGGTCGTCGCGCCTAATGCTCTATCTATTCACCATATTCAACAATTGAATAAAAACGTTGAGAATCTTGGGCGATTCTACGAAGGCGATGTAACACGTCTTGAAACTTATCGCTTGATGACCGCGAGAATGGTTGAACTTGTAAAACAAGGCTATTCAATTTGCACCGTATTTTATGGTCACCCCGGCATCTTTGTTTTATCCACTCATCAAGCATTCGAGATTTTGCGTAATCAAGGCTATGAAGTCAAAATGCTTCCTGGGATTTCTGCCGACGCTTGCTTATTCTCTGATTTAAATATTGACCCTTCAACAACCGGTTGCCAATCATACGAAGCCACTCAATTTTTGTTAACTCAGCGATCATTTGATACCAGTGCAGCTTTAATATTGTGGCAAATTGGATTGGTTGGAGAGCATACGCTAAAAGTACAATCACCAGGAGAGTACGGACTTAGCGCTATGACCAAACTATTAACCAAGCATTACCCAGCAAACCATCAGGTTTGTCTTTATGAAGCACCGACACTACCCGGCTTTGCACCAAGAATGGATTGGCTTGAGTTAACCCAATTACCTCAAGCCGAGGTAAAGTCAATTTCAACTTTATTTATTCCAGCCTGCACCGATCTTATCTTTGCCATTGAAAGACTCACTTGGCTTAATCTGGCTGAAGAAGACTTATCTTCCTGGGACGAGCCAATAGACAAAGAGGTGTTAAATTAATCATTAACTTTTATTAACCATCAATATAGGAAAGACAAAATGGATAAACTATCAAACTTTTATCTTGAATTATCGACTAACGCCACTAAAATGGCTCGTTATAATCGTGGAGCAAATGAGCAAGAGGTATTCAAGAACAGACGGAGTATGCTAGAATCTGAAGGTATCGAAGCTTCTGACGAAATAATCTCATTGAGTCAGTCCCAGCTCCATGAAATTTTAGCGCAGCATTTAGGTAATTCGAACGAGCAGTGGCGCGACCTGAAAAACTATGCAGGTAATACCGATAATAATGTTGGCAAGTTAGGAAAAAGAAGCCACTAAATATATGAAAAATTTGTTCAAGCTACTCGCTAGCTTCAAACTAGCGAGTTGTTTTTTTATCTTGTTTTCAACTTTCACATTCGTTAATGCATCGTCTGATAGCAGTCAAAAAGTTACTCCCCCTTCGCAAAATGAAATAAATGGTCAGTGGTATGCTGTGCAAGTGAAAAAATATGCACGTAATGCCCCCAACATTGCACTTAAGTTTGCTGAACAATCTGTCGATTATTTTGCTAAAAAACCAGATCCCCTATCCGAAGCCAGAGTCCTAAACGAATCATCCTATGCCTATTATTTTTTAGGTAATAACCAAAAAGCAATGGAATTAGCAAAAAAAAGCGAGGTGTTAGCCAAAAAACATAATCTTGGTTCTGCAATTGCCCGCTCAAAAGTTTTGCAGGGTAATGTCATGCAATCGATTGGTGTTTTTAAAGACTCACTGGTTTTATATAAAGACGCTGCAACCTATTATCGCGAAACACAAAATATAAAACAACTCGGCAAAGTTTTGGTAAACCTTGCTAATACTTATTTTGAAGCTGGCCAATACAGCATTGCAATGGACTTCTATCAACAAGCCGAAGAAGCCGATGTAGCCCAGGATAATCGCGCTAAGTACTATTTAGGTTATGCCAATACATATGCAAAACAAGATGATATTGATAAATCGATTTTATATTATTTAAAGGCCACCGAAGCCTACGCTAAAGATAATGACCAGATTGGAAAAGAGCTATCGCAAAGTGGTCTCGGCTCCTTATATCTCAAACAAAATCGACCAGATAAAGCACTACTATTATTTGATACCGCACTCAACTCTGCCAGAGCCAGCGGTCGGCTGTTTCGCGAAGTTATCATGTTATGTTGGAAATCAGAAGCGCTCATCCAACTTAATCGCGCTGATGAAGCATTTGTTATTGCCAGCGAAGCTTTGGATCTAGCAACCAAGCTGGGTACTAAAGCTGATCAGATAACAGCTTATCAGGCGAAAGCGGTTTCATTGGAACATGTTAACCGTCTGGCAGAAGCCGTTGAAATGTACAAACAAATTATAACCCTTGATGCCGAGGTCAGAACTCAAAAAGTAGAAACTCAAATGGCGGTTATGCAAATACTTTTTGATTTAGAAAAGAAAAATCATCAAATCGATCTACTCAGTTCACAAAATACCATTCAAGAACTAAACTTGAAACAACAACGTGCATTATCGTTGGCAATTGTCGTTTCTATTTTATTACTCTCAATCAGTACCTTTTTCTTTTATTACCGACGAACGCAAAAGAAACTATTAGAAGAAGAACAGTTAATTTCAGATCGTTTAAAAGAGCTTGATAATTTAAAAAATCAGGTAATGGCAAATACCTCACATGAATTACGAACGCCTCTAAATGGCATTATTGGTATGACTCAATTACTGCTGGAAACATCCGAAACACTCCATGAAGAAGATGCAGAAAAAATTGAAATTATCGAGCAATGTGGCACACGTTTATTAAGTCTTGTGCAAGATATTACAGACTTTTCTCAACTACAATCTGGTAAACTCAAAATTACACAAACGCCAGTGGATCTTTATAAAATTGCGTTAGAAGTCACTTCGCTCTTACAGCAATTAGCACAAAATAAATCACTCGAACTGGTGCTATCCTTTGAAGAGAAACTGCCATTAATCTATGCCGATAAAAAGCGCCTGCACCAAGTACTACTAAACTTAATTGGCAATTCAATTAAATTCAGTAGCAATGGGCAAATCGATATTACCGCCCATACCGAAAAAAACCATGTCAGAATTTCAGTTAGTGATCAGGGAATTGGTATTCCTGAGGACAAGTTGGCACAAATTTTTGAGCCCTTTGAGCAAGTAGATGGTAGCGCAACCCGGCAAAATGAAGGTTCTGGATTGGGCTTACCAATCACAAGAGAATTATTATTGCTCCACAAAAGCGATATAACCGTCATTACCACATTGGGTAAAGGAACAACCTTTACCTTCTCATTACCCATTGCAGAAGAAACACGAGCATAATTGCCCTTATTAGTTGTCGTTTAGCACCTGTTGAATCCACAAACTAATATCACCAATTTGTTGCATACAAACCGAATGTTCCATTGGATAGCTTTGAAAATTAACAGGGTACTCTTTTTCTTTTAACAAAAGATAGGCTTGTTCACCTAGCATCGCTGGCACAACAGGATCTTGAGTTCCATGCTGAATAGCTATTGGCGTCATTTGATTAGCCGAATTAAATACAACACTATCTTTGGTTGCAAAATAAGTGGACATTGCCAGTAAACCGGCAAGCTTTTGTGGAAAAGCCAGTACCGTCTCATAAGCTACCGCCCCGCCTTGTGAAAAACCGGCGATAATGATTTTATTTGCCGAGATTCCACGACTAATTTCATGCTCAATAAATTTTTCTATCTGCTTTGCCGAATTTCGCAATTGTATTTCATCTACCTGTCGCTCAACGTCCATTTGTAAAATATCATACCAGGCAGGCATTACATATCCTGCATTAATCGTAACAGGAATCGATGGTGCATGCGGAAAGATAAAGCGAACCGCTAAATCTTCAGGTAAATTTAATTCTGGCACAATTGACTTAAAATCATTGCCATCAGCACCTAAGCCATGTAACCAAATAACACTGGCAGTCGCAGCGACTTGAGGGTTTACTTCAATATGAGGTAATAAATTCATCAGTTAAATTCAATAAATAGGTTCAATAAATAAGAAAGGAGCCATACGGCTCCTTATTAGTTAAATATACAAAATTAACGAGTCAACAATCGATTCAGTCGTTGCGTAAATGCAGCAGGATCTTCAAGTTGTCCACTGTCAGCCAACACGGCTTGATCAAACAATACGGCAACCCAATCTTCAAATTGTTCTTGTGATAGCTCACCATCAAGTTGTTGGATTAATTGATGATCAGGATTAATTTCAAAGATTGGTTTTGCGTCAGGTACAAATTGGCCAGCGGCTTTCATCATACGAGCCATCTGCAAACTCATGCCGCCATCATTAGAAACAACACAAGCAGGTGATTCACTGAGTCGCGCCGAAATTTTTACATCAGACACTTTTTCACCCAGATAATCTTTTACCTTCTTAATTAAATCAGATTTTTCTTCCGTTGCTTTTTCAACAGCTTTTTTATCTTCTTCACTTTCCAGTCCACCCAAATCTAAATCGCCTTGGGTAATCGCTTGTAATTTTTTACCGTCGAACTCATTTAAGTAACCCATGGCCCACTCATCAATTCGATCAGTCATTAATATAACTTCAATGCCTTTTTTACGATAAATTTCTAAATGTGGGCTACTTTTAGCTGTCGCATAATTATCAGCGACAAGATAATATATTTTATCTTGCTCAGGCTTCATTCGCTCAATATAGTCGGCTAAAGAAACCGTTTGTTTTTCACTATCGGTATGCGTTGAGCTAAAGCGGAGTAAGCCAGCAACTTTCTCGCGGTTTGCATAATCTTCAGCTAAACCTTCTTTTAAAACTGAACCAAACTCATCCCAAAAAACCTGGTAATCTTCTTTTTGATTTTTAGCAACTTTTTCAATCATACCTAGTGCACGTTTAACACAGGCACTTTTTAATGATTGAGTGGTGGCACTATCTTGCAAAATTTCGCGCGAAACGTTTAATGGTAAATCGTTTGAGTCCAACACGCCGCGAACCATGCGCAGGTAAATCGGTAAAAACTGCTCAGCATCATCCATAATAAAAACGCGTTGAACATAAAGTTTTACGCCTCTAGGCTTGTCACGATTGCCTAAGTCAAAAGGCGCTTTTTTAGGCAGATATAAAAGGCTGGTATATTCCTGTTTGCCTTCGACTTTGTTATGCGACCAAGTTAGCGGCTCATTGAAATCGTGAGAGATATGTTTGTAAAACTCTTGATACTCTTCATCTTTAACATCAGATTTTGCACGTGTCCATAAAGCAGTTGCCTTGTTCACCACTTCAAATTCTGGCACAACGACTTCATCGGCTTCTTTTTCATCTTCACTTTCTGCCCCCATATCCATTTTTTCCATTTCCACAGGCAGTGAAATGTGGTCGGAATACTTACCGATAATTGAACGTAAACGCCAAGGTTCCAAAAACTCCGTCTCTTCTTCTTTTAAGTGCAGAATAATTTCAGTACCGCGATCGGATTTATTGATTTGCTCAGTGGTAAACTCCCCCTCACCTTTTGATACCCAGCTTACTGCGTCTTCTTCGGCAGCGCCTGCATGACGTGTACGAACTTCCACTTCATCAGCGACAATAAAAGCCGAGTAAAAGCCAACACCAAACTGTCCAATCAAATTACTGTCTGATTTTTGTTCTTTAGTTAACTTTTGTAGAAACTCTGCTGTACCTGACTTGGCAATTGTACCAAGATTATTCATCACATCATCATGTGTCATACCGATACCATTATCAGCAATGGTCAATGTACCCGCTTCTTTATCGGTAGTGATACGAATTTTCAGCTCACTGTCATTACCAAAGTAGTTGTCATGGTTTAGTGCTTCAAATCGCAGTTTGTCGGCCGCATCAGCCGCATTAGAAATTAATTCCCTTAAAAAAATCTCTTTATTGCTATATAACGAATGAATCATTAAATTGAGCAATTGCTTTACTTCAGTTTGAAAACTATGTGTCTCTTTCTTTATGGTTTCAGACATACGACTAATCCTTAATTGACAATTCATTGATATAATATTTTGATAGTTGGCCTAACTATTGGGTTACATATCTGCGATTTCAAGGGTAGAATCGACAAAAACTTTACCAAGCGCTTTAAGATTTCATAATATTCTTAAATTCAATTGCTAAACTTGATAATTCTTTTGATTATTAAGACAATTTTCTGCAAATAACGGAGTCTGATTTGATACGTCGAACAAAAATTGTGACCACTCTCGGTCCTGCTACAGATAACGAAGAAGCACTTAGAGCGCTATTTAAAGCTGGCGCAAATGTTGTCCGGATGAACTTTTCTCATGGAAGTGCTGAAGATCATATCAACCGAGCGAAAATGGTCCGCCAAATAGCCGAAGAACTTAATCTAAACATTGCTATTTTAGGCGATTTACAAGGCCCGAAAATTCGTATCGCCAAATTTAAAGATACTAAGGTTGTCATTAAGCCAGGTGAACGTTTTATACTCGATGCCACCTTGGATAAGCTAGCTGGCGACGAAACACAGGTAGGCATTGATTACAAAGAATTACCCAATGATTGCAAAGTCAACGATGTCTTACTCATTGATGATGGTAGAATCGAGTTGCTTATAACCGAAATTGCAGGCAGCAAAGTTATTACCAAAGTTATTATTGGTGGCGATATCTCCAATAATAAAGGTATCAATCTTAAAGGGGGTGGCCTATCAGCCGCCGCACTAACCAATAAAGATATGGAAGATATCAAAACTGCAGCGCAAATGGATGTTGATTATTTAGCCGTTTCCTTCCCTCGTACTGCCGAAGATATCCGATTTGCTGAAAAACTCGCCCGCGCAGCCGGTTCACAAGCAGGTATAGTGGCTAAAATCGAGCGCGCTGAAACCGTCGCTGATGATGATATCCTCGATGATATTATCCGTGCCTCGGCAGCAGTCATGGTTGCACGTGGTGATTTAGGCGTGGAAATTGGTGATGCAGAGCTAATCGGTGTTCAGAAAAAAATTATTCAACGTGCAAGATCGCTTGATAGAGCAGTTATTACCGCAACTCAAATGATGGAGTCGATGATTACAAATGCCATTCCTACTCGAGCTGAGGTCTTTGACGTTGCAAATGCGGTGTTAGATGGTACGGATGCTGTCATGTTATCAGCAGAAACAGCAATGGGCGAACATCCCATTCGAGTTGTAGAGGCAATGTCGCGCGTTTGTATTGGTGCAGAAAAACAAAAATCGACCAAAATTTCCGGCCATCGCGTTGAATTACAATGGCAAAACATTGATGAGTCGATCGCCATGGCAACAATGTATTTAGCCAATCATTTACCCCATATTAAAGCAATCGCCTGTTTAACCGAATCGGGTTCTACTCCGCTGTTAATGTCGCGAATTCGCAGTGGCATACCAATTTATGCCCTTACGCGACTGGAATCAACTAAACGAAAAATGGCACTTTATCGCGGCGTCGAAGCAATAACCTTTGACCCGACGGTATTAGCTCGAAGTAGCGTTAACCGCCTGGCTGCTGAAGAATTACTCAAACACAATCTGGTTGAGGAAGGCGACTTGATTATTTTAACTAAAGGTGACCATATGGGTATTTTGGGCGGTACTAACGCGCTTAAAGTGTTAAAAATTGGCGAGATTGTCTAGCAAAACAAAACAAGCAATATTATTCACAAACCTGAGTAAAGGAATTATACTCAGGTTAAAGTAGGCCGCCTAGTTGCTAAAAGCGGCTCAAAATAATAACTGGAGAAACATGCAAAATTATTTAGTCATTTCAGCAATTGCGCCTAATCGACAAGGAATCGCTAATGAGATAACTTCGCTTGTTACTTATTGCGGTTGTAATATTATCGAAAGTAAAATGCGATCAATGGGCAACACTTTCAGTGTTATTTTAATGGCTGCTGGTGAATGGAATGCTATAGCCAAGCTTGAGCATGTATTACCTAGAAAGGCATCCAGCATGCAAATGACAACCATGATGCAGCGAACTGAATTGCCAGAACCACTTTCTGCAATCCCCTATCGGGTAAAAATAGTCGCATTGGATAACCTGGGTATTTCCAAAGAAATTACCAGCTTTTTCGATGAGCAAGGTATTAATATCCAAGAAATGAGCTGCAATACTTATCCTGCACAGCATACTGGTGCAATGATAGTCAGATTACGCATTACAGTCAGTATTCCCACAGGCATGTCCGTTTCAAAAATTCGTGAAAAATTTCATACATTTTGTGATGAAACCAATTTGGATGGCGAAATCAGGCCACTGGAATTATAGCTTCTTAATTAATTAGACAGCCAAATTAAAGCTTGTGCAAATTATTTATTTTAATTTTATTCATCAAATTAATTTACCACCCACACTCATTCCGATGAGGAAATCTCTATGAAACTTGGCGACAAATTACCAGCCATTGCGCTCGCTGCAACCGGCGATAAAACCGTAAAACTCAGTCAATTCAAAAAAACTAAAGTCGTTGTCTATTTTTACCCTAAAGACAGTACGCCCGGCTGCACAACCGAAGGACAAAACTTTCGCGATTTATATTCACAGTTTCAAAAAAATAATTGTGAAATTTTTGGTGTTTCCCGTGACTCAATAAAATCTCACGAAAAGTTTAAAGAAAAGCAGGAATTTCCATTTGATCTTCTATCCGATCCAGACGAAGCTTTATGCAAAGCATTTGATGTGATTAAACTTAAAAAGCTTTATGGAAAAGAATATCTTGGTATTGAACGCAGCACTTTTCTATTTGATGAAAAAGGAAAACTGGTTAACGAATGGCGTAAAGTCAGAGTCAAAGGCCATGTAGATGAGGTCTTGGCAGCAGTTGAAGCAATTTAATTCAGCCCATAGATTGGCTTGATTGCAAACTGAAACTTGAAATTATGGCAGTAAAGCATCATATTTAGTAAATCAGTTCGTCGTATTACCAACATCATTTGTGGTAAACAAGCGGCTTTTGTATAAATTATATACTGCCTTGTATAAGACCCCGAATTTCCGTATCGACGGGATAAGGAAAAAATAAATGCCAAGACTAAAGTTTTCTGGTTCTCGCTTATTTGTATTAGACACAAATGTCTTAATGCATGATCCAACTTCAATTTTTCGCTTTGCAGAGCACAACGTTTATATTCCAATGGTTGTCCTTGAAGAGTTGGATAATGGCAAAAAGGGACTTTCAGAAGTTGCCCGCAATGTCAGACAAGTGAGTCGATATTTCGACGAACTCATGCAGTCAGCCAATGAAGAACAAATTCAAAAAGGACTCCCCCTTGGCAACTCGCCTTATTTGCCTGTCGAAGAAAGGACCAATGGTTTATTATTTTTTCAGACATCAGAAATTGTCTCCGATAAATTACCAAATGGATTAACAACCAGCAAAGTTGATAATACTATTGTCAATATTGCGCTGGCACTGCAAGAAGATAATAAAGAAAAACTCGTTACGCTCATTTCAAAAGATATTAATTTACGCATCAAAGCGAAAATTCTTGGCGTCCATGCAGAAGATTATTTTAATGATCAAGTACTAGATGATATTGAAACACTTTATACGGGACAAAGTATTTTACCTGAAGACTTTTGGACTTCACATGATAAAGAAATGAAATCATGGCAGGAAGAAGGACGAACTTTTTACCAAATTTGTGGACCATTAATTAAAACCTGGACAGTAAATCAGTTTATTCAAATCGAAGATGGTTCAGGGTTTGCTGCAATTGTGCGTGATATTAACGATCAAACAGCAACGATTGAATTATGTACTGACTATACTTCACCAACCAATGATATCTGGGGAATTACCGCACGAAATATTGAACAGAGTTTCGCACTAAATTTACTCATGGATCCAGAAATCGACTTTGTTTCTTTACAGGGACCAGCCGGTACCGGAAAAACATTATTAGCTCTTGCTGCAGCACTTGAGCAAACCGTCGAGCTGAAACGGTATAACGAAATTATCGTTACTCGGGTAACTGTTCCTGTTGGCGAAGATATTGGTTTTTTGCCGGGTACAGAAGAAGAAAAAATGAATCCCTGGATGGGCGCATTTACTGATAACCTTGAAGTGCTTTCCCCTTCTCAATCTAATGATGATTGGGGCAGACAAGCGACACAGGATATCTTACAAAAATGGTTAAAAATACGATCATTAAACTTTATGCGTGGCAGAACCTTCATCAATAAATTTGTTATTATAGATGAAGCTCAAAATCTGACACCTAAGCAGATGAAAACACTAATAACTCGGGCAGGACCAGGCACTAAAGTGATTTGTCTAGGCAATGTGGGACAGATAGATACCCCTTATCTTACAGAGTCGAGTTCTGGATTAACCTACGTTGTTGATCATTTTAAAGATTGGAAATATAGTGGCCATATGAAACTCCATCGAGGAGAACGTTCAAGATTAGCTGATTTTGCCTCTGATAATCTTTGATCATCTTTGACTCAATCGCTCACAAACGCCAATGTGTATTAATTTGTTTTACATTTAATTTGTTTTACATTTAAACTATTTTTCCACTGATCATTAAATTTTGGCATTACAGGTTGTTTAATCACAACCTGTTTTATAACAGCTACCTTTCTATTTATCGTTAATTCGCTCTTTTTTTTTAATCAGCTTCTAAACCAGTTGGTGAAACTTTCGCTGAATCTAATGCTTCTAATACGGCGACAACTAATGTTGCTAAAGGAATAGCAAAAAATACTCCCCAAAATCCCCAAATGCCACCGAAGAATAATACCGCAGCAATAATTGCTACCGGGTGCAGATTATTTGCTTCCGAAAACAACAAAGGCACCAAGACATTACCATCCAGTGCTTGAATAATCAGATAAGTAATCATTAAATACAAAAATGTATCATTAGGCCCCCACTGAATTAACCCCACCAACGCAACCGGAATGGTCACCAGCGTTGCACCAACGTAGGGTATTAATACAGAAAAACCAACTAAAACGCCCAACAAAAGCGCATAGTTTAAATCAAAAACAATAAAGCTGATGTAGCTGACAATCCCTACGATAAAAATTTCAACCACCTTACCTCGAGCATAAGCACCAATTTGTCCATCGACCTCAACCCAAACTCGCGTAGAAAGTTCTCTTTCACTAGGCAACCAACGTAAAAACCAGCTTAAAATTTTCTCTTTATCTTTTAAAAAGAAAAACACCAGTAGTGGCACCAGAATCATATAAATAAGTAGTGAAACAATATTTTTAAATGAAGCCAGTGAAAAAGAAACCAATACATCGCCGATATTATTTACATTACCACCCAACTGTTGCACCAGTGCTTCTAAACTTTCACGCGTAATAAATTCAGGGTATTTGTCCGGTAAGGTCAATAGCAACTTTTTAATTTGAGCAATCATCGTCGGCAAGTCTTGAAACAATGTTTCTAATTGCTGTCCAGCGAGTGGAATAATGCCAATTAGAATGGTCAAACTTACTGTACAAAAACAAAGAAAAACGAAAATAACGGCGGGAATTCGCGGCAAGCCCTTACGATGTAGGGCCGACACAGCCCAGTCTAATAAATAGGCAATAACCAGTGCAACCAGCACAGGCATAATAATTGGACCCACCAGCCAAATTGCTAAAAAAATAAAAACTAGCAATAGCGTTAAAATAATAGCTTGGGGATTTGAAAAGTTTCGTCGAAACCAGCGCACAAATAATTTAGTCATCAGATACCTTTTTTAGCTGGTTAATTTTTAATAATGGTATAAATAAATATGCCCTGCTCTTCGCAAAACGTCAATTGGTGGTTCGTCAGGTCAATATAAGACTGAAAGTCCCGCTGCGAACCCGGATCTGTCGTTTTTACAACCAATTTGTCTCCTACCGCAATTTGATTAAGTTTTTGTTTCATTTTTAGTAAAGGTAATGGACAACACAAGCCACAAGCATCTAGTAACCAGGTTTGTGGCTCAGGCAAATTTTCTTGAGTGAGTCTGTTTTCTGTATTTGGCATAAATGATAGACTGTTTGATACTTGTTTAAAGCAACATTGACTAAGATTTCAAGGTTCAGGGAACTAATCATACCGATTAGCTTCTTATAAGCAACCTATTTTAATAGACCAACTTGATGAGATTGCCATTGAATAAACTCATTTGTATCATAACGGGTGGCTTACTCAAAGCAAGCCTTATAGCGACACTTCTCTCACCGACAAGTATCTCGCCTGTCTATGCCGCAGAATTGCCCGATATTGGCAGTAGTTCGGCGCAGGTGTTCAGTATTGTTGAAGAGCAGGCAGTTGGTGATGACTATATGCGCCAGTTTCGTGCAATTGCGCCCATGATAAATGATGCAGAAATCAATGATTATATTCAGCATTTAGGTTTTAAGATCATCGAAAATAACCGCGCAGCACAAGATCGGCAATTCTCATTTTTTGTTATTCAAGACAACGCCATTAACGCATTTGCCATGCCAGGCGGCTATATTGGCATACATACTGGGTTGATAACCCGAACCGAAACTGAGAGTGAATTAGCCTCAGTACTTAGCCACGAAGTGGCGCACGTTACCCAACGCCATCTGGCACGCCGTCTGGAACGTCAAAAAGAGCTATCGATCCCTTCACTAGCGGCATTTGCGGCAGCCATTTTGATTGCAGCTAGCAGTAAAAATAGCGAAACCGGAATGGGTGCACTGATGGGAGCTCAAGGTCTGGCTCAACAAGCTTTAATCAACCATACACGTTCAAACGAAGCCGAAGCCGACCGCATTGGTATCAGCACATTGTTCGACGCCGGATTCGATCCTAAAGGTGCCATTAGTTTTTTTGAGAAAATGCAAGAAAATACCGGATACTATGCAAACGCATATGAATTTTTACGCACTCACCCACTCTCCCGTTCAAGAATAACTGATGCGCGCCTTAGAGCCAGGGAATATCCTAATCGCAACATTACCGATCCGCAAAAATACCACTTAATCAAGGAAAAAGTACGAGCATTAACGGCAACCGTTAATCCTGTGAGTATTCAACGAGCAAATGAAAACTATAAAAACGGTGAATTTTCAACCAAAGCTCAGCAATACGGCTATGCCATATTCCTAATTAGAGCCAAGCGCTATGATGATGCTGAAAAAATACTCAATGGCTTACGTTTTTCTGATGTTAAAGAACCTGCTTATGCCATTGCAATTGCCCAACTGGATATTGAGCGAAAGACACCCGATAGATCAATCAAGGTAATCAACAGCTTACTGACCAAAACGCCCGGCAACCTGGCACTGGTTGAAACATTAGCAGAATTATATTTAGTCAATGAAGATTTTGCCAAAGCGCGTGAATTGTTATTACAAAATATTCACATGACCAACTATGCTCCTTACCTGTTAAAATTATTAGCCGAAGCACAAGAAGGTTCGGGTCATAAGTCAGAAGTTTATGAAACCGAAGGAAACTACCTGCTTGCTATGGGCGATTTAGGTGGAGCCAGAATTCAGTTTGAACAAGCGCTAAATATTCATACCGATGACCCATACGCCAGAGCCAGAATCAATGCGCAAATAAACCGTATTAGAGAATATATTCGTCAACGAAATCTTCGACATTAACATGTTTACTAATCAATTTATCAATTCAATCATCACTTATGCGGGAGTAATCAGTGGTCGAGCAAGTTAAAGATATTCAACACAATTCAGCAAAAACGCATAAAACTGAATTTGATAGTGAACAAAATGGATTGGACCATGAAAAGCAGAGCAAAGATATTGATGATAATAATTTGAGCTGGGCAAAATTAATCGAACAGGAAAAGCAAAAAGCTTATTACCAAAAGCTTTCGGACTGGGTCAGCTCACAACGTCAATCAGGCAAAACCATATTTCCACCAGCCGATAAAGTAATGGCGGCACTGAAAAGAACGCCCTATTCAAAAATTAAGGTCGTGATTTTGGGTCAAGATCCTTATCATGGGCCAAATCAGGCCAATGGATTAAGTTTTTCAGTAAACAAAGGTATAAAACTCCCTCCTAGCCTGCAAAATATTTTTAAAGAACTTAATCAAAGTATTGGTATACCAATGCCCTCTCATGGCGATCTATCAACTTGGGCTGACCAGGGGGTATTATTACTCAATACTGTCTTAACTGTCGAACAAAGCAAACCGCAATCTCATCAAAAACAAGGGTGGGAAATATTGACAGATGAAATTATTCAATACCTAAACCATGCACCGCAATCAATCATCTTTTTACTTTGGGGAAGTCCAGCAAGAAAGAAAGTCAGATTAATAGATACACATAAACATCATGTTTTAGAAGCGCCGCACCCTTCCCCGTTATCTGCGCATCGTGGCTTTTTCGGTTGTGGGCATTTTAAAAAGGTTAATGAACTCCTACAACAAGCAAACCAGCAAACCATAGATTGGGCCTTACCAGAATGAGCAACCAAAAACTGACTGTTAAAACTAATGAAAATGAAATTGTCTAGTATAAAAATCGCTATAGGATAAGAACTATTTAAATTTCAATCAGCTTTAAATTTCAAGCTGGTAGCCAATCTTTTGTTGATTAGTGGATGATATTATTTGAATATAGGAATTGTTAGCAAGTTTAGTATTAAGTTGTATTAGAATTAGAATTAGAATTAGATATGGAATTAAATTTGGTATTAGCCTGGGAATGAACCAGACTCAATTTAGCAATGGCCAGATAAAACTATCTGGCCATTGAGAGGAGTAAAACAAGCCGTTGAACAATGAATCTCAAAAATCATTCAACTGCTGTTTATAAATAAAACCTCCAGACTGGAAAAAGGGCCAGTCATCAGAATATCCTTATCCTTTCTGTCCGACCGCCGACTATTATCTGGTATAACCTCAGAATAGTGTTAATAAATTTTAGACAATTTTTTGCAATATTCAGACAAATTCAATATTTTGTTAATATAATTTTTATATTTACTGACTATCAAATTTTAAAATAAACTGCATTCAAATGAGTGATACCCGCTTTTAGATAAGTTACATGTAAAGCATAAACAACATGTTTATCGCTTTGATTGACTGAAAATATTTTGACTGTTTCAAATGCTGCCAAAGGTAAAAATGAAGAGGGTTCTTTAAATAGGTTATTAATATAACTTAACATCGCCTTACCACAATTTTTCATCTTACAACGATACAAGTATTTTCCATTGGCTTTACTGATTAAGTCGCTTTCAATGACGCCCCAAAAATAAGGTGTCGTTTCTTTATCAAAAGTATAAGTATAAAAATTCGCGTCAGCCTTAATGCTGGTTCCAGTAATTTGACTTAAGTCGTTTACCGCTTGCGATGGTAATAGATAATCTTTTTCTTTTTGTTCTTGTTGTGAAATAACGACAACTTTCAAAGTTTTATCAGCAGTGATCGGTAAGAACTCAGCATTATCTGCCAATACAAAAAATGAATAACCCTAAACGCATAGACCTATGCCCCAAATACGTATCGACATGAAGTTTTCTCCCATTGCGAACACCTTTATAAAATTAACGTAAATTAATCTGTAATCGCCTAAAAGCGTCACAATTAACGCATACATTATTAAACATTGTACAAATAAATTAATATTTCTGACAACAAATAACAAACAATAATGATCTGGCTTTTTTTGCCAAACAAATCCCAAATTACAAAAAACTACATTTATTATATATCCTCAAATGTTTTAAATTGTTTAAATAGCAATTAGCGTTTGAAACAGTCATGACTTTGCTCTGCGTCAATTGGTCACTCATCAACAATACGAAAGCATCTTTATTTCAATGAGGTAAATAAATGAATTAAATCTTTAATCGACTATCAAGAAAAACACTATCATGTTTGCAGTAAGGCAAGTTTTTGCATAGCTGAATTAACAACATATAGCATCCGACAAAATCAAAGTTGGCAGGTAAATACGCTGAAAGTTTATTTACTCAAAGTGAAATCTAACAGATTCAATTTCTAGTAAAGCCTGAGCAATATTAATTATATTTTTGACGTTAATTATTAGCATTCGACAAAACGGTTACTTTAGAAAAAATACCAATTTATGATATTTGATTAAGATAACTTCTCAATCATTCTTTAAAGCTAACATTAAAAAAGAGGACATAGTGTGAACCAAACAAACACCCCAAATAAACACGCTCACTCGAATAAGAAAAACCGAACACAAATATTTTCGATAACAACTGTGTTCGTTTTATCTTTATCAACCACAAACGTTTTCGCCTCACCAGCATCAACTAAACTGACTTCATCGGCTGAGCAAAAGACAATTAAGCATTACGATATTCCATCAATAGACTTAGACATTCCAGAAATCAACTGGCAACCATGTGAAACTCGCCCCGCTCCATTTGAATGCGCCCAAGTAGATGTACCGCTGAGTTACAGTCCTTATGACCGCTCAGATAAAACCACCAGTATTGCACTGGCTCGCTATCCAGCAAGTGACCCAGAACAAAAGATCGGTAGCATCTTGTTAAATCCGGGGGGGCCTGGCGGTTCGGGAGTAAATTTTGTATTAAATGCAGGTCCTTTCCTTTTTTCTCCACAAGTAAGAGAAAAATTTGATTTAATCGGATTCGATCCGCGCGGTATTGGTGCTAGCAATCCTTTACAATGTTTTACCTCAGCAGAAGAACAAGAAAAAGCACTAGCAAGCCCCGCAGAGCCAACTGAGTTTGAAGCGATTTTAGAAAAACGAAAAGCCGACAAGTTTTTTGCCAAGCTTTGTCGTAAAAATGGTGGCGATATATTTAAGCATATGTCGACTGCCGATGTCGCAAGAGATATGGACTTATTGCGTCAGGCACTGGGTGAAGAAAAACTCAACTTTGTAGGCTATTCTTATGGTTCATACTTAGGCACAACCTATGCCAACATGTTTCCTGATAACTTCCGCACCATCGTCGTTGATGGCGTACTAGATCCGATTGCCTGGTCAACGGGACGTTATAATGAGCGCTTTTATCTACCGGTAACCACACGTCTTAAAAGTGATGTTGGTTCAATGGATACTTTAAATGAATTTTTCAGATTATGCGATGAAAATCCACAAACTTGCTTTTTCTCAGGTAACTCAGCGGCCAGATTTGATGCCATTATTCAAAAGCTCAAAGTCGAACCACTAGAAATCGAGCTCAGTAGTGGCGAATTATTTGTATTAACTCATATTGACTTTCTCGGTATTACCACTTCGACACTGTATTCAACAATTTCATGGCCCTTTTATTCGGCTTTACTGGCAGATATTGAGTCTCGACAAGCGCCAAAGCAAATTGCTACCCAGCTAGAAAACTTAGTACGAAAGCTCGGCATCGAAGATCGCATTTTTAGTGACAAACTCCCACAATCGGCTGAGGGTTTTGTTGGTGTTTTATGTAGTGATTCAAGTAACCCCAGAGATTATTTTGCATGGCCTTTTGCTGCGGAATATTCAAATATGCAAAACGGATACTTTGGCTCAGGCTGGACTTGGGCATCGAGTCCGTGTCGTTTTTGGAAACCAGCAAAAAACCGTTATGTCGGACCATTTAACAAAATTACCGACCAACCCATTTTAGTTGCCAGTACGCTATTTGATCCTGCAACGCCTTATCATGGCGCGCAAATAGTGGCAGGACTAATGCCCAAAGCAAAATTGTTAACCGTCGAAAGCTGGGGGCATACAACGCCATTTTTATCTTCTTGTGGTGATGAAGTTACCGCTAATTATTTATTAACGGGCGAGCTGCCTGCGGCTAAAAATACAATTTGCCCAACAAACTTTACACCGTTTGAAACGTTGACAGATCAGCGCCAACAATTACAAAAGGACCAACAAAGTAATCGCGAAAAACTAGTTAAAGCGTTACTAAAAAGTAATCGTTAATTTGCAATCCAAAACAGGCTTTTATCTATTCCAATTACTAAAAGCCTGTTTTTAACGAATGACCATCTTACTGGGCATTTCATTAAATGATCTAAAAATAAGCGATAATCAATTAACGCTCAGTGCTACTGTTTCAGTACTGCTATTAATAGCATATAGTAGTTGGCAAGTGTGCAGCAATCAAACAAGCGCGACAATTCGCCACATTCCAATTTTTTAATTAGCCAATTAAACTCCAGTTTTTATTGATTAATTAAATGTTGTTCGCTATGCCTGCAGTGTCAAAATATAACTATTTATCTCTTTTAGTCTGTTTATATTTTACCTTACTGACAACTAACGCACTTTCACAATCAACCACAATATCTCCCGCAATTGTAAATCTTCAAACTACAGCAATAAATCAATCTGCCATTATTAATCAAGCAATCTCAGCAAATCAATCAATTAGACAAACATCAACGCTTGACGCAGCTACTAGTTCAAAACTTTTAGTTGAGTCATCTTCTCTGATAAATGATAACGAAAAATTTAATCATGATGATCCTGTATTAGTCATTACTTCAACAAAAGAAGAAAAGCTCAAATCGGAATTACCTGAAGCGATACATGTAATAGATAAATTGGAGATCGAGGAGGTTTCCCCAACACATCCAGCTGAAATATTAAACCGAATCCCCGGCGTTCATATCAATAATTTGGGTGGTGAAGGACATATGTCGTCTATCCGTCAACCTTTAACTACCGCGGGCGTCTATTTATTTCTCGAAGATGGAATTCCCACTCGACCAACTGGATTTTTTAATCATAACGGACTTTATGAAATCAACTTACCACAAAGTAGTCGAATTGAAGTCATCAAGGGAACCGGTTCAGCTCTCTATGGCAGTGATTCCATAGGTGGAATAATTAATGCCATCACAACCCCAGCACCAGACAATTTACAAGCCAGTGTGCATCTTGAAAATGGCTCAAATGAATGGCAACGCGGTTTATTAAGTATCGGTAATGCTATTGCAGACAATTTACAATTCCGCGCAGATATTAATCTAACAGATAATGAAGGTTTTCGTGATGAGTCAGCTTATCAGCGACAGTCAACAACACTCCGCTTTGATACCAACCTCATCAATAAATGGCAGTTTAAAACGATTTTCGCCTATTCGAAAATTGAACAAAGCGGCGTATCCACTTTAGAGCAAACTGATTATAAAAATCACCCCGAGAAAAACTTATATCATGGTGATATTGGTTTCCGAGACGTAGAAGCCATTCGTTTGTCTAGTGAAATAAACTATCACCAAAATGATAAAACTTTATGGACAGTTACCCCCTACTTTCGCGATAACCAAATGACAATGATGCCCAGTTGGATGATCAGTTATGATCCCAACATCCGCCAATATGATTTTCAGTCATATGGCGGTATGCTCAAGGCAAGACATTTTTTTTCATCTGACTTTACATTGATAGCCGGGATTGATGCTGAAACAACCCCATCAACCTATCAAGAAAGTGCGATTACATTACTCCACCAAACGGAAATGTTGACAGATTATCAATTTACAGAAGAGCAATTTTACCATTTTAAAGCTACACAAGATTTAATATCCGCTTATTTACACACAGAATGGAAAATATCACCCGACTGGTTAATTAATATTGGCGCCAGATATGATTATTTTAGTGTAGATTACAACGATAGACTTGACCATCAAGCCATTAATTCAGCACATATACGCCCCGAATCACAAAAACTAGACTTTAATCAACTGAGTCCTAAATTTGGATTGGTCTATTGGATCGATGAAGATCAGCAACTCTATTTTAATCATCGATACGCATTTGTTGCGCCTTCAGTTGGAAGTCTATTCCGCCCAGGCTCTAGCCTTGCATCTACCGAATTACAACCAGTAATCGCTAAAAATATCGAATTAGGATATCGTTCACATTTAGCGGAAGAATGGCAACTGGAACTGGCAATTTATCAACTGAATAAAAAAGATGACATTATTAATTTTATCGATGGCACCGACCGTAAGGTGACTAATGCAGGAGAAACCTCACATAAAGGTATCGAGCTAGGTTTACAAGGTAGCTTAAGTGATAGTTTTCTTTTCAGTATTGGATGGACACGTACTTGGCAAAAGTACGAAGAATATAATTATATTTATCAATGCTACTCTCCTCAATGCGGACGACAAATACCTGGCCCGCCTATTAAAGAGAATCGTAATTTTTCAGGTTATTATATTGGCAAAGCACCAGAAACATTAGCCAATATCAACTTGCAGTACTATCCTAGCTTTTGGCAAGGTTTCAGGTTTTCTCTTGAAATGGAACAAGTTGGAAAATATTTCACTGACGAAACCAACACCCAAAAATATCCGGGCCACGAAATTTATCACTTTCGTTCCAGCTTCGAAGTGAATGAAAATTTGAAAGTCTTGTTTCGCATAATGAACTTTACCGATAAAAGTTATTCAACTTATACATCAAATCAGGTCGGAGATTCTGACATTGCCTATCGTCCAGGAAATCCCAGATCGTTTTATTTAGGATTAAAGTATCATCACGAGTAAGTTGTTAACGTTTTAAATATAGAATAAATACTAAAAATGAAAAAGAGATTTTACATTCGCATACACAAAAAGCTGGTTTGGTTTGCTGCATTAACATTGGCCATTTGGGGTATTTCAGGCATATTACACCCAGTAATGTCTTGGACAGGTCCTAAAGCCAAGCATTTTTTCGCTCCACCATTACACATTTCACCACAAGAAATTCAAGCTTTACCAAAGATAATAAAAAAATTAAAAAATACGCCGATTAACTCGGCTAAAATAGTACCATCACAGTATGGTCCGCTTCTGCAAATTAATATTACTACAACACAACACTTAGAAAAAAATCCAGTAATAACAGATACGATCAATTCGAACTTATTTAAAAACCAACAACCGGAAAAATTAGCATCTCACCAATCTCGTGAATATTATCATCTACAAGAAGGCAGTAAAATCACACAACATGATAAAGCTCAAGCGCGCTGGTTAGCCAATTATTATACCGGGCTTAAAGACAAACAAATTTTATCTGTCGAAAAAGTTACTGAACATACCAATGACTATCCTGATGTTAATCGCTTATTACCTGTATATCGAATTACCTACAACACAAGCGATCAAAGAGTCGCATACATTCATACTGAAACTAGCTCACTTGCCTTACTCAGTAACCAATATCGCGCTCAATTACAAGCAATATTTAAAATCTTGCATACTTGGAACTGGTTAGATAATCAAACCGTCGCCAGAATTACAGTTATCGCTTTTTTAATGTTAACTTTATTGACGATGGCGGTATCAGGTGTATTAATGATATCTTCACTAAAATCAAGAAAAATAGCCAATAGTGATCGTCGACGACATCGTGCTTTGGCATATGGACTTTGGCTGCCAGTACTCGCCTGGTCATTCAGTGGTTTTTATCACCTACTTTATAATGAATGGCGCGCCCCATCCCAGTTAACTCAAATGGCTGAAGCAATAACACTATCACCAGAGCAAATCAGCCCTGAATTTAGCTGGCTTAATGATTTTAAACAACAAAAAATAACCAGTCTTAGTTTAACCCGCGACCCAACGGGTCAAATATTATTTCGATTAGGTATACGTTCAACCACCAAACAAAATATAATGGCTCAATTAAGTAACCAGACCAATACTAACCGAAGTACTCATTCAGTTCACCAGTCAACAACGCACCAAAAAGAAGTGATATCATCAAATAATAAGATGCCAAGTAATAGTGCTCGCTTTGATGGTATTCCCAGTGAAAATAGTGCGATTTATATCAATGCCCTTACTGGTCAAACAGTTGCCATTAATGACAAAGATCGTGTTCTTTGGCTGGCGACACAGTATTTTAATGTTAACCCCAAACAAATATACCAAATAAGCTTAATAACCCGCTTCGGTAACGGCTATAGTTTTCGTCATAAGCGACTACCCGTTTGGAAACTTAGTTTAAAAGATGCCTATCATACTTCAATTTATATCGATGCTGTAACAGATATGCTAATTGATAAAAATCGTTCAATTGATCGAATTGAAAATGGAATTTTTTCAATGTTACATAAGTGGAACTGGCTCGATCCATTTACAGGTCGAGTCATACGAGATATTACAATCACTATTTGTATACTAAGCTTATTCGGATTAGCTGTAATAGGAATACGTTTAAAACTAAAATCCACAAAAAAAATCCGCTCAATGCTCTCTTCTGAAACAACTTCCCCAATTGCTGAGCAACACGCGACTAATACAACAGAGCCTACCAATATAACGAAATCAGGATAAATAAGCTGTTAACTAAAAGAATTTATTTACATCATAAATGTTAATCAATAATCTCAATTAAAGATTAACCAGCCAATATTCTCTATTGACGATTGGACTAACAAGCGAATTAATCTTTTATGAAATACGCTGAAAACGGTTATAATGAATCTAATTAATTTATTATCCGTTTAACGGCCTTTACCCAACATGTTAATTAACGCAGATTTCTTTCCGGGAATTTTCACTTTCAGTATGAATTTAATTGCCCTTTTGATATTTTTATGGGCCAGCATACGTGCACCCTGGCATCAAGTTTTTGCCGTTGCCGAAAGACAGCATCTTTTGTTAGGGAGCATATTGTTCCTTACAACATTTTGGTTAATGCATATTGAAATCATTAAAAATGTCATTGTACATCCGTTAATTATCACCAGCATTGCGCTAATGGTTGGCTTTAGGTTGAGTATAATTGTAGTCGGCATCGCCAGTATCGCTTACTTATTATTGTTAGATTTATCAATTTTCAATTGGGGATTTCACCTAATCATTAATGGTGTCATTCCTGCGGCATTTATTATTTTTATTAATCACTGGTTACGTAAAAAAAATCCCACCAACCTGTTTTTCTATACACTTGGCATTGGCTTTATTTGTGGCGCATTAACAATTCCTATTGCAGCATTAATTTCAACAAGTTTAATTTGGCTATTTGATATCGATTTAATGCAAGCCTCTAGAAATACTTTTGAAGTATCTTGGATTCTATTAGGCATGTTTCCAGAAGCATTCATCAACGGTGCATTTGTCTCTTCTATCACCGTATTTTACCCACACTGGATGCGCACATTTGATGAAGATTATTTTTTGTCTAAATAATTCATGCGCTATTAATTATCTGCACTATAACTAATTTTTTAAGGTGTAACATGAGAATAGATAGCTGATTTTTTGGTTTGGTTAAAAAGTCAGGGGAATTTCAGAATTCATGAAACAGAAGTTAGTGGATTACAAGCGAATACCACTTATTTCTATCGAGTTAAAACAGGCAATACTACCAGCGCTATTTATCAATTCACAACACCAGCAGACTCTCATCATGAAAGTAATATACACTTGGTTACAATGAGCGATATGCAAATCGACAGTTCAAATCCTGACCAATTTCAACAAGTCGTTGAAGATGGAAATAATTATGCACAATGGAAAAACGACTTTTTTACGCCATTAAAACAGCTTACGCCCTATGTACTTATTTACCTGTTGCGCCAATGAGAGTGATAATGGTCATGCTTGGCAATTAGTTGATATCCGTCAGTATGCTACACAAATAGATAGCGGCAATGTTGCTGCATATTTTGGTGGCAAAATGCGAGATTGGAATGGTAGTGATATTGCTGAAATAGCTATTGAATTTATTAATGCCCAAGGTTCAGTAATCGCAACTTCAGAAAGATTAACTAACCAAAGTGCAACCTGGACCAAGATTTCTCGTTTAGCCGCAGTCCCATCTGGTTCACGTGAAATTCGTTTTAATCTTTATGGCACTCGCAAAAACGGGACCTATAATGACAGTTATTTTGATGATTTAACATTAAAACTTGAGCAAGCTTCAGAGTGTCCAACCATTGAAGGCTGATACCCATCTTAAGTGGGTCAATGCAAAATTACCGAGGTAAAATCAGGAAATCTGTTATTAAATGGTGATGGTGAATCTGGCGCAAATGCCTGGTCTGGTACAGGCCCTATCGAAGCATTAAGCAGCGGTGAATGTCAGTCAGCTCATAACGGCTCTCACTTACTCGCTGTTGGAGGAATTTGTAGCAATGAAACATCACTTGGTCAAGTTTACCAATCAATTGATTTAAGTGCTTATCAAGCATCAATTAATTCTGGCTCAGCCAAATCAGAATTGAAGGGTTGGTTAAGAAACTATAACGGTAAAGATATTCCTTCAATTTGGGTTGATTTTTTTATTTTACAAGGTGATAAAATTAGCCAGTCATCTGTGTTACAACATCAAACATCGACCTGGACTGAAGTTTTACAAACCTTAGACATAGCGGTGAATACCGCATATGCAAATTTTATTTTTACAAGGACAGAGAAAATCAGGAAAAGATAACGACAGCTATTTTGATGATCTCAGCGAAGTGATTGAAACAATCAAACAATGCGAAAAGTAGTTTGTAAAAATAATGAATAAATTAATATTTTATTGAATTAAATAGCAACTCCACTAGTCCAGTTATTTAGCAAAAACACATTTCAAAGTTATGGTTTTATTATTGGGCTAGTGTCGCTAATGCGGCGTTTTACTTATTTATATTCGTTTGAATTTCAGCCAAATTCAATCTACTTTCTTGAACATTCAAAAAAAATATAAAATATTTAAATAAATAAATTGCAAATTATTCTATACTCGTCTAACATTTCGCCAGCATTAAACAGGAACATTTAATTTATTTGCTTGAGTTATTAAGTGAGTTACTAAGCTGTTTTTTATTTAACTCAAATATTTAGATAAGCTAAAAAGTGAAATAAGTTAAAATAAAATAGGAACTTCTCATGAAATATAACCTTCCATTTTACTAAAGCCTATTAAATTAGTGCTTATCGCGTTATCAAACAAAGTACTGGTTAAAATGTTTAAAAACTTAATTAAGACCTCTAACCATGGAGTAGAGAAGTTGTGTCAAAAATTAGTTTCACCCCACAAAATTAGAAATATTTAATAAAAACATTAATCAATTAATTTATTTTGAAATTTTTGTCGTATTACAAATAGCCAAACATTAGGCTTCATGTTTGAGTAAATTCAACTTTTTATCAATAAAAAAGGAAATAACTAGATGAATAATCTTTCAAAAATGCTCATAATGAGTACAACCTGTTTAGCATTAACAGCGTGCTTAGAGGTTGAGGATAACAGCAACAATGATGTCGTTGCTGCTCTTGAAGAACAAAACACCTTACTGGAAGAGCAAAATAAAGAATTACAGAAAAAAGATTTACCGGTTTCTATATACGGCATGGTCGTTGATGCAGAAACAGGTGAAGCCGTCGACGCAAAAGTCAAATTAAAAATTGGTCCAAATTGGCAGGACTTTATTTCGGTAAGTGGTGAGTTTACTATTGATGACCTACCTGTTAATACCAATATTATTGTGCAAATTGAAAGTCCTACAAATGCTTTTTTACCCAGAGCGTTCTTTACAAAGACAACTAATGCTGATGCAGGACAAGTAGTTATGCAAGCATTAGGTGACTTGAACGTTTCCAAAGGCGTACAAGCGTCTTTTTCAGTTTTAAATGCTGAGGACAGTTCTTCGGTAGAAGGATTGGAGTTTACCTATAATCCTTCGGTAGCTTATGGTAATTATATCAGTAATTCGATGTTAAGAAATTATGATGTCAAGTCAACTTATAACGCTGAAACACAGACTTATTCAATTACCATACCCGAATTTTTATCCGTTTCTTTATTTGCATCAAAAGATATCGATGGCGATGGCAAAGTTGACTTTGTTACTTTAGATGGCGACTTTGATTATTCCGATAAAATTAAAATCAACTCTCTCGAAGCACAAAAACTTACGACACTTTATGTAGAAGAAGCCGAATCTTACCAACCGGTACAACTCAGAATCAGTATCGCCGACAACCTAGGTAATGATTTTACAGAATTAGATTTCTACGCAAAAGATCGTTATACCGGACGTATGGATATTTCTTATGACGCGAATACCAAGGAATATGTTTTTGACTACCAATCTTCTGGCGAAGTTGAATTATTTATGCCAGCGTTTGTTGTAAATGATAAAAACTATTCGAGCGGTGAGATCAACTTAAGATGGTCTACACTTGAATTCTTAAGTATTACTTCATCTGGGTTTGATGATAATTTTAATTATTATAATCGTGTCGAGGTCATTGATGGCGTAGCCAAAATAGTTGTTAAACCCAGAGAAATAAATAGCAATCCTAATATTTCAACACTTTCATCAACAGTTGATGAAGCCGATAACTATAGTTTAAAGCGTTTTTACGAAGCACCAATTGCAACACTTGAAGACTCTTTTACTTTAGAAAAATATGATATTTTTACGGTTATTCGCGGTAACGATTCTAACTCTGATGCAGTGCCCAATGGTGTTACAAGAGTAGGCTACACGACTCAGCAATTACCTGTTGATTATTCATTACGATATAATGATACCTTTTTATCAGTAAAGTCTTCACAAGTTTTAGATTGGGGTTATTATAGATATAAAATTAATAACCTTGTTAATCGCGCAACCGGTGAAGAGTTTGGTTCAAACTATTATCAAACCGTTGATTTTCAAATTGAAAAACCCGAAAATACCGGCATATTTCGCATTAACGATATAAAGCTCGATAATAATAATGGAACAACAAATGGCAATGCTATCGTAGCCACGACTACCGCTGGTATTGCAAATACTGCAACGAACAATAGGCGTTCAGCTTACGTTTACTTTCCTGATACCATAGAAACACTAGAATTCTTAAGATTAACAGCTATATCTAAAGTAACGAATGGAATCTATTCTAGTCTTAACAATGATTATGGGAATATTGTTTTAGATGGCAACATCAAAGTAAGCAGTACACGATTAGTTAGCCTAGCAGAAAATGAAATTGTTGAAAGCTTTAGTGGTGGTGGTTATAGCGTTTCAAGAGGCACAACTCTAGAAGATGGAAAAGCTTACTATAGTCACTTTGGCTACTCCTATATGTCGGATAACACTGCTAGTCAAACTAACAATATGACCTTTCTTTACGCTTATCAGGTTAAAGGTGAAACAACTGTTCACGAAGGCACCATTACTTTATATGTGCTTTAATCAATTTAGTTATTAAATTAGCTATCAACTAACTTAATAAAATATTTAACCTAAGAAAGAATGTGTATTTATTATACATTCTTTTTTAGCAAACTCTCATTAATTATTACTGTAATAAATAATTTGAAAGCCCACATCTTTTCTTACTATTATTCAACCTTTTAAAAATTACCAATCGCAAAATTTATTCCTACTGCATTTATATTTATACTAACAATCAAAAAATTATCATTTAAAATTTAAGTAATCGTTTCATCTTTTTACAATAGGCAATACACACTAAGCACATAAGTTAAAGCGAGAGCATTATTCGGACATCACTATTTCAATTTTTGGCCCCTGTTGTAATTCAGCTAACGGTTCTCTAATCGGTTTAACGACTTTTAATTGCGCAATCATTTCTATTACTTGATTTCGTTGTGTTTTAATTCTAGCCATAATTTGTTCAGGCGTTAATCCTTGGTTTTCCGCCGCACGAACGACTAATTGAATCATCTCTACTTGCCAATCACCTCGATATCCATAATCAGCTCGCCAATAAAAGGGTTGTGAAAAATAACCAAAGCTACCATGAAAATACTGCCTAACATGTGTTGGATCTTCAAAGGCATCATCACTCGAGCCATAAGGTGTTCTGATTAGTGCTATCGCATTGTCACTGGCAATTCGATGTAACTCTTGCATTAATGGCAAAGGGTGATGAAGATGTTCAATCACATGCGACAGCAAAAATTCATCAATGCAATTATCTGGTAAAGGTATTGGGGCATGTTCGCAATTATCAATATCACTTACGATATCAACACCATTCAGCGCCTTATGATCGAGATTAAGCCAACCTTGCAGAATATTGCGACCACAACCAACATTTAACTTTCGAGAAGAAGTGTTCATTTTTTCACCTTCCAAAAGACAGAGTAACTAGCATCTTACGCCAGTATATTTTGTTCGTAAATGATATTATGAGCCGATCGAAATCTCAATTTTCAATATTACAAATAAATTCGTTTAGATTATTTTCAGTAACATAAAATTAATTAAAACATAAAACACTAGAGACAAACACAATATTTCTCTAGATTTTTTCAAAGCTAGTTTGAGCAATCTGGCTTTTAGTTAATAATTAATACAAACAATAAAATACATTAAGTCATTGTTTGCATCAGCTTTTGCTGAGGACTAGCTACACTTCAAATTTGAATTTTCATTAAAAGCCAACTCAAAATTTAAAATAAAACTGGCCCAATAATTTAAAACCCCGCCATTTTTTTAACCTAATTTTATATTAATTTAATCAAACCCAAACAATTAGAATAACGAGTTATAGTTGTCCCCGTTCATGTTCTGCCGCGATTCATTACATGATGAAATGCGCCTTCATATTCCATTCGAGTGGGTCTTGGCATAACAATAATATAGCTTAGGTTTTATATATTGAAAAATAGGATTGACTCCTTATTTCCCCAGAGCCTGCCCCCTTATATGTATGTATTGGCTAGAAGAAGTTGAAAAGCTTTATGTGGGAGTTTTGTGAATTCAAGATATAAAAACTAAACTTAAGTTGTGAGCTGCTTCTCATTTACACTTGGGAAATGAGTTCCTTTTTAGCAAAGAGAGATAGAATTTGTCTTCTAAATAAATAAGCTTAAATACAGGTAAGGATACGCGATGCTTCCTAGATTTGACGAAAGACAAGATGCAGAAAGACGCTATAAGAAATTAAGAGAGCAAGCTTTACGAGCAGTAGAGCTGCGATTAAAAAGCAAGGGTTTTTCTTTTACTACCATTACCGAACAAGCTTTAAGTGCGGTGAAAATATGGAAAAAATCGAAATCAAGACCATACCCTTGGGACTGGAGAGAAGGTCGTAATCGTTATCAGTCTCGTTATCCCAAAAGGTTTGAAGTTGCTTTATGGCATAGAAATAAACTTGTTGCTATTTCATTAGGGAGACCTACGTTTGGGGGAAGTGGCATGAGACTTGATATTGTTGAAGGTCGTCCACATGATTTAGGTGATAGACCATCAGTAATGGATGAGATTTTATTGGCATATGAGGTTTATGCGTTATTATTAGGGGCTTCCCATATACGAATAATGAACCCAGTAAATGAAGATTAAAAAAGGTATTATAGTTCATTTGGGTATACTTATGTCAGGGATGGCGATTATTTAATTAAGCGGATAGGCTAATGAGTGATAAAGAAGTTAAAGATGATAAAATAACCAGCATTCGCAAAAACAAAAAACAGCTTACAGAAAAAGAAGCTGTTGATTTGGCAATGCAAAATTACCGAGAAAGAAAGGCTAAAAATATTAAAGAGCCTGATTGTATTAACTCTGGTGGTTTTGAAGAGCTTGAAAAAGATGAAAGTGAATTAAGAGAGGAAGAATAATGGAAAAATCAAAGAAAGACTTTAACCGTATGAGTGAAGAGGAAAAACAGGTTTATCCATCTCCGAAAGAAATGACACTAGAAGAAGCTCAAAGAAATATGGCAACCATTGTGGCAAGAGTTAAAAACCGTCTGGATAACACTAAAAAATCTAGCTGATCTATAAACCTGTTATATTTGGGTAGAGCTACGTTTAAGTAAACACTTAAAGAATACTTTACCAAGCATTATTTTATCTTAATTGTTGGTGCTGGCTTTAATGTCACCTATATCTGGACGGGAAAACGCTGGGCTTATCTAGCCGTAGTTTTAGATTTATTTGCTCGAAAATTAATTGGATGGGCGCTATCTTATTCCCCCAATAGTCAGCTAACCAGTAAGGCTTTAACAATGGCTTTTGAGATGAGAGGTCGCCCTAAAGATTTGATGTTTCACTCCGATCAAGGAAGTCACTATACCAGTCTTCAGTTTCGTCAATTAATTTGGCGTTATCAAATGAAGCAAAGCATGAGTCGACGAGGAAATTGTTGGGATAATAGTCCAATGGAAAGATTTTTTCGAAGCTATAAAACCGCTGGATGCCAACTATTGGTTATCAATCGATTGTTGAAGCCGAGCATTCGATTGTTAATTACATTTTACGTTATTATAACTCTGTTAGACCACATACTTTTAATAACGGCTTAACACCAAACATAGCGGTAGATATTTATTGGAAAAACTCTAAATCTGTGGCCAAAGTTACTTGACCACTACACACTTTAAATACTTAAAAGCCTTGTTCAAACGAGCAAGGCTTAAAAGTTAGGGCTGTCCCCGTTCAGTACTCTCTTTCGGAACAAGGCTTAAAAGTCAGGAGTGTCCCCACTCAGTGTTCTCCTCCGACAAACGTGGTAAAAATGGTGCTTAATTGATCAGTGCGAGAGTTGCACCCTTTATCTTTGATTGTGTGCCCCCATTGATTGTGTCAGTGTTTTATATTCCATGTATAATCTCTTGCTAACAGAGAAATCATCATATGGTTACCGAACAATATGTAATGCTTGATATCGTCAAACCAATGAACTTTTTTAGCCTCATCAGAACCTTCAATCTCTAAGAAATTTGAATTTGGACAAAAAGTAGTGCGCTTCCATTTATCAAAAAACGCTTGTGAACTTCCTTTTGGTGGTAACCACATATCAATCAAAGACATATCAAAAAAACTCTCATCGAAAAGTTTAAGATCACTGTAACAAGGAGAATACATAAAATAAGCACACCCAGAAAAAGAAATCTCAACAGTTCTTTCCACAAACTCACCCTCTAAATTTGTTGCAAGAAAATCTATTAAGACATTCCCATCATCATCAGCCTCAACAACAGACATTTCTGGTGACGAAGGGCTTATTTGCCAAGACACTTTTACAGGTATAATTTTCTTCTTCATAGTACTTTCCTTTTAATTCGGCACCGTAACGAAATATAATAATTTCGGATTTTTTTTACCTACAGTTACAGCTGTAGTTCTACTAGGCATTATACCTACTTGTCTGTAATTGCTCAAAAAGTGGGGGCATTTAGACTTTACGGTGAGTTTACTATGAATTCACATAGTTGAGGTATTTTTCCTAACTTTTTTATACGATCTTCTAAGTAATGCCAAAATGAAATACCATGACGCTGACAGGTTTTCTTAAGCGATAAAAATGTATCAAGAGAATCTCGACCATTATCGCTTTTTGTGCATCCACTAATTTTTCGACGCTTAACAAACTCACGAATATCCGACTCGCTCAAGTTATTATGAAGTGGAATTGAAGGATTCACCAAACATTTAAGTAAAGTGGTTTTCATTAGGTATAAAAAAAGCAAGGGGTCAAGCCTATTTTACAATATATAACTCCCTTTCCAATTGCTTTACCTCACTCAACCATTGGCCTTCAACTAACTCACGCTTAACCTTATTCACAGAAAATGATACACTTCCACTATGACTTAAGTTAAATAACACTGCAATTTGCTTGAGACTCAGTGCCCCATATCGCTGACAGGCATACATCGCAAACGCTCGTGCGGGATTGCTCACTCGTTTACCTCCTGGACAGCTTTTAATATCGCGGCTCTTTACTTTAAATATGACTGCTACCAGCTCAAGAATTCTTTGTCCACCTGGTCTATCTTCCAAGACTTTTCTTAGTTGTTCAATATTTTGCTCTTTTGTCTCTTCCCTGACAGATTCTTTAAACGCTTTATCTCCAAGCACGGTCAAATAATTGCCTCGATTATAAAAACGAGAGATATCTTCATCAACCAGAATTGACTTATATCGTCCCCTGAATAAAGGCCCATCCGTTCGGTGCAGTCGATTATACCGCTGGGTGTATACCCCATTAATATGGCGCATGATTCGGCTTAAATTAGCTTTGGGCGTTTCTATCAGCAAATGGTAATGATTACCCATTAAACAATAACAATGAATCATCGCATCAAATTGCTCATGCGATTCTTGAAGGACCGATAAAAACGCCTGATAGTCTTTTTCATGGTGAAAAATCGTTTGACGGCCTCGGCCCATCTGCTTGCCATTGCTCTTGAGTTGCTTTTTGTTCACAGCCAGCAATAATTATTAAAGCTATACTTTTAATGTTCATTTTCTACCTTTATATTGAATAACAGCCAATTTAATCACTGCACCTTAAACTCTTACTTCTATAGTTCTCTTAATAAAGAAACTACCTTTTCTGACAAAATCAAATCATCTAATATTTTTTTCTTATCTAAATCATAACTATATTTTCCATTTTCAAAAAAGAAATATATAACTTCCATATCTCTTCCCTTATTAAGATAAACGCGATTTTCATTTTTTGAAATATCAAAATATACAATCATTAAGTCATTTGAGCTTATATAGTAACGAGCTTCACCTTCAATTTCCTTTTCGACTTTCAAAACAGCTTCTCCAAGCTTTTTGTCTATATTAAAATCGAACAACCCACCCTTACGAGTAAAAACACTTACTCCCTCTGCCAATTCTTCTTTATCATCAGCAGAAAAAACACTCAATTTATTAATCACTTCAAAATTTTGATTTTTTTGAGCCGACCTGAAAAACATCCCTACAAAGCTATTTATTGGGTTTCTAGAGTTGACTTGGTTTATTAAATATTCATTATTGATTTTTTCTAATTTAATATGAAAGTTAACTAACTTTCCATTAAGTAACTCAATTTTCACTATAAAATTAGCAAATTCTCCATATGTTACACCTTCAATTTTTTCAATTGAAACTGCATTATAAAACCTATCTAAAAATGAATTTTTTATTTGCTCATACGTCATATTTTCTTGTTCTACATTTAGTTTCTCAAATGCTTTTTTAAAACTCCCTTTTTTTGTCAATTCAAAAAAGGACTCAACAGTTTTCCAGGCATCACTTTCACTTTTTTTGTTATTAATAAATTCAAGAAACACTCCAGACCCTATGTGCTTTCCATCCTTAACAATTGGCAGCTCCACCTGCTTCACTCCATCAAGAAAATCAACCAAAAAAATCAATATTATAGTAATAATTACCAAAAATATTATTATTGCTTTTTTCATAAGAAATACCTATCTACACTGTTTAAATGCGCCATCTAAAAATTTATATTCAAATTTATACCCATATACATCTTCTCCATCGACATCTTTACCAGTAAATTCTAATTTTCCTACTACATCGACTCCATCAAAACAAACAGTTCCACCCAACCCAGTTTTGCAATTATAACTTGCTTTACCACTGACACTGCTGTTCAATGCTAACCCGATCGACACCACACCACATCCATCTAATTCAAAAAAAGAATCTATAAGAAAACAAGATTCTCCACTAACTCCACCAGACAAACCTAACGCCAATTTAGGCTCCAACGTAGCATCTAAACAAAAATCTTCCCCTTCACAATTATTAACAGAAGATTTAATTGTTCCTGTAGTAGAAAATTCACCAGATATATAAATTCCACCAGAGACTTTAACATCCGCATAAAAATCACCAGCCCAAGATTCAAACCAGACTTGAATATCAATTTCAGGTGCTGGTGGTGGTGGCAGAATCCTTGCTTTAACCTCTAGCTTTCCTGCTATTGCAGCACTAGCATTCTGTGCTCCTGTTGTAATAGATGGCTCAATAATTCGTAATTGCTCAAAAAGTGGGGGCATTTAGACTTTACGGTGAGTTTACTATGAATTCACATAGTTGAGGTATTTTTCCTAACTTTTTTATACGATCTTCTAAGTAATGCCAA
>NZ_JBFDAH010000049.1:0-7923 GCF_040719265.1 Aliikangiella maris | reverse complement strand
GACTTGTCTTGAAGCTGTGATAAATAACCATTTAACAAATGCATTAACACGGATGTTTTTCGCGCCGCTCCTTCGTCGCTCTGCGAAAAACACCGGTTATGCTGGCGTTATACCTATATGCGCGCAGTAATAAGCATCAAAATAAATGGATAGATAATGAAAATAAGTAAGCTTAGTGAATATATGGGCTATGTAGAGGAGTTACCTAGTGAGTTTTCACTTTCTAGAGGGCAGTCCAAAGACTATTCTCTCTTACCAAGTGCATTGCGCCTAGATGAGTCGAAAAATAGAAAATATAGTAAACGCGTAATAAGAAATTTCTTAGATCAGTTCAAAATAAACTCCTACCAGTACATGCATACCCCTTGGGATATTAAAAATGAGATAGAATGGATGCTATATGCTCAGCATTACGGAATACCAACGAAATTGATGGATTTTACAACATCGCATGTTATTTCATTACTTTTTGCGGTTGAAAAATCATTTCAAGATGAAAGTGATGATGATGCGGTAGTCTATTTCTTGAATCCCTCGGCATTGAACAATAAATCTATACAACAATCGCAAATTATCAACATATCTGGTGACGCTGTTGTAAATAGTGAGGGATATGATGGCCCATTTGTTGTTCAGAGCAGGAAAATTAATTCGAGAGTGAATGCGCAAAAAGGTCTTTTTGTTATATTCCAAGACGATGACAAACCTCTAGAAAGTAGCCTTGATGATTCAATTTTACGAAAGCTTATCATCAAGGGTGAGAGTAAGAAGAAATTGCTGGCATCTCTTTATTCGATGGGGATCAGTTTTACCCATATTTATCCAGAGCTAACCTCAGTGGCAAAGGATATATTGATGCAGCAAGATATCGCAGATCTAGTGCGAGAGGATAAATAAAATGAGTCATGACTTTAAAATAAACCCTACTACGATAGGTTTAACTTGGCAGACAGTATTTGAGCGAGTTCAGCTAGGGTATGAGCTTCAAGAGCTAAAAGAAGATGAATTAACAAAACAACAAATCGTAAAATTTAATGATGCAATAATAATTTCCCCTGATTATCAAAGAGAATATCGCTCTAGTGTTTCAGATGAAAGCTCACTGATAGAATCTGCGTTAATTGGAATACCAATTCCACCAATATTTTTGGCAAGTTTTAAATACAAAGGTGTTCAGGTACTAAATGTTGTTGATGGCCAACATAGGCTAAGAGCATTCCATCGTTTCTTTTCAAACTCATTTAAGCTTACAGATCTAAGCATTGAGAATAATAAAAACAATATGTTTTTCGATGATCTTGATGTTGATGATATAAATACGCTTCAAAGTAGGGATATTTCAACAATTACCTTTAGAGACTTTCCCGGTAAAGATTTTGAACTGGAAATATTTAACAGATATAACAAGGGGACGAAACCTCTTACGCCTCAAGATATTAGACACGCTGTATACGATTCGAAAGTTAATGAGTTTGTTAATAAATTCTGTAAAGAGTTAATGGATAATCCAAAAGATTCACTTTCAAAAGCATACGCAATTTCCAAGGATAGGTATCAAAAGAAAACTTGTCAGGAGAATGTGTTTGTTATTCTAAGTATTATTGAAGATGGGGTTAGTCAAGAGGTCATAGATAAAGATGGAAAACCTAAGAAAATCTATAAATCACCTCAATATGCTGAATATTATATGGAGAAAAAGTCAAGATTAGAAATGACAGAGCATGATGATCTAGAGGCTTTAACAAAAAACACGTTTGATCAATTTTCTAGGTTTAATAATTTTATTGAGTCAATAGCTAGACATACTGAGTTTCCATTTTCAAAAGAAATATATGGAGTTTCAAAAAGGGGTAATAAGTTTCAAGTTTCAATTTCAATGATACTGGCAGGGTTGTTTAGAAAACTAAATATAGAAAATGTCGATTTTTTATCGTTCTGTAGTGATGAAAACATAACAAAATTTCTGCATTTACTTTCGGAAAAACTTAATGATTCTTATTTGGAAGATCCGGATTATAATGCTTCAACTACAAACCCAATTGAAGTTCAAAAATTTGTTGATGCTTTTGAATTTCAGGTATAACAAACCACTGCACGCGGAAATATAACTCGCTGCGCTCCCGATATCCCGGTGAGTGGGGCGTTACATGCCTTAGGAAATATTGTGCCAAGCCAAAAGGAAATATGTAAAAAATTCGATGCAATACCGCTTCCCTCCAAAGAAGTTGAAAAGCTAGGTATAGCTATCGAAACTATTGGCAAGATGCCAATTAATGGCTTGCGACATAACCCCGAGAATGGAACATGTGGCTGGTATATTTGGTGCGGGGAAGAAATGTCTGAAGACGAAGATTTTTTCAAACCATTGCACGTTAGTCATATATCGGAATATCTACCTGAAGTAGAGCAGTATTTATCATTGCCTCCAGGTTATAGATTTTTAGTTGCTGGCGAGTACGAGGATGTGTGGCATGATCCACAGCTCACCAGCATGTAACAAGTTTAGGCAATCGGACGCAGCAAAGCTGCGCCGTTGCTAAAGGCGTTAAGCGTAAAGAACTATGAGAGTAATATTTCCATACAATCCATTAAACGAAAAAGAAGCTGATGGCCATTTTCACGAAGAGTATTTGCAACTCAAAGAAAAGGGAATTGCTTGCTCACTGTTTGATTACGACACTTTACAGTTTGATGAGTTTCGGCCAAAGCCAAGGTTGGACCAAGGAGACGTCATTCTTTATCGTGGCTGGATGTTGAATCCAGAATCTTATGAAAAGCTTTCAAATTTCGTGAGTAAGCACGATGGGAAAAT
Source organism: Aliikangiella maris (assembly GCF_040719265.1). NCBI lineage: Bacteria > Pseudomonadati > Pseudomonadota > Gammaproteobacteria > Oceanospirillales > Pleioneaceae > Aliikangiella > Aliikangiella maris. Next base: position 5,111 of record NZ_JBFDAH010000049.1, on the reverse strand, counting down.
GCTCACCAATACTGAAAACTTTATAAGCTCACATCATTTGCCCGGGTGGTACAAAGAAGTATTGGAATTTACTCCAGAAACAATTTTCATTGAAAATGAAGACGATGCAGTTTCAGAAGCAGAAAAGTCTGGGTGGGGTAAGTTTTTCGTAAAAGATTTTGTTAAGTCAAATTATAGTGATAGAGGCTCAATCGCAAATTCTCCTCAAGAGATTAAGGAAATCGTTGGCTTAATTAGAGAGCATCGCGGGGAAATTGAAGGCGGTATCGCACTGCGAAGAGTTGAAGAGCTTATCGGCGAAAGCGAAGTGCGTTATTTTGTGTTCAACGGAAAACCTTACTCTCCAAATGGGGTCGTTCCATTTCTTGTCAGCGAAATCGCTGCACGTCATAAAATGCCGTTTTACTCGGTAGATATTGTTCGGCGTTCTGACGGTGAGCTTCGATTAATCGAGATTGGTGACGGTCAAGTTTCAGATAGAAAGAATTGGGATGCCACCGTATTTTGCGAGGCATTAGTAGAAAATGCTTAACAAGTTTGTCCAGTTGACGTTTTGGTCTAAGCTCCTTTTTGTGCATGACCTACGGCCATTTTTGCACAAAAATCCTCTACAACCAAAACGCAACTGACAAAGGCGTTAACTTTAAAATGGATCAATTATGCAAAAAATTATATCGATTATATTATTTATGTTTTCTTCGTGCTCCTTCGCGGCGACAATTCAATGTACAGGAACTGTCGATAAAATTGGCATTCACGCGAATGATAGAATAATGCTGAAACTTAGTAGCATGAATAAAGCAATTTTTATATGTAGTCCCAATTCAGAATGGAATATTCCTGGTGGTGGTTATAAAACTAGCGCAGAGACATGTAAATCGATGTTGTCGATGTTAATGCATGCCAAATCAACCAAAGCAGAAATGGGAAGCGTTTGGTTGGATGGCGATGACGTTCCTGCAAGCTGCAATGCTTGGGGAGATTGGAAATCTGCGAATGTTCGTTTTTTCTTATATTAGGTAGTTAACCATAACCGGCAGCAGATGCTGAACAGCGCACTTCTGCGGTTGGCGTTAGCTTTCAATTCAAAAATCATCATAGGAGTGAAATATGCCAGAGATATGTAGATTTTTAGGGATCATTATTTATATGTATCGAGAAGTCGGGGGAAGGCATCACTATCCTCACATACACGCTGATTACGCTGGGAAAAAAGCAGTGTTTAGCATTGCAACTGCTGAGTTAATGGAGGGTAACTTTCCAAGAAAAGAGAAAAAACTCGTAGAAGCATGGATAGAGCTGAGAAAAACAGAGCTAAATTCAAACTGGAACAAATTAAATATTCCGTCTAGCACACCTTCCTTCTTTAAAATCGAACCTCTTAGATAAGGATTTTATTATGTCAAACTTAGAAAAATGGGTCGTAAAGAGTTTTAAAATTATCGGCGATTACACAATTGAATTGGTTTTTGTAGATGGTAAACGTCAAACAATCAATTTCGAGCCTGTCATTGGCAAAGGATGGATGGCAAACCTCAAAGACGTAGAATATTTCAAAAAAGTAAAATTAAATGATGGTGGTAATCTTGAGTGGCCTGACGGCCAGGATTTTAATCCAGAGGCGCTTTATGACTGGCCGCAATTCGAGAAAGCGTATATCGATGATATGAAATCAATGTAAAAAGCTAACAAGTCGTGCCAGTCGGACAGTTTGTTACGTGGCTCCCTTGTGCTCGCCGCTATGCTAGCACAAACGCCACTCCACAAACTGCCGCTGCACTCAGCGTTAATTCAAAAAGGAAGCGTATGAAAAAATATATATTTATGTTTTTAGTAATTATTATTGGGAAGCTTGAAGCTGCGGAGTGGGTGACTTTAGCTCCAGCAGACTTAATGCAACTAGAAGTAATTGATTCAGGAGTGCATTCTTTTGCGGAAGAAGGAGTCTATGTTAAACACAAGTCAGAATTTCCTCTATCGAACTCTGTGACTTGTTCAAAAAAACAATTTGTAGCATTTGTTAACCCTAAGTTAGCCGATCGTGCGATGTCTGCAATGATGTATGCAATGTCATCCTCTAAAACAATTAAGTTTTATGTTGACGGATGCTCTAATGACTATCCATTAGCAAAAAGCTTTATGCTTATGCCATAGAAATTAACAAGAAATTGGTGGTTGATGTGGAAAGCGCACAATACAATTTGGCGTTATGCGATTTTGGAGAATGAGCATTGATCTTGGTTTCTAAAGATGGACTCATGGATACTGAGCTTGCTATTTTGTGTGAGTTTCTTGAGATGATTGATCAAAAGTTGAATTCAATCAATGAACTCATTTCAAATTCAATTGATCCTGACTCGGATGGCTTATGTGATAGAGGGGAATATTTCATCGGGATAGGCTTTGTGGCGATACAGCAGTATTTAGTTGAAAGCCTAATAGCTACAGGCGTGAGTAAAGGCGATGCTTATAGATTAGGGCCAATTCATTCCTCAGAGCAATCAATCATCAGCATAATTAATGATTGTGCAAATTACTGGAAGCATGAGGCTGAATGGGTGGGTGTGGCAGGCTTACATAAGCAAGGACTTAAAACCTATAGCCAAGTTACCGACGTTGCTGATACTGATTGGTACAAGCTCAGCAATGTTCTGTTTTCATTATGTGATGGTAATAAATTCAGCTTCAATTCATTGATTCCTTACATTAGGGATTGGCAAGTTTGCATACATGAAAACCGATGAAAGTGAGTTGCGCATAACAAGGCGCTGCAAGGGAAAAAACTACGCTCCACAAATTTGTGGTTCGCTGCGTTCACTTTACCACAAATTTGCTCCGCTCCGTTTTTCCCCTGAGCGCGGCGTTAGTTGTTTAGGAGGAACAATGCACAAGAGTAGACTTGCAGCTTTAGTTATTGATAGTAAAGTTGAAGATATTGAAGAGGCAAATAAGTTTTGGGAAAAAGCATTAGGATTAAATTGTGTCCGATCAAGCGAATCGTGGTCAGATCGATACTCACATTTGGAAGTGCCAGATGATCAACCTCGAATATTGATACAGAAAGTGGATCACGATAGTCGTGTACATCTCGATATTGAAACTGACGATGTATCTGCCGAGGTTAAAAGACTGTCAGCGCTAGGTGCAAAAATATTCGAAGTCTTTGAAAGGTGGGTCGTTATGGAGGTACCGACGGGGCATCGTTTTTGCGTTGTGAACCCTCAAAGACCAGACTTTCCAGAGTCTAAAAATGTAAATTTTTGGGAGTAAAACAACTAACAAGCGCCTAAACTCCGACAATGTTAAGTTGTCATGGTTTTGGCAAACGACGCAAAAAGCCATGCCAACACATTGCGTGTTAGGCGGGCGTTAGAGCCAAATCGTAATAACCGTAATTCATAGGAGAGAATATGGAGTTAATTCAAATTGATGATGTTAGAGAACAAATCACTGAGTTAAAAAAGTTGATTAGGGTTGTCGATCCAAGATCACATGCAACGCTTACTAACGATAATGTGCGGGAAGTTGATTTTAAATTTTCTAGTGATATGGAGTACGTAGAAGCCAGTAGAGATGTAGGACTTTCTTTTGCTACCAACATGAAAAAATTTAAAAAGCTTATAAAATCAAAAGCGAGATTCCATACTGAGGTGGATATTTATGCAATTGATGAGTCGATGTTACTGATAGACGGGCTTAAAGTCGTACATGACCGTCTGGGACTGCCAGCCTAACAGTCACCAAAAGAATAAGTGTCCCAGAACTTATAAGAAAACTAGAAATTGTGGCACGAAAACTGGAAAAAATTGGAAGAATGAGGGTTGCTCCATGAAGAATATACATCAACCAATAAAAGACATAATGTCTTACTATGCGTCAAACCTTGAAAATAAAAGTGTCCTAGAAATTCTCGAAAAGCAGTCAATTGATTCTGAACAAGAAGCTAAAGAAGTCATAGCATTTCTAAATCTAATGAGTGATAAAATTGCAGAAGACTCCAAAGATAATATCGTTGTTTTACAACAACCAATTCACACCACAGATGCTGAAAAAATTTGTGATGTGATAGAGGACTACATAGAAGAGCTAGGGTATGAGCATCTAATAGGGTAAGCTGCTCTAACAAAAAAACCCAAGTGACCGCCTATGGCGGCGCTTGATTTAAGCGTTAAAACAGGAAAAAATAATGAGAAAGTGTTTAATCTTAATCAAATTATTCATGCTACCAACTATGGTACTTGCTGAAGGCACATCAAATAGCAAAATCAAAGGCTACGTTCTAAGTAATTCTGGTGGATTCTATATCACGCCTGATGTGGTTATTTCTAACACGGCATCATGCAATCACACAAATCGTTTTGTTGTCGACACAAATACTGCTTTTGGTAAATTAGTTGTATCTTCAGTTTTGGCTGCATATCATTCGGGAAAAGAGTTGCGCTTGGTCGGTGATGGAACTTGTAATTCTGGTATGTCTCCTAATTCAGAATCTTTAAGGAAGATTTGCACAAAAGATGGCCCATGTTAATTTAGTTTTAACAAAGCGCTCAACTCGAAAAATTACTCGCTGACTCGCTCGTAATATTCCGAGTTAGCTTAACGTTAAATCACAATTATGAAAATCATCTCAAGAATATATTTGTTAATAATTTTGTCTTTAGGAAGTGCTGCGGTTATAGGTTTGGCAACTCTAAATCACCGCGTTTTGATAACATCAGACCAAATAAAGATGCGAAAATTCAGGATCGCGCAGGTATCAAATATATAATCGCAGATGGAAATGGAATTAGCGCATTTTCATCGCTGCCACAAGGAAAGAAAAATACTTGGAAAATTCGCAAAGGGACACCACTGCCGCCAGGCGTCAAGTTTGTAATTGACAAGCGGCCAAATTATGAAACGCACTATATGCTAGCTCCAGAGCGAACAATGAAATTGAGCGAATTTCATGCGCTAATGGATAAAGTTAGAGAACATGCTATCAAAATAAACTAAGGAGCTAACTATGCAAACAATAGACTTAAAACTGCCATATACCGAAGTGACTTTATTGCTTGACGCTCTTCGTCACTATACTAATTACATTGAAGAGCTAGACGAAAATAGCATCG
>NZ_JBFDAH010000048.1:0-9922 GCF_040719265.1 Aliikangiella maris | reverse complement strand
TTATATGGTGTTTAACGACTCATATATTATGGCACTGGCTGAAAAGCTAACCCACGATAGGGGGCTAGCACTGAATTTAATTGAAACTCCTAGGGAGTCATTATGTCTATGAGCTACTAGTAGTATGAAGAAATCGCAGATTATTTTCGTTTGTATAATTATTTCATTCGCTCTTTCTGGAATTGCTGACGGATATTTCTGGGCAGTGAAGGGAATTCAAGAAGCCTCATACGTGATTCATTTATTTACGTTTGCAGTACTCTGTTATTTCTGGTGTTACTATCACGCTTTAGAGAACGGTGAAAAGGGCAGAAATAGCCTCGCGTTTTGGTGTTTTTTTATTGCTCCAGTCGGCATACCTCTATATTCGTATAAAGTTTACGGATTAAAGCGGGGCTCGGTGATCACATTAGGTTCAATTGTTGTTCTTGGAATATCTATTGGAGCTTATATTCTTTCAGCAGAAATGGTTTCGCAATTGTACTCATAACAAGGGTTAGAAAATGGATTCGGCTAAAAAGCAGCCTCACAATTTAAACAAGCGTTAGGGCTCAGATATGAATCGAGCATTTGGTAAAGTATTCAAAAGCGAAACTGGCGTTGAGTGCGGCGTAATCCGAAAAGCCAAGGAGCCGTTTCCTGAAGTCTTAGTTACTTCGCATGTCCTAGCCGAGGATGATTGCGGTAATTATTTCGTTCTCCTTAACGAGGCTGTGTGCTTCTGGGACCACGAAACAGGAGAGAATGAAGTTCTTTCTGGGTCAGTAGATGATTTTGTTTCTAAGTGTTCTGTTCCAGAAGAAGTTGAACTAGAGCCCGGTCAGGTAGAGTCGGCTTGGATCGATCCCGAGTTTGCGAAGCAATTCGGCGTCAAGAGCAAGCCCTAACAAGCGCATGTTTCGGACAAATTTCCGCTGCGCTCCAATTTGCCGCAAATGCGGGCGTTAGAATTCTATGTGCCAACGAAAGAAGAACTTATGAAAAAAGAAGAAGTACCTGATGGCATCACGTAAAGCAATATCAACTGAAATCAAATTACGGCTATTTTCTGATTCAGCAGGTTATTGTCAAAACCCTGATTGTCTTCAACCGCTTTACCCAGCCGAAATGGGCGGTGAAAAACATATTGCAGAAATGGCTCATGTTATACCTCATGGAGAAAAAGGGCCGCGTCATGAAGAGCGACCCACGGAAGAATTTGAGGCAGATTCATTTGAAAACCTCATACTACTGTGTCCAACGTGTCACACAATCATCGATAAGGCGCCAGATGGTTATAGTAGGAGTACATTGCTAGGTTGGAAAAGTAAACATTTAGTAACACTGGCTCACAGTCAAGGAATCCAAACTTACGAGGATCGTAATCAAGCTAGGGCGGCTGTGGCTGCATTCATGGCTGAAAACAAGGCTATATGGAAAGAATATGCCCCTGTAGATGGGGATAGCTTCGATTACAACCCAGAATCTGAAGCAGCCAAGACATGGGAAAATAGGATGCGAGGAGTAATCCTTCCGAACCATTTTCGCATCGAAGCAATTATTAAGAAAAATCAGTGTCACATGAATCCTGATGAACAAGAAACTTTTGCTCGATATCAGGAGCACGTTAGAGGTTTGGCGGCGCGACATATTTGTGGTGTTGCCGGAAAAGCAATCCGCTACCCAGCGGCTATGGACGGAATTTTTTCATGATGTGGCAAATTAAATTCGCTCTTGAATATCTGCATAAAAACAAAAGTTTAACTTCTGCGGAACACATCCGAGATGATGCTATTAGAATAGAGCTTCATGATGGAAGCGAAGTAATTGTAATCATCTCTGCATCATACAGAATTACGAGGGAGCTAGTAGCTCAATATCATGCTGATTTTCCAAGCATGAACTTTCTTTGTGGCTATAGAAAGGAATGCATATGGGAAGGAGGCGCTATAATGTATGCACAAGAAAACCAAATTGGATGGGGTAATGCAGGTTCGCTAAGTGATGCTATCGACACCGGTGATTTTATAAGCGCTGAACATAAACTCTACTTTTTCTCATATAGGCTTATAAGGCAAATGGGCTCAATTACCGAATTAAATCGAGAGTACGACCGAGTTTTTACTATGTCGTTAAGAAATGGGAAAAGCTACCGTGTTGGCATGATTATGGAGTACGAGCCTACCGCAGATTCCATTCGAACTTTTTGGGATCAATTTGGACCAATTGATATTGCCTGGAATATAAATCCCAATGGAAGCCCAACTCAGCAAGCAATAAATGCCGGGCTGGAGCTTGGGTGTGAAGTAGTGAAATGGGAAGAGTTAAAACAATTGATGCGAAGCAGTTAGTAAATGAACGCATCTAAAGTAGCAAAACACATATTGATGTCCTGCCCAACTTTGTCTGAGTTTCACGCTTACATGTTTGGATCATCTCTAGCTGGTGTCGGTAGTGACTTCGATATACTTATAATTGGGCCCTCAGGTATAGCTTTGTCACAGCTCAAGTCAGAAATAAGAGCTGCAGGAAGTATGTTGCCTCTGGATGTTCTATACATGCTTCCTGAAGAAGCCGAAGAAACTAACTTTGTAGCAAAGCAAAATTGCATATCATTTGAGCAACTATGCAAGCTTAATAGTGGCAACATGAAAAAACACTTTACTATCGATGATTAAAAGTAGAAATATTGATATTGAAATAGTCAGCAATTCTAACAAGCGCATGTTAGCGGACTGGTTTTCCGCTGCGCTCCTAACCAGCCGTAAATGCGGGCGTTAAGTGGCCAAAATGAAACATCTCATACTTATAATTATTCTTGTTTTATCTTTTGGATTAGAGGCCAGAGAAAAGGCCGAACCAAAAATACTCAAAGAATACTTTAGCGTACTGGCTCGCGAAACACTCATCAATGAAGGCCGCGGCTATGTCTCGAATTTGGGAACACCAATATTCGCCGATTTTGAACACAAGAATGGAAATCTTTTCTACGTTGTAGCATCTGATATTCCGAAACAGGGTTGTTTTACTATAGTTTTTTCGTACAATAAGGAGCGAATGAACTTTTTAGAGTGGCTACAACGTTTGCACTGTAAGAGTGCGCAAGAATCAATTAAAGAATATGTAGCGTACGATGGAACAGAGTTTTCATTTGAAGGTGAGCAATGAGAGCACTTAACCAGTCGCTGAACTCGAAAATTTACTCGCAAACTCGCTCGCAAAATTTCGAGTTAGCGAAGCGTTATCTTCGAAAGGAGCCAAATGCGTAAGTTAATATATCTACTTCTTTTTATTTTCCAATTCTCTTATGCGAGTGGCAATGTTGACCTGGTGCAATACACTCAAAAGCATATTGATGTTGTTGAGTCTGGAAAGGATGCGATATTTTCATTCTATAAAAGCAATGGCCTGGAAGAGAAAAGAGCCATATTACTTTGCTTAGATAAATATTTAGATCCTTACTATAAGCTAGAGCTAAGTGACTCCGACAAAATATTCAAATGGCTTGAAAGTGAACTTTCTAAATCGTCTAATTTAAGACTTAAAGAAGATATATTTCAATTGCTTCAGTCATATTCCGATCTCGGATATGATGATTGTGAAATGTCGGACAACGGCAATATATCTTGCAATGAACATAACAAGGCAAAGCAGTAGATGAACTACTGTTTGAGGCGTTAGAAAAACAATTGGAGAAATAATGAGATTTATGNGACTAAAACTGCGTCTGTTGCTGACATTGAAATAATACGAGGGCAAGGATTTCAAATAACAGGTGACTTTGGCAACCCTTCAGAGTGTACAGTAGGTAACACGATATATGTTGCTTTAGAACATCCACAATATGACAAACTGTTGTCAATTTCAATGGCTGCATTTATGGGGAACAAAAAATTGCGAATTTACTCTCATCAATGCGCAAACTACGGTTGGCATGGTGGTACTTACAATGAATTGACGAGTGATGGTTCAATGTATCTCAAGAACTAGAATTTTCTAACAAGTGCGTGAATTTCGATTCGGCAAAAAACACGCCTCTCGAATTACGCAAGCGTTAAATTTTAGTAGGTTCACGATTCAGTACTAATAGATTAGGAGATGACGAATGGTTTCGGCAACAGAGAAAGCTACTTTACGAACAAAAATGGAAAAGTATGAAGGTAAAATTAACTATATGTATTTGGATTCGAAAGGCTATGTTACTGTGGGGGTTGGGCATCTAATCAAAGATCTAGCGAGTGCACAAAAGTTAAACTTTAAAAAGAGTAATAATATGCCCGCCTCCAAGGATGAAATTAAGGCTGATTATGAGGCGGTAAAAAAACAACCAAAAAATCGTTTAGCTTCTTTCTACAAAAAGCAGGCGAAGCTCAATCTGTCAGATTTAGATATAAATACACTAACTAATAAACATATCGATAGTTTTGAAAGCGAATTAAAAAGAATATTTCCTGATTTTACGACATACCCAATTGAGGTCAGGTTGGCATTGTTTGACATTATTTTTAATGTCGGAATGACCGATTTGAACAATAAATGGTCAGGGTTAAAAAAAGCAGTGAAAGCGAAGGATTGGTCCGAAGCCGCAAAGGAATCAAACAGAAAGTCACCCATCTCAGCAGAAAGAAATAAATACGTGAAGGATTTATTTGAAAAAGCGGCGGCCAATGTTAAAAATCCGGCTAAACCATAAGTCTTGGAGATACTATGAAATATTCATTGTTCAAGTTTACGCGTATTTCGGTTATTTTTCTTTGTTCTATTGGATTTACAAGTTGTGCCAGCAATGAATCAAATGGAAAGACGAAGAGTATTCCTGTTAGCTGGAGCTCGGGGTTTACACTGCCTTCTATGTTAGCGTCATCAGATGTTTCATTAAATAATATTAGTAATTTGTCAGAGCTAATTAGTGCTCCTTGGTATGCAGATATCGACGTCAGGGATACTAAATCTGGGGAGTCTGTTTTTTCTTCTTGTGCCGATTACTTTGATAAAGCAGAATCTACAACTCGCACGATAAGAGATGGTGAGATGAATGCCTATCTTGAGTTTAAAATAATGTGTGAAGCGACACAGCTTTTAATAAATGCACAAAATTCCAAAGAGAGTTATTTGCCCAATACCATTCTTAATAATGAAACTCCAAAGCTTTGGCCTAAAATATTCGCATTGCAAATATCGACAAAGGAATCAATGCGAATTGCTCGTGACGCCGAACTAAGGACTTGGGCAGATGTTACACCTATAACTAAAGTAGATGTTTATTCGAAAACAAAATCAACTTACTTCCATGATGAGGGATATCAAGAGGTTGAAATTTTGGGGTTCGGGGATAGCAACAACGATGGCATTGAAGATGTCTTCATTGTTGTACATGACCATTTAGAAGGTGGAGATTACTTTAATATTCGCTTATTTGTTTTATCGGTAAACTCAAGCGGAATCTGGGAGCTGATCAAGGATCTTTAATATGGCTTGTAACAGTATGTGGAAGTATATAAATTTAACAATGCGCTGCACAAGGATAAATTTCTCGCTGCGCTCGCAATTTACCTGTGAGCGCAGGCGTTAGATTTCAAGGGAGTATTATGAAACAATTTTTGAGATATCAAATATCGGGAACAGTATTCATATTATGGCTTGTGATCTTCTTCTTTGGAAAAGATGCGAATAACTTGAATGAATTAATTACACTTTTGATAGCGAATTTAGAGTCCATAAAAATTATTGCTGGGTTAGCTGTTGCTATGCCAACAGGAGTCATAATCCACCAGTTTTCAGTATTGATTAAGAACTGGGGTGTATCGAAAATCTGGAGTGAATATAATGATTTTCCCGACAAGGATAAAATACCAAAGTTTGATTACGATAAGAAAGGGAAAACAATTGAATACTGCTTAGAACGGATAAGTAACTTAAACTCTTTTTATTATGTAAGGGTTGATAATGGCTTTTTATCTCCTTTCATGGCTTGGTTAGTCGTTGGGTGTTGTATGGGGCGAAACATAGATTGTACTTGGACAGTAACAGCTATTGTCGTGGGTCTTCTCACAGTGGTTTATTTGAAACGAATAACATCTGAAATTAACCAATATCAAAGTATGTTAAATGACTGCACAAACTAAATCTAACAAGGCACTAGAGAGGGACGTGCTATCGCCCGCCCCTCAGCTAGGTCGTTATGTGTCAGGAGAGTCATGAGCAAACCACCAAAGGAAATTGACGGAGCAAAAGTTATCGAATGGGCTTGGTCAGTTAGCGAACCATTCGGTGTTGTTTGCTTTGAGTCTGGAGAAGTAGCAGCAGAAATATTTGGCTTGGCTATTTGCCGTTATTCGGGCAGCGACAAAATCTATCGTATTAGCTGTGACTCAGAATGGCAGTCGGTGCAAGACTCTGATTACAACTCTATATCTGAAGCTAAAGAAAAGTTGCCCTCTCAATATAAGAACGTAGAGGCCATTTGGCAAAAATATGAATAAACACCTAACAAGGCAATTAACTACGCGCCTGTGGCGCCGGACGCTCGTACCTCGCGCCGGTTATCGCGGGCGTTACGTTTATATAATCAAAGGAGTATTTAAGTGTTAAAAAAACTATTAGTTGGAATTCTGTTGGCAACTTTGTCGTCATTTTCAATTGCCGAAAGCGGAGAAAAAGTAAAACAGATCTTTTATTGTGGGGAAGATTTCGCGATAAAAATGGATAGTGGAAATTGGTATTTAGTTGATAAATCTCAAGTTGGGGAACTGAAATTCAATCATTTTTTAACGATTGCAATGACGCTACTGGCATCTGGAAAGAAAACGGGTAATGTTTTCCCTGGTGACCCGATTCCTAGCTGGTGTGGCAATAGTAATTTTCGCCCTATCACAATTTTAAGCATTACGGATGAAAGTTAAAACGTAACCAGGCGCTCAACCCGATAAATTACTCGCTAAGTAGCTCGCAATTTTTCAGGTTAGCTACGCGTTAAATTAACAAAAAGGTAATTGCTATGTTTTACAAAGGAATACTTGTTTTAATTATGTTGCTTCCTAGTTTGTCTTATGCAGCAAACGACTATGTAGGTAAAGTAGCATCTATTAAAGCAGATGGAGGTATAATTCTTGTTATATTAAAGGATGGTACAGGCAATTCTGGTTGTGGTAATAGTAATAGTTTTTGGTTAGATCCAAAGCTAGATTTTGATAAGGCTATTTTATCTTTGGCTATTACGGCAAAAGCTGCGGAGAGAGAAGTTTATGCTCTCGGAGGTGGGGAGTGTAAGTCTGGTTGGCCCCATAAGAACTCTCATAAGCTTTCAGTATTTTCACTTAGATAAAAATTTAACCAGTCAAGGCAGGTGATGCAAAATACGCACACATGCTTTTTGCGTTAGCTGCTCATGGAGTTTTCATGTCTAATACAGAGCAATCCATAAATCTTATCGAGCTAGTAAAGGCTATTGGTCCATATTTTGTTTCAGTGGCTGGTATGTTATTTGCGTTTATTCAATCAAAGCGGCTCGCTGAAATTACTAAAGAAAAAGATCTAGAAATTGCCAAACTTCAACAGCAATCTATTATTTCGATGGAAAATTCAAAATCGAAGAATTCCGCAATATTAAAGTTGCAGGAAATTTATAGTCCTTTATTCGCAAAAGTAACAGCAATTTTAAATGTTTATTGTGGAACAGTTTCTAGCAAAAAAAGAAGTGAAGAAATTAAAGTTGACTTGGCTAAATACTTCGCGGATGACTATAACTCATTAACATTTGAGAGTAGAAAAGTAGTTTTGGCCGAGGCAATTGCGATTTGCCAATCCTTAAAAGATCATAACTGCTACGAGCTTGCAGTTAAACTGGATAACAAGATTACAGAAGTACTAGCACTAGTTGACGTTTCCGGTACTTGTTCAGGCAAAGAACACGTTGAGCCTATATACAAAGCTCTACGCGAATTAAGTTTGTTGTACGTTGCATTCTTCTATCGTCTAGCAAACATTGAAACCGCAGCTAACAAGTCAAGTAACGCGGATGCAGCAAGCTGCACCGGTTCTTGAGGCGTTAGGGCTAGGAGAGAAAATTGCCGAAATACGAAGAGGCTTCATATTTAAATGATCAGAATGAATGGGAACGTGTTTCCTATTTAGAGCTGACTAATGAAGAACGAAGAGCGGATTTACGTGAGAGAGATCTAAGGGAAAAGCCACAAGGCTTTTTCCAGTTAGGGATTAGGAACCACCCCAAAACACCTCATTTTTTCGAAAAAAAGCCTATAAGAACTGACTTGCAGGCAGGGATCAAGGAGAGTGAAGAGCATAGTAATCAGCAAAGAATGATATGTGCTTTTCTAAATAAGTATGAGAAACACAATTTAGGGTACTATGAGCGTCCATGGGACAAACATGACAAAGGATTCGAGCCTCTAGTAAAAATCAGAAACTATAAATGGGAAAAAGAGGTAAAATTCGGTCTTGTATACGGAAAATATGTTGTTTTCGACATATTTGGCAGGGATGAAAAAAACCTATCTCTAACTGATAAATCACCTTTCATCGCTATAGAGGTTGTTGACACACACTTTCACTCTCAAAAAGCATTTAAGGTTTTGCTAGAAACAAGCAAAAATCTACCTTTGGTAGTTGGTTATATGTTTTTGCCAGTCACACCTCATTTCAATTCTGTAAAAAAGCCCGCGAGAACAAATTCCTTTTCAAGTGTCAGATTCCAGTGTTATATCGCTGATGGTTCATTTTGGTACAGAAATGAGCGGCTTGAAGAGCTTTATGAAGTCACGCCTGAGATACCTGAAGTATATTATAATTTGGTCAAAGAAAAGCTATATGAAGACGGTTATATTCGATCAGAGTCTTGATCAATCAAGCCCTAACAAAGCGCTGCTGTCGGACTGGTTTTCCGCTGCGCTCCAAACCAGCCGCAGAGCGCGGCGTTGGTATGACTCCCTTTGTCAATTAAAACGTACAAATCCCCACCCTATTTTTTCAAAGTGCCGCAATCTAAAAAGTTGGATGAATTCAATCACAGATTAAAGCCAGTAACTTTCGACGGTTCTCATGCTGGTATCCGTGGATTTTATCGCCAAGCGATTAACCTACCTTACTTATTTCGTCGTGGTGCCTGTCTTCAGTCTATGCTCGTGGGTCTAATTAATTTTCATCATCAGCCATCCTAACGCCGTCGGAGATTACACCACCTACCGTGGTTTAATCTGCAATTGAATCCAAAACTTTTAATCATGCTGGTACACGAGAGAGTCGTTGTTTGGGATTAACAGGAGAGATAACAACTTCTCGTGTAATGGCCCAAATGTACGCAATCATTTCTCGAGCAATGGCAGTAATCACCACGTTGTAATGTTTACCTCGTTTCATCAATCGTTGATAACGTTTACACAATCGAAGCTGTGCCTTCCAGGCAATATCGATAATGGTTTTGCTCAAGCCTTCTTGACGAATTTGTAGGTCATGAGAGATATTGGCTGGGTAGCGATAACAATGCGCCCCCTCGGTGAGTAATCGTCTTGCTCGACCATTACCGCACTTGGTAATACTGCCGACTTTTCGTCTGCCGCCGCTGGAGTGTTCGCCCGGAACTAACCCGACATAACTCATTAATTTTCTCGGGTGGTCGAATCGGGTTAAATCACCCAGCTCGGCGATGACACCCGCAGCAACCAATAAACGAACACCGCGCATGGCTTGAATCGCTTTAACAACAGGATAATAGCGCCAGCGTTTCACTTGGTGAACTAACTCGTTGTCCAGTCTTTCCAGTCTGGCTATTCGCTCAGTGACGGTTTGAATCATTTCCTGCAAAACAATTTGCTGTGCAGGGTGAGGCAGCACCATATCAGTTAACCAACGCATATGCTTAACCGACCAGTTAGCCTTACCATCGTAGTGAATATGATTGCGAAGCAAGAGTGCTTTTAGTTGATAC
>NZ_JBFDAH010000047.1:0-10282 GCF_040719265.1 Aliikangiella maris | reverse complement strand
ACCAGGAAGTGATGGCGTATTTTAACATTTCTGGTCGAAAAGTGAGTTATTAATTAGAGATTTTTTATTAAATTTCAGAGTGTTAAGCTGTTTTTCAGGGACGACTATTTAATATAAAGTGCTAAACCTCAAGTGTAAAGCTGAGATCTTTTGAAGTTTAGCGAATGGATTTCAATAAGCTGGAAGAGAGAAATTATTGCTGCGAATACAATCCGATTCGGTTGCCTTCGCTGTCGATAAATTGAGCGAAGTAACTGTTTGCCCCCTCTTTAATTGCCGTTTTTGGAATAATAATTTGATTACCGAGTTCTGCTATTTTAGCTAAAGGAACCGCTAAGTCTTCACCACCATTTAAGTAAATAACAGGGCCATCATCGCGGGGGTGGTAATTTTCGCCAACTACAAGTGCACCGGTAATCGCCTTATCTTCTGCGCAAATCATAGCAAAATCATAGCTGCATACATCCTCTCGGACAAACTTAAAGCCCAGTATTTGTTGATAAAATTGCATGGCTCTGGTCATATCGGTTGCTGGAATTTCAACCCAAGTTACTTGATGTTTCATCTTTCTTCCTCTTGAATAAATTGGATAACGTTTTCTTTTAACAGAGCTGGTATAATAAAACTCTCCTACTGACAACGTGGTGTCAGTAGCGTTGGGATGGTTTTTGGTTAATTTCAATTGGATTTTTTCGATGTCAAAAAAAGAGCAGAATTTTGAGCAACATGATTCTCCGCGAAAACGGCATTATGCCTTTGCACATATCGCCTTGCGGCAGGTTTGCCTGCGTAATCCACACTATATTTTTGCACTCCTTGCTTCTGAAGAAAAAAATGAGTTTTTAACGGATCTTATTCGCCAGGTTGAAAGAAACTATCCAGAAGATTTAACGGTGTTTTCAGCGGAAGACATCAAGATTCGTTTGCTAAAAGTTGATAACTTTCCATTAGTTTTACTTGAAATGCCGGCACCGAGGCATTCAACCGAGTGCAAATTTATTGGTATTGTCTGTTTATGGGAAGTCGGTAAGCCAATTACCGATGAAATTCCAGAAATTCACTATTTTACTTTTGAACTGGCACCATCAGCGTCGAATGAGTTGGGATACTTTTGTCAGTGGAAAGATGATGTTCATGGAAATTTAGCGCAAGTCGATTTAACTTGCACCATTGAGCAATTCGCAATGTTAATTGAGCATCATATTTCAAATAAGTCATTGCATTAAATTTGTTGTGGCTTAAATCAAAAAGGCTTAAATCAAAAAGAAGACCCGGCGGGGGAGCCGGGCCTGAAAATCATAACCTTCTAGGATGGGGTCAACGGTGGCTATGATTTAATACATAATCATTTAACAAGTCATCTAACAAGAGTGATTAGAATAATAAGACTGTCTGACGGATCTTATTATCACTTTGACGAGGAGTCAGATTAAATTGCTGAATATTATGTATATCCTGTTTGCAGGAGAGCAATAATAAATCTCTGAATAATTCATGAATTGCTTGCGGTAACTGGTGTTCATCGGGCGTTTCATGATAAGTCCACGATAAATATAAAAGTTCTCGCTTTGAGTCATAAATTTTCAGCGACGGTTTACCATCATTTAGAAAAGCTTCAATTTGGTATCCCATGACTCTCTGCCTGCTGACTAACTTAAGGTAATGATATACATATGTTTCTTTAAATGCAAATGATAATTGTTATTATTTAGTGATTTTAATAGGTGAATATTACCGTTTTTAAGGCTGGGTGCGTTTACGCATGACGCCTTCTTGCGCGGTACTGGCGACCAGTCGGCCTTGCAAATCGAAAAACTGACCTCTAACAAATCCTCTGTCATGGCTTGCTGAAGGGCTTTCGATAACATGAAGCAACCACTCATCAAAGCGAAATTCACGATGAAACCACATGCTGTGATCAATCGTTGCCATTTGAAATTGCGGTAGCATAAATGAAACTTGATGTGGTTGTCCTGCTACTGGTAAAAAAGCAAAGTCAGAAGCATAAGCTAATAGATATTTATGCACGCGAAGATCATCAGGGAGTTCTCCATTGGCTTTCATCCAAATGTGCCGATGGGGTTTTGTTTTATCTGGCGCAAGTGGATTAAAAAATTCTACTGGCCTGATTTCAATTGGCTTTTCGCAAAGGACAATATCACGAATTTTTTTAGGGATTTTATTTTCATATTGTTGAAAAATTTCTTGTTCTGACTGAAGTGCATCGGGCAATTCGATTTGTGGCATCGTTGACTGATGATCAAAGCTATTTTCTGCATGATGAAATGAAGCGGTCATGAAAAATATTGGTTTACCATTTTGAATAGCTTTGATTCGCCGAGTCGAAATACTTTGACCATCGCGAACATTTTCAACATCGTAAACAATGGGCTTGGTTGCATCGCCTGGTCTTAAAAAGTAACTATGGAATGAATGCACAACACGCAACGGATCAATGGTTAACTTTGCAGCCGCCAAGGCTTGTCCGATGACCTGCCCACCAAAAACATGACCTAAGGCAATGTCTTGACTGTTACCGCGATATAAACCTTGCTCGATCACTTCAAGTGTTAAAAGTTCTAGTAATTGTTGTAAGACCTTTGACATAAAAAATCTCGTTTAATTATAAATTTCCCTAATTGTAGTAATGGTTTTAATTATATGTAAAGCAATTAACTCATACCCATATTTTTTAGGGGTTAAATTTATCTATTTTTCGATGAATAATTTAAAAAAGCTATCAACTTTGTGCACCATTCCTCAGAAAAAAAGATTTAATTAATCAGACAAAAAAAATAGATTTAAAAAAGATAATTTTTCTGGAAAAGCCGATTATATGGAGTATACTTTGAATTGTTTGAAGTTGATCCGCTTACTCAGAGATCAATTACGAAGCCCGAAGTTCTACCTTTATTGTTTCGTCCTGTACTCTTCAGTAACACCAACTTCCAGCAAGACGCCTTAATTAATTAATTATTAATTTATTTATCACTCTCTAGGCAAGTTATTTAAGAAAGATAGGAATTTTGTTATGTCGACTGTTACAGGCACTGTAAAGTGGTTCAATGAATCAAAAGGTTATGGATTTATTTCTCAGGAAAATGGTCCGGATGTTTTCGCTCACTTTAGCGCAATTAATGGCTCAGGGTTCAAAACATTGAAAGAAGGCCAGAAAGTAGAATTTTCCGTTACTGATGGACAAAAAGGCCCACAGGCTGAAAATATCACTACCGTATAATTTATTGGACAACACCTCTTTTATAGAGGTGTTCTCTCTCCCTCATTTGATTTTCTCAACTTCCGCAAATCATTTCATTTAAAACCATTTAGTTTGCACTGTTATTTTCTTTATTTGTTTTTTTATTGAAACTTACTGACAAAGAAAATTAAGTTTATAGTTTGTTACTAAAAATACTACATTTAATAGGGTATTTGCTGTAAAAATTATGTCATAAAACCTGTAAAAGTAGGTAAAATAAAGCTGGCTATTTAAACAGCGACCAAACAAAGGCAAGTGAAACGGAGGAAAATTATGGCTGGTAGAAGATCTGTTCTGCATTTCTTGTCTTCGCTTCCTATACTGGGAGCTATGCCTATATGGGCTACTTCAAGTCAATCGTCAGCTCTAATTCAGCGAAAAATTCCAAGGGATCCGACAAGCATTATTCCCGCTGTGGGAATGGGATCTTATCAAACGTTTAATGTTGAGCATGATGTTATTCAAAAAAATAATTTATTAGAAGTGCTCAAAACTTTTTTTTCATTGGGCGGTCAATTTATTGATTCTTCTCCCATGTACGGTCACTCCGAAGCGGTAATTGGCGAGTTAATTCGGACTATTTCTCCGCGCCCAAAGTGGTTTGCTGCGAGTAAAGTATGGACTTACGGTAAACAATCTGGTTTCGACTCTATTAATCATTCCGCTTCACTCATGGGAAAAATGCGGGCGGATAAAGCGACAATGGATTTGATGCAGATTCATAATTTACGAGACTGGCAAATTCATTTGCCTACGTTAATGGAACTTAAGCAGCGACAAATAATTCGCTATATTGGCATAACGACCTCGCGTATTAGTCAATATAGTGATTTTGAAAAAGTTATGCGCCAACATCAACTAGACTTCATTCAACTTAATTATAATATTAAAGTGCGTGATGCCGAGGAACGACTTTTACCATTGGCACTTGAACGAAAGATGGGAGTTATTGTCAATATGCCATATGAAAAAGGCCGCTTGTTTAAATTGGTGAAAAATAAACCGTTACCAACTTGGGCAAAAGAAATTGATTGTCATAGTTGGGGGCAGTTTTTTTTAAAATATATAATTTCTCATCCTGCGGTTACTTGTGTTATTCCTGCAACATCTAAAGTTCATCATATGCGAGATAATATGCAGGCAATGTATGGCCGTTTACCCGATGACAATATGCGTCAGAAAATGGTTCGTTATTTTAATGATCTTTAAGCGTCCATTAATAAAACCATAATAAATTGAGAATCATTTATGTTAGATTATCAACTGAAGTTTCCAGATCTCTCTCAGGCTTTGTATCGAGCTCTCAGCAAAGATGCTTTTTATGTAACTTTACAAGAGAGTATTGAAGGTGATGCAAAACAAAAAAAACAAGCTATGCTGGCTTATATGGATTTTTCTATTTCAGAAGCACAAAAGTATGGTGCATGCTATATTCCAAAAAACCAACATTATGGCGTATCTGTTTGGTCTAAACCCATTCCAGATGAGCTGAGCGAGCAGAAAAAAGTAGAGAAAATATCGTTTATTCACGAATTTCTGGGGCAAGCTGCTCAACAGGTTTATAGTGATATTTGCAACAATATGAGTGACAATGCTCAGCCATTGGTTGCAAAAAGTGATTGGTATTTATCGATTATTGGTATTTTGCCTGATTATCAGGGTCAAGGGCTGGGGCCGGGGTTAATTGAGAATATTCTACAACAAACTGACAAAGCGGGGATTGCTACTTACCTTGAAACCTTTACCAAACGCAATTTAACCTTTTATTTTCGTTTAGGTTATCAAACTGTTGGCGATTTTTTTGAACCTGTGACCAAGGCGCAATACTGGTTGTTGCGGCGACAGCCTCTTTAGTAATTAATAGGAATGGTTTTAATTAAAAATTATTATAAAACTTAAAATTTGAAAAGTTTCATCAATTGTTGCTAAAATCACCCGCCCTGAAAGCTGGTTGCGTATAAAAAAACCAATAACTGGCAGGATGTGTGAATTACTGTTACAAACCAATATTCCAGATACGATATGTTTGATGATATAAGACCTTTCAAAAATGATGAAGTCGCTCAGGTGATTGATGCTTTGATTCGTAATGTAGAGTTACAGTCGATGCTAAGTCATTTTTTAATGCCTGGTTTCAATCGTTTTGCACCTGGTATCAGCCATTTGCTGGTCAGACTATTACTTTCATTTAAATCCAGAAAACTTAACTCTATTGAAGCGATTCAAAAAGAGGTTGCTCGTTACGCTTATCGTATGCTGAAACAAAGTTGCGATGGTTTTACTTATCAAGGACTCGATAAACTTAATTTAAATCGACCAACACTCTTTATTAGTAATCACCGTGATATCGCGCTGGATCCCGCTTTGGTTAATATTGCTTTGTTTGAAGCCGGAGCCAACACGGCTGAAATAGCTATTGGCAGTAATTTGATGTCGAAGGATTGGATTGCCGATTTAATGCGTTTGAACAAATGCTTTATTGTTAAACGAGGACAAGTGGGTAAGCGTGCTATTTTTAATGCATCCAAAGAGCTTTCTGAGTATATTCATCATACGCTTACTAATAAGCAGCAGCATATCTGGATTGCGCAACGCGAGGGGCGTGCTAAAGATGGTGTTGATAAAACTAATTCGGCGTTAATTTCAATGTTGTTATTACATAAGCCTAAAACACTTTCAATTAGGGAGTATGTTGAGCAACTTAATATAGTACCGGTTTCTATTGCTTATGAATTTGATCCTTGTGATAAAGATAAAGCCAATGAACTAGCTATTATTGAAACTACTGGCAGTTATCAAAAACAAGAGCACGAAGATATTGGCAGCATCAAAAATGGTATTTTAGGTTACAAAGGTCGTATTCATATTGAGTTTGGGCAGCCTGTTGTTGGTGATTTTGAGGATTCAAAAGCCTTGGCAAATGCTATTGATCAACAAATTATTGATAACTACCATCTGTTTGAAACAAATCTGCAAGCACATGCGCAGTTAGTGGGGGAGAGCTCATCGAATGAAGATGGAAAGTCGTTGACCAGTTTTTTCTATGAGCGCCTAAAAGATTTAGATGAAGCACAAAAACGCTGGTTATTAACTATGTATGCAAATCCGGTTTTTGCGAAACAAAACTCTCTTGGTTAATCAATGTTTACCTTGCTGCGCTAATTAATTACGCTATCTTTTGTCGCGTTGTTATCGCTTTTTTTAGTTTTTACCTGCTTACCTAAATATAAGGCAAGTATCGACCAGATAAGCGCAATAGGGACAATCAACATGGCAATTGATGCGACACCTAAATGAAAAAAGGTTAATAGTTTTTGAATAGATGCACCAATTGCATCCCCTCCCCGATAAACAAAACTATCGACAAAACTCTTGGCTTTATATTTTTGTTCCTGAGGAATTAAAGTAAATAATGTCTCTCTTGCTGGTTTAAACAAACCATAGTTTAGTGAACGCCTTAGCGTTTGAAAGATAATTAATACGGATAACGTTGGTAAAATAGCTAGAGTGATAAAGCCGCCTAAGGTCAGTAATGGCAGTCCAACTAAAATAATACCAACACCAAATTTTAATAATAATTGGCGAGAGATAAATAATTGAAATGCTAAAGTTAAAATATTTGCCCAGATATCGATATAGGCAAATAACTGTGTTCTTTGAGAACTATTTGATGTTTCGGCAGCAATCAATTGACCTTGTTGAAAGTATAAAAATGTTGATGTTAAACCATAAAAAAAGATGTAACCGGCGATGGCTAAAATATATGGCGAAGATAATGTAAATTGTATACCTGCTAGCGCACGTTTAAAAAAATGAGGTTGAGTGTCGGCTGAGAAAGCAGGTGCAGCAAATCGAACGCTGAGCTGTTGTTTGATGGTAATCTCTGAGGGTTGATTTTTAAATGCTAAATCAATTTTTTTCATGACGATTACCGCGAGTTCTAATAAAAATATACAAATTAAAAACAGGTAATTACTTCCAATAATGTCAACAAACTGCTGTGCGATAGTACCGCCAAAAATCGCACCTATCGTGCCGCCTATAGCAATGCTGGGAAATAAGCGCTGACTGTCTTTAAATGAAATTCCATCAGCCATAAACCCCCAGAAGAGCGAAATAATCAGCATATTAATAACACTTAACCAAACATAAAAGGTAATGCCAACATAAAACTGAAATTGTTCAGACAAAAATGTCAATGCTAAAAAGAAACCAACTAAATTAACCGAAATAAAGCGATAAACAATAGGAATAAAGCGGCTCCGCTCAAATTTTGAAACCAGCCCGCCAATAACGGGGGCGAGAAAAAATAGCACTAACATTGTTGCTAAAAATAAATAGGGTAAATCGTCAGCGCTTCGCGAAATTCCCATTGTTTCTCTAATAGGTCTTAAAATGTAATAAGCGCAAAGCAGTAAAAAGAAATAAGCAGCTGACAAACTGACAATTTGCAATTCTCTGGAATTAAACTTGAATAATTGTTGAATGGCGTTTGGCATGTGTAAGCCGCTTAGGGATTTTTTATGAATGCAATACAGACTAGCAATAGTTAACCTTTGTCACAAGTTGTGGGATGTAAATCGATGTTGCTGTGAGCTCTTTTGAGGCTGGTATACTCAGTGTTTATTATTAGCGAGGTTTTAAATTTTCAGGTTTCGGTTTTTTATGGTTTTGATTTTGTTACTTTAATATCCAAAAAAGATCGGTAAATTTGTTACCGATCTTTTGAGTTTTTAAGTTCTCTGGTTTAATCGGCTGCTAAAATGGTCGCAACAACTTCACCAAAGCCAATTCGTTTAGCGCCTTCTTTTTGACACCAGCCACGCATAATAACGGTATCGCCATCTTCGAGGAACGTTCGAGTTTCACCATTATCGAGTTCTATTTTTTGCTTACCACCTATCGATAGTTCAAGCATTGAGCCCGCTTCTTCGTGAGTGGGACCAGACTGAGTGCCGCTACCAAACATATCACCAGGTTGTAAATTACAGCCGTTAATAGTGTGATGAGCAACCATTTGTGCAACAGTCCAATAAGAGTGGCGGAAGCTAGACAATGACAAGTGGCTTGCTGGTTGTCCTGCCTCACGCATTTGTGCAGTTTCTAATTGAACTTCTAATTGAATATCAAATGCGCCATTTTGACGATTTTGTTCTGACTCAAGATAGCCTAAGGGTTGCGGCTCCGCGGCATCTCGCTGCCATGCGCAGCGAAACGGCGCAAGTGCTTCGTTAGTGACAATCCAGGGAGAAACCGTTGAGGCAAAGTTTTTTGCTAAAAATGGTCCCAATGGCTGGTATTCCCACCCTTGGATATCACGAGCTGACCAATCATTAAACAAGCAAAATCCGAACACATGCTTATCGGCCTGATCAATATCGATAATATCGCCTAGTTGATTGCCCTCACCGATATAAATACCAACTTCCATTTCATAATCCAATCGTTTACAAGCACTTAGTACTGGCTCGCTGGCATCAGGTGCTTTAATCTGCCCTTTAGGTCTTTTAAAGTCGCTGCCTGAAACTTCAATTGAAGAAGAACGCCCATGATAGCCAATGGGAACCCACTTGTAATTCGGTAGTAAAGGGTTATCGGGACGGAACAATTTACCTACTGAGGTGGCGTGATAAATCGATGTATAAAAATCAGTATAATCACCAATTCGACAGGGAAGCTGATACTCCACATCATCTTGTGCGATAAGACAACCGGCGAGTTTGCTCTCGGCGTCAGCACCACTACGCAGCGCTTGCGACAATGCGAGTCGCAATGCAGACCATGCTGTTTGCCCCATTGCCATAAAAGCATTTAATTCTGGGGCATCGCATTGCACGAGTGCAGTTTGCGCAATACCCGAAAAATAGCCACTATTTTTAGCTGCTGCTAAATCAAGTACCTGATCGCCAATAGCGACACCGCCTCTGAAGGCTTCATTTGAACCGGCGCGTCTAAAAATTGCAAATGGCAGGTTTTGGATAGGGAAGTCACAGTTTTCTTCATTGGCTGAATTAACCCAACTGGTTAATTGTGGATCATGTGTTTCATTTAAGGTGGTTGCGTATGACATTATTGGCTAGGCTCCTGAATTAAAGTAAGGTTTGTATGCCTTTATAAAATCGTTGATGTGAATTCATTCAACCGTAGATAGATTAACTAAACCGATAATAGACTTGTTATCTCCATCAGTTTTATCGACGATCAGAGTTTATCGTATTATAACAGCGCGTTTGTGAAAGGCTATTTTCGCCCACTATTTAATGATAGAGGTTTTGAATAATCATTATGCGACGGCTTGATAGTTTTTATGAAATAGTCAAAATTTACTTAATTATCAGTGATATATAATTTATGAAATAACTAATATCTTATTACGTTATAATTATCCGTTTGTGGATGATTTGCGCTCTTAACAAGTTATAGAATCCTCTACCGTGAATTGGAATGGCTGAAACTAAAGTTGATTTAAAACGGAGCTGTTGTTATGCAAAATAAGCCTTCGCCATATCGAGGTTCGGGATTCAAACACAATTTGTTGGTTGGTATTGATCGGGCTTTGTCAGCGACTGTTAATTTTGTCGTTCATACATTATTCCGTATTAAACCAAAAACACTCAAATTTAAAATTGATTCGTCGCTTTTAGAATTGTACGCCGAAGCGACTCGCACAACCTGGCACGAACTCGATGAATCTCGAAGTAAAGCGGCAAAAATTAAGCGACAGCGCCTGTTAATGGGGAGTTTAATCAGTTGTGTGTTGCTATTTGCTGGTGTTTTTTTGGGTATTGGTATTGTTTTCGCATTTATTGCGTTTTTGCTTACCTTAGGATGGGCATTTGTGCCCGAGTCTGAATTTCAAAACACTTTTAATGAACGTTTTGTTCCTAAACTTTTGCAACATCTGCCAGGTTATACTTAGTCGCCCCTGAAAAAAGAAACCCCCATTGATTTTTTATCAGCCAATCATGCGCAGAAGCATTTTAAATGGTGAGTTCCGGCTGCGCAATCTCATTTCGCGATCAA
>NZ_JBFDAH010000046.1:0-10897 GCF_040719265.1 Aliikangiella maris | reverse complement strand
CAAGCACTAAAAAGCGGACGATGTTAATTGGGTAAAGTCGTTTAATTCTTGCACAATCTTATGATAAAGAAATTGGCAAGAAGTATGATGGTAAAAAAGTAAACTACACTTTTTTCTGTGTACTCCCATTTCTTAGTTCATTCCAGATATAAAACCTTTCTTCTTTGGTTAAGTGATGATAGTGTTTCATGGCAATTCCTCTGTAGTGGGTTCATTGATTCGCAAAATAATTGTAACCACTTTTTTAGCAACTTGGGAATTGCACTTATTATATGAATTCGCGCCCCATTGATTGTGCTTTTATTTTCACTGTCTGTGATTATGATTTTTGTTCTGTCTATTTTTGTTTTCCTAAAAGTGATGACATACTCCTTTCAGTTTTCCAACTTATACGATCTAGCAGAGCAAAGATAACAGCATCTAACTGCAATTTCTTTTTGATAGAGAATTCTCTGAAAGCTAACATTTTTATTTTATTCTTATTACTATTAAGTTTATATTTATTTACGAATTCGAATACTTTTCCAGTAAGCTTTTCATTTATGCAAGTAGAAGTAACGCTATAAAAAATCAACGTGTAAATAAGAAAATTAATTGGAGGAATATGGTCGCTTTCTTTTTCATAGTTTAACTCTAAGATATCAAGCTTTATAAAGTAGTCTTTTTTATCTAGCATATTCTTTACTATTGCATTCCCCCAATCAATTATATCATTAGCTTTATTTTTTTTGCTACTTCTTGCCATTTTCTGTGCATAATCAAAGTTAAAAACAAGCCACCTATATAAGTTTTCGTTTTCTATGGACACACTCTCTCCTAACTCATCCACTTCTCCTCCCTCTAAATCATTAAAAAATTCTTCCATAAGTACGGCGACTTCTCGCTGCAAAAAACCTCCGCCATAGGTTATTATTTTCTCATTATCTAAATAATAATAAGTAATTAAAGAAAATTTATTTGAAAGCAATCTTTCTCCCACAATCACATTAACACTACTACTATTTATCTCACCAAAATCTGCCTTTTTTATGAAATGATATTTCGACATATTTGAGTAGATCAATTCATTTATGCACATACTTAATCTCCTTGTGGTGGTAATAGTGCTCTAACTAGCATTACTTCATATTTGTTTCTTGTATATAAATGCGGGCCTCTTTGTACCAAATCAAATCCGCTAGTTACTGTTAGCTGGTCAAATTGAATTTGGCTTTTTATAAGAGGAGAAGTATTTGTCTTAATTTCTAGTAAAATCCAGTCATCATCACCTCCTCCGGCAGGCCGAAATGCTCCGTCATATTTTCTCAATTTATTTCCACGAAAAACTCTAATTTCATCTCTATACACTTCATGCCCTAACTCATGCTCTAACCAGTCCCAAACTTTATCTTCTCCCTCCCTACCAATAGCCCACCTAAATTTACCTAGACTAATTTGCTTTAACTCCCAAGTATCATCAGACATTTTTGAATCAAAAATATATTCCTCATCAACACCAAATGGATAAGACTCTTCATGCTCACTCAATGGAATGTGATGAAACTCATCATTAAACGCTCTAGAAAAAGCAGCTGTTACAGCTCCATTTACGAACTTTCCTCCACTCAATGAAGATGCAGTTCCTCCTAGCAATGCTGCTGCAGAAATTCTTTGTATACTAAAAGAGTTACCTTGATCTACCCCATCAATTACTCCACTAAATGCTTGAGTCACACCGGCTGACGCAAACCCATAACCAAACTTACCTCCTTGGAGTTTACTCATTATACCGCCAGTTATAGCATGTGCTGCAACTTTTCCAGTAAATGCCCTTGATGTAAAGCTCGTTCCCATAGCACCTTCGCCGGCTTTTGCCAGACAACTTTGACAGTTTTTAAATGCAGTACCAATACCATAAAATACTCCACCACTTATTCCTCCAGCAACTGCCCCCGTTACTGCTCCACGCAACGTTCCGGTCATTATTGCTCCATTAGCAGCACCAGCTAATGCCCCTACAGCTACAGCATTCCAAAATCCCTGTGCAGCCCAAGGCCCAAGAACAACAGCAATAACAACAGTGGCAACGACAGCAAGAGCTTGTTTCCAAAATTTATTTAAATTCTTAAAAAAGTGCCCACTCGGATCCGTATAACTCAACGGATTATTCAACACATAAGAATACCGATCCATATTCTGCATATTCTTAGGTGCCTGAATATAAGCATCGGCCTGCAAAAAACGTCCAATATTGGCATCATAAATTCGACCATTCATGTGAATAATATCCACACTACTCAGCATTTCATGGCCGGTAAATCCAAGATCAGTAATGGCTAATTTACTCATCACAGCAGATTCGCTAAATGGTGAAAGACTAGCTACTTCATATTGCTTACCAAAAGGATCATAACGGAAACGTTTAACCGCATTACCACTTTCATCTGAAATGGCTATTACCGATCCCAAATGATCTTTATGCATATACCTCGTTTTCGACTGACTCGAACCATCGGCTTTATCCGTATCAATCCTAAGCGCAACGCCCGCAATATAATACTTATGTTCAACATCACCATTTTTTGCACCACCGGTATGCACTACCTTTTCATAGCTGCCTAAATAAGTGGTTTCAACAGTAATCGGTTGACCATTCTCATAAACATTGTCGATTCTTCGGTATCGCTCTCTACCAGTTCCATAGCGGAAAGAAATTTCATTAGCATTGCTTGAACCTTTCTTAATATAAACAAGCTTTTCAAATGCCGCATAACGAATTTCACGATTATTAGCACTGTTCGCCAAATCAACATCATTGATTAAATTACCGCTTGCATCATAGGTGAAACTACGTTTCTTCACACTATTGTTGTAAATACTGGATACCGCATGTAAACCGGCACCGCCTTCAGCATAACGGTAATCATCTCCCATATCCGACTTGGATTTCATTCGACCTAATTCATCATAACTATAAGTTTTAGTCGTAGTATTATTCACCGTAAAACTGGTTAGACGATTCAATAAATTAGTTTGTGAACTTTCAGCGTAACCAAATACTTCATTACGATTTGCTATATGATCGGTTCGAGAAATCACATTACCAATTTTGTCAAAGCCTTGGCTAAAATTAACTAACTGATTGGAGTTTGGCCCAACAATAATTGACTCCAAATAACCCGTCGTAGCGTTATAAGAGCGATTGGACGACACAGCACCACTACCATAACCAATGGTTTGATCAACAATGTTACCAAACTTATCAATATCATTAATGTTTTGATAAACCTTAGTGGTATCAGCCGCATCAGTCACTTTGATTAGATTACCGTAATCATCATAATGATTTTTAACGGAAACCTCTTCCGGTAAAATAGTAAAGTCAATACGTCCAGTATCATTATCATAACTATTCATCACCAGATAAGTTTCAATCACATTACTATTTTCAGTTTTCAGTTTTTGTGTTGAGGTTTCTGCTCGTGCTAAATGATCATAACCGCTAATTTTTTGTTGTAAGGCTATTGCTGTTCCGGGATTAGCGCAATCAATCTCGCCTTGGTACAAACTCACACTATGTAGCGCACCTTTAACAGAGTTCCCTGTGTTACCTAGTGCAGCAGTATCATATTGCCAACAAGTGGTTTGTACATCGATACCTGACACACTCGCATGTGCAGTTCCATTGGCATTTGTCACCGCTGCGTTATCAACTCGTTTAATCATTCGACCGAGTTGATCATAGTGCTGTATAATCACAACACCACGGGCATCTTGTTGACGGATCAGTTCACCAAAACCATTATAGCTGTACGTCCAAATACCTTTATCAGGATCATTGGTTTGGGTTTTATGACCGACTGCATCAATGGTATTAATAATCACATTATTCAAACTGTCTTTCAGTTGAATAAACTGGCCGCGACCATCATAAGTGTAGGTCATGGTTTTGCCAGCGTTGTTAGTCACTGATAATAAGTCACCATTGATATTTTTGGTTTCACTAACAGTTTGACCAATCGCATTGGTAGTCACAGTGGTTAAACCATTATAAGATTTAGTGGTTACTCGACTGCCAGGTGCCGTTTCTTGATAAACCCGACCTAAAGCATCATATTTGGCTTCAGTGTAGTGGAGTGACACACTATCAACATTACCAAACATGGGGTGATAACCTTTTTTCACACGAGCAAATTTATCATATTCAATTCGAGTAACGAGTTCTTTGTTACCAAAAGTCTGTTTGGTTGACACCACTTTTTGACCCAGTTTATTGAAGAACTCTCGGGCGTAACCACTCATCATATTGCCAGCAGTATCATACGC
This sequence comes from Aliikangiella maris, assembly GCF_040719265.1. Taxonomy (NCBI): domain Bacteria; kingdom Pseudomonadati; phylum Pseudomonadota; class Gammaproteobacteria; order Oceanospirillales; family Pleioneaceae; genus Aliikangiella; species Aliikangiella maris. The sequence continues at coordinate 6,592 of NZ_JBFDAH010000046.1, read as the reverse complement.
TTTTGTTTCGCTATAATATTCTGCGCTGTCAGGACAACTTGCACCACCAATGCCACATAAATAAAGATAACTTCGAGAGTAAGTACCGTTAACCGCTTTGCTCTCATACTTCATACCCGTTTCATCGTACTTAAAGTGAGTCGATAAACCATTTGGACCTGTTTGGGTTAATACACCGCCAAAACGTGCATCATAGGTATAAATTTCTTCATGGCCTAAATCATTTTTGATACTGGTTACAAAACGCCCTTTTGAATCAAAAGAGGTAATGGTCGAACGTTGACTAACCGCAGCATCAAATGCCAGTGTTTTGGCATTACGTGCTTTAGCTTCATTGATCGTTTTAGTTTTATTACCAAACTTATCGTAAGCGTAAATTTTCTTGAGTTGTTTATTATTTCCAGGAAAACTCACTTCACTTTTGAGCATGCCCGGATAACCGCTAAACTGTGCGCCATCGTGAGATGCGGCTTCTGCAAAATATTCAAACTGGCTACTATCAATAACAGAACCAGACACATCACTGCGTGTTTTTGTAACAGTCACGCTTTTTAAGCGGGCATATTTTTGCTCCCAGGTTGTTGAGCCAAAATCAGAGACGGTTTTAGTTTCAAACCACTGAGAACCACCGCTACCATTCTCAGCCTGACTGTTAGTATTTAAAATCTCTGATTTAGTTAGATTACCATAATCATCATATTCAACATTAGTAGTAATAATCTGATTAATAAACTCTCTTGGGTTATCCAGCAAATTACTAGGCGTGCCATCCGAGCTTAACGACCAATTTTTTTCAACTGATTTAGCTAAATAAGGAAAAATGAGACCTTGTTTTGTTGTCTGCTCCCAATGATTAACGGCTTCGCTAATCACTGTACCATTCGATAGCTTTCGAGTCGTTTTTTTAGGAGAACCGATAAAAGGAAAATCCTGACGATATTCGGTGGTTGTAATAATGCCGGACTGTTCGTCAGTTGTGGTTAATTTTTTGAAACCTAATATGCCACGACCAGTTAAGTGCGCCTGAAAATCTTCATATTTGTAAGAGACAGACACTGTTTGCTCATTACTATTTGAGTCATAAGTCGCCGTCTCACTTTCAACTTTAGCAACCACTGACATTGGCGTGGTTATTTGTATTGCAGGAAAGTCTGGTTTAGTTGCAGAGTTAGAATAAACCAGCGTATTGGTTAAGGGCTTATAAACGATATTAGTGGTCACACCATATCCAGTGGTAATGCTGGTTATTAAATTAGCTTTTTTGGTATTTGCACTATTTGACTCAGGTGCTTCCCACTTTTTCCAGGACGAACCATTGATACCACGTGATAATAGATCAAAATTTCCATTACCTTTAATATCCATGTAGACATTAACAGGATCTGTTTCGAACCCTGAAATTCTTTTAATATATTTAAAAGAGTTTCCGTCGAAAGCATATACATAATAACCTAAATAAGGACTCTCTTTGTAAGCCCAAAATTCTGCTTGACCATCTCCATCATAATCAAGAATCACCGCTCGATTATTATCACTCTCATCAGTCGCAGCAACAATACCGGTGTATGTTTCCGCACCTAATCCTTGTTCCCCTCCATGATTGAGTCGGTAATACCATTTTCCATTAAGTACATAAAGAACATCTGTCAGTCCATCGCGATTAATATCGAAAGGAGTAACACTTTTTATTAAGCTAGTCCCTAGTTTTCCATAAGGCTCAAATTGCTTTGAGTCCTTATTGAAAGTGTAGGCAAATACACCTGAGCTGCTTGTAGTATCACGATCTTCCCAAACAACATTATTGCTTTCGATTATCAGATCCGTTACACCGTCACCATTAAAATCACTGAAACGAGTTCCCTCACTGATATTCCTAAGAACGACAATATTCATACCACCACTAGCTGGTGTGCCACTTGAAAATGAAACAAAATGATCTTCAGAAAAATAATCAGTATTAACTATAGTTGTACAACCATCAAAATTACAGTGTTCGGTACTGGTTACTTTTTTCTCTTGACGATGCCAAGTTTGCGAGCCTAAATCTAATAAATCCTGTCTACCATCACCATCTAAATCAACTACAAAAAGTTCATCGGATTCTATGGTTCCAGGTATACTCAAGTTAGTCGAAGCAAATCGACCACTATTTTTATTATAAATTAAACCGGCCCAAGCACTTCCTTTCTTACGAACAATATCCATCTTTCCGTCCGCATCCAGATCAATCGGTTTAATTGATAAAAACTCGGCAGCAGACATATCTTCGTAAGTATTGAATTCCGTACCATAGCCAGACGAACGATAAAGTTTATTATTTTTCCAGACTAATAAATTACTCCTACCATCGCCATCTATATCTATAGCTTTAACAAACCCAGCATCCGGCACCTGATAAAAAGTATGTGAACTTTGTGTATAACTATCACTAGCAACGTCACTCCAATTAAAAGTCACTGGGCTGTAACAATTTCCTAGATAGGTACATTCTTGAATAGCCTTGACTTGATTAAACTCGCCTAACTTAGAAACCTGATGATAGATTTGATAAGTTTTAACATGATTATTATCACTATAAACTTTGATCTGTTTTAGTAGTTGAGTCATGGATACTTTAGAGCCAGCATGATATCCATGAGTTTGATCACTTCGTTCAAATTGTGAGTTCAGCTCTTTAGCGTAAATAAAATCAATCGAATTATAATGGGCAAAGTTATATAAAGAGTTTCCACCATAAGATATCTTATCAATATAGTGCTCGCTTCCATTTGAAGACTTAGCATATTGATATTGAATATAGTTACCGGCTAAATCTACCGTTCGCTCAAGCAACCAACTGTTATTAGCACTATTGTGACTTGCAATGACTAAAGCATTGGTTGACTCACTGTTATGCTTACCATAGTAATGTATATCACCATCACGGGTTTTTACTGTGAAATATTCTGGTCCGTTACTGACATTATTATCTGTGTCAAATGATGTAATCGTATTATTTGAAAATAGTTCGGTTTGATATTCAACGTTGTTCCCACCATAAGTTTGACTAGTTTTTTTTTGGAACAATTGCTGACCACTAATACAAAATTTATCCGCAGCCGTATTAGTAACTCCCTTTATTGTATCGTTTTGCTCATAGTTTTGCGGACAACGATGAATAGCTGATAATCCACTTATTCCCCAACCAATTCCTAATGAACCATTACCACTTTGACTAGAATAATTAAGAGAAATTTGAGGAGCTACCCCAGCGGTGCCTTGTGGTGTAGTTAAAGGTATTGTGTAAGTAGCGGCACCTGATTCATTGACATTGAACTCACCACCGGTTGTACCAACTAAAGTTGCAGTTTTGGGGTCTTCAGAGCGATGATAAGCAGTATCGACATGATCAATTAATCCACCAACATTGCTATAAGCAAAATTATCAGGCACACCTGCTACTTTGCTAATCATTTGAATATCATCAAGACCATCCGCATTAATATCATCAATCACTAAATCATAAGCAGCAGCAGACCAATCTAAACCTTTATAACCATTATGTAGTGTTTGCCTAACACTGCCATTTCCATTTAAAATAGTTAATGAAGAACCTTTTGATTTTCCTTGGAGAATGATTTCTTTGAGTCCATCCCCATTAAAATCACCAAAATACACTTTATACTGTTCAGGATCGGCATCAAAATCAAAGGTTGAATAGGAAGCTATACCATTAGCATCCCAGGAAATAATAGCGTTGCGTACATCGTTATATAAAACAATGGGAGTAACAATGTCACCATGTAATAAAATGATTTCCTTGCCACCCAATAAAAGCATTTCATCACCCGGACTGGTATTTAAATTAGCAGCAAAGGCAGCGTAACTTTCTGCACTCCAATCTAAAATATTGGGAATGTCTGGATGGGATGTAGTCCAACTTTTATGCAGATTCGCATTAATTTCGTTAGTTAATACTGTCGGTAAAATACCACCTTCAACACCTTTACTTTTGGGTTGATGGTAGGTGTCCATATCACCATTTCCATCAAAATCGCCTTCAATGAAGTTGTGGGTGGTGCTATTAGAATCAAACGGTGGTTGGTATTCAGGATAAACGACAGTTATAGTGCCGGAATGTGTGCCAAAATTCTTGGTGTTATCTAATCGGTAGTTCCATGTGCCTGTCGGTAGCTCTACACTAACAGAATGACTGCCAACTCCTGAGCGAGTCGCATTACCAATATTCAAACCATCAACAACAATAGTTCGACTTGTATCTGGAGTCCCAGAATATTGATCGGTAGAAACAATCTGCCAACTAAATACTACCGTACAAGTATTTTTGGGGCTATTTCTAGAAATTAAACATTGATTAGCAGTACCGGTGCTTTGCTCCAAATTAACATTAAAGCTACCATTCGCTACGACAAAATAATCATTTGGCCCATAGGCAAGTGCTTTCTCACTATTACCCAACCCTAAACAAACAACAATAACACCAAGAAAAAACCAACTAAAATGCCTCATTCCCACACCTATTCCTTTCATACTTGATTATTTTTCAATCAAATCAAACTTGATTGCTAATTGAAGCTAAAAAACAGCAAATGGCGTTGCTGGTATTTTCTAACCCACAGAGCCGCTACAATTAACCTCCTCACTTTTACAACAACGCTAGCCCCAAACGACCAGCTATTTTTTTACTAATACTCTCTACTACTCTTTCTTACTATTTTCAAATTAATGGCGCTTGCCGCAAAAATTACAGTTCGGCATTCTACTAGCTTCGGCACTAATTTGAAGTTTTATTGTTAAAACAATGAACAATTACTTAGAATGACTAAAAGTCAATAAGACGACATTGACAACAATCAATAAGCTCAGCATCAATTCAGCATATATATCAAACAACCTAACCATCGTTTGTTGGGTCTCATTTGCAACTAAAAACTTCTGTGGCGAACTTACATTACTTAGCCTTTTAAACATACTTATTTACTAATAACCAAATATCTGCCCCAACAAAGTGATGTAGAATCGTCATACATAGCATTAACAGTCATACCTGTTGACAAAGCAGTTAATGACGCTGATAAAAAAGCTTTTACGCCATCAGCAGTCATACCAGCTTCATCTTTATATACATAAATAGAAGAAGTTGTTGCATTAGTACAAACAGGATTCACTTCAGAATCAAAGTAAATAATTATTCCACCATGCTCAACAATTTGAACCGATTTAATTTTTTTAGCACCGGTCCATTTGTGCTCAGCTTTAACATTGAAAGCTAAACTGCAAACTATACAAAAAGCCATTAAAGTTAAATAACGCATTATTTTCTCCTCATGTAATATCCATCCTAATGTTATCTTCTATTCACACAAAACTACTCAGTACAACTGAAAATAGTATTTATCTGATTGCTGAAAGTCATGTATGGTAACAACTGACTGTCTCAGATTATGAGGCGAAACATGGCTTTATTATATCAATATTCGGACAATCTTTAACACTATTTGGACAAACTTAAGAAATTTGGCTAAAAATCGAGCTAAAATGGACACAACTTAGCATTCTGACTAAGAAATATGACTCCAGATATAAATCAACATTTTTATATCTTCTGATGAAAAACTAACGACAGTATCAACCAATAACCAACAAATTAGCTGATAAGAAAGCAAAATTGCCTTCAAACAACTGTACAAAACTCAATCAAACTTTCTTTCTAACCACAAGAAAGAAGCACTGATTACAAATAACCACCAGAAATACCAGGAGCTAATCGGCTTATAAGTGGGGAAAACCTGTGTTGGTTACTCAGGAATATAAGATGCTTGCTTAGCTAAAGTCGCTCGAATTTTTTCTTGCTGTTGAATAGCAGGCCAACTTGCCTGCTCTTCAACATAAATCCAACTTTGAAACTCCCGATCTTTTGCAGTGATATGATACCAACCTGATTCTTTAGGCCAAAAATAGCCACAATATTGATCTTGACGACTCAAATCTTGCTGCATCAATAATTTTTGTTCTTTTGTTTTGTGGTTATTTGCCTTGGCTACAACCTGTTGAACGAGGGTATCGCTAATTAAACAAACCTCGGCCAATTGGTTAACTTGATACATTGATTTGTTTTTGGGGGCAATAAAGTAACAAGGGTAATTGCTCAAAAAGCGGGGGCATTATGTAAGCAATCGATCACAAGAAAATCAGAAAAAGATCAATTTAATTGGCGAAAATCGATCACATTTAAAAGATTCAGTTAATGGCATAATAAAAAGCATGAGTTATTTAACTGATGGTAATACAGATAGTCGAAAATTAGTCTTTCTGAAAGATGGCAAGATAAGTATTCCCCATGATTTAGCCCCTCGATATGGTAGCAGTTGGTTGGAACATCGCCTGTTTAATATAATCGAAGTTTTGCAAGAGATGGCACAACGTTATTATGATGAGTGTCAGTTACTCAAGTCAGAAAATGCACGGCTAACCAGAAGGTCTGAAAGGCCGAAGCTAAAACCGAGCTTGATTGCCTCGACCGATACAGAATATCAAAATTCGAGAAGTCGTCGAACTCAAATCCCTAACCCAAAGAAATCTCAACTTGACG
>NZ_JBFDAH010000045.1:0-13698 GCF_040719265.1 Aliikangiella maris | reverse complement strand
GATTTTTTCATTTCGACCAAAAAGTTGAGAGTTATTCTAACATTTTTGGTCGAAAAAGGGGTTCTTGATTAGAGATTATTTGTTAAATATCAGAAGGTTAGGCTTTTTTTTCAGGGGCGACTAATTATAAGAAACAATTAAAACCGTGGCCAAGAAGCCGAAACCTATCGAATATAGCCAGCTTAATGAATTTGGCGATTTATATGAACCACCTCAGTTTACAGATAATGATAAAAATGATTTTTTTAGCCTGAATGAAGTTGAAAATGATGTTTTGCGCCAGTTCCGTGATGCCTACAAGAAAGTGCATTTTATCTTATTGCTTGGATACTTTAAGGCTAAACCGGTAACGCTTAATATCACTTGGAATATGGTAAGAATCGATATTCACTATATTTATAAACGTTACTTTCCGAAAGCACCGCTAACTAGGAAGAACCTAGATAAAGATTCTAAATCGAGCATTTACTCAAAAGTTTTCGAGTTAACAGGATTTCAGCGTTTCTCAGCAGAGCATGAGCGCAGTTTGATAAAACATGCTGCTTTGTCAGTTTCAGTTAGAGCAGAACAAAAGTACGTTTTTGATGAGAGCGTATCCTTTTTAAACCAGCAGTGGATAGCTCTGCCTGCGCTTTCAAGAATACAGCGTATTGTAAACAATGCATTAAATAACGAAGAAGAACGTCTGATAAGCTTGTTCAAGCAACAAATTACTGGCGAACTGAATTCGTATATAGAAGAGCTTCTAGCACCACAGCAAACTACCGATGAATTTCAAACTCTACGTTCTCAAGCTAAGGATTATACTTACGCGGAATTAAGCCGCGAATTGAATGATCAGAAAAAGTTATCGCCCTTGTTCGAACAGGTTTCCGAACTAATTGAGATGGCTAACATTTCAGATGGAAGTCTTAAGTATTATGGCGAACTATTTCTTAATTATAGAACTTCACAACTTAAACAATTTCAACAGGATAAAGCGACTATCTATATAGTCGCGTTTATCTGTAAGCGTTTTCGAAAAATTAATGACAACCTGACTACCGGCTTTTATAAATTTATAAAGAAATTTTTGCAATCAGCTAAGCTTTTTGGCAATGAGCAGGTGGTCAAAGAGGCCTCAAGACTTGGCAAGCAGGTAAAGAAAGTATCTGATGTACTTTATCTGTTAGCGGACAACAGATACGATTCCACGGTTCCTGTAGATTCGTTATTGAAGCAGGTCTACTCAATATTACCTCAAGCTGATCTGATTGCTGTGGCTAACTATATGGCAGATGTTGAGCTTGATCAAAAACAATTTATCTGGAAATACTATAAAGACAATGAAGCAACTATCAAGCAAAACTTAAGAAGATTGTTTTTGACCTTAGACTTTGAGGTTGATAAATCAAAAGTGGAATTGGCTCAGCAGGTCATCGTTGCTAAACAGGAAATTGAAAGATATGGTGAAATCAGAACTATTGATATCTCGCTGATCAGACCTTCCGATTTGCCTTATTTAAGATATGAACCCAATGATTCTACGAACGATGTTGACGCCTATTTATTTGAACTTTATCTATACCAGAGAATCTTCAACGCTATCGACAATGACATTTGCTATATCAATCACACGGATGAATACAGGCCACTTGATGATTATTTGATTGATAGTAACGACAAACAGCAACTTATTGATACATTGTCACTTCCTATCCTAAATGTCAGTTCAAAATCTTTGGTACTAGCCATGCAAGAGCAGTTAGAACATAAAATGAAGATAGCTGGCAAGAATATTTCATGCGGTGAGAACAAGTATGTTGTTTTTTCAGATAAGACTCAAAAGGTAAAATGGTCCTTATCTGTCAAAGGCCAATCGCCAAAAATCAATAATGGACTATTTGAGCAGTTCGAACAGATCAACATCATTGAGCTAATGCGGATTATTAATGCTGAAACTCAATTTTTTAACGAATTCACCCATTTTCAGCCCAAGTCAAAAAAGACCGTTGCTAACCTAGATGATATATTGGCTTGTATTCTAGGTAACCGGACAAATTTTGGACTAAACAAAATAGCAAGCATATCCGATCGCTCCTTTAATGCTCTGCGAACGACGCAGGCTAACTATTTAAGAGCTGAGACACTTAAAGCCGCCAACGATGCAATTTCTAATAAGACTTCCAAACTGTCTATTTTTGAGTATTACCAGGTGGACGAGAGCGGCATTCACGGCAGCATTGATGGACAGAAGTTTGAGTGCCGTTACACTTCATTGATGGCTAGATATTCTCCAAAATACTTTGGACAAGATAAGGGCGTATCAGCTATGACAATGGTTCTTAACCATGTTCCAGCGAATAGCAAGGTCATCAGTGCGGATGAACACGAGAGTTATCATATATTTGATTTAATCCATAATAACACTTCAGAAATAAAGCCTGACACCATCTCTACGGACACCACAGGGACGAACAAATATAACTTTTCAATACTTCATTTCTTTGGTTATCGTTTTGCCCCCAGATATAAGAAATTTAAAGACCAGTTTGACCGAATGTTCGATATACAGCTCAACGATAATAAGGAGCCGATTATTTCACTGAAAAAGGCGATTGACTGGGAGCTTATAAATAGAGAGTGGGATAATATTTGTCATCTAATGCTGTCACTTGGGGATCACAAGACAAGTCAGAGTATTTTGGTGAAAAAACTTAACAGATACAAATCAAATACAGCAACATTGAAAGCTTTGTCTGAATATGACCGTGCTGTAAAAGCTCAGTACATATTAGACTATACCGATAGCGAAACATTACGCCGACATGTTCAAACAATGCTAAATCGAGGTGAAGCCTTTCATTCTTTGCGCAGGGTCATTGCTGAAACGAACGGGAAAAAATTTAGAGGCTCACATCCAGCCGAATTAAATTTATGGAATGAGTGCGCTAGACTAATCGCAAATTGCGTCATTCATTACAATGCTCAGATTCTTTCGCGGATAAAAGACCTAAGTGAAAAGCAGAGCAAGCATAATAACCTTGAGGCGTTAAAAAGAATATCACCGGTAGCTTGGTATCATGTTAACTTTTCTGGCATCTATTCATTTGCAGAAACAGGCTCGAACCATAGCTTCGAGGATCTAGCTAAGAATGTTAGACTGGACTTATAAATACAACAACCTAAGTCCTACAGGCCAGAGGTTACTTAGAACACAGCGATTTAAGCGAAAAATATCGCGTTTATGCACAGAACCCAATATTGGCCGGATTATTTGGGGCGTAGTCATGCTGCTGACACTCGCTCTGGTGATTTTAGGAATTGGTGGGTTACTTGAATTGCCTTTTGCCAACAAACTTGAAAGCAAATTTGATATTTCACCTTGGTCTTTTTTATTGACCATTGGCCTGTTTAGTTTAATAGTCTGTGTGCTCTATCGCAAAAAAAACCATTGGATAAGTTGGCCAGCTTTCATCACAACACTGTGGATCATTTACAGCACCTGGGGATACAGCTTGTTAGGTGAAGTCAAAACACCACATAAAATTTATCAATCTATGCAGCAACATATCTCAGCCAACATCGAACTGGCATTAGTAAATTTCTCAGAACAATTTATTTTATTTTCACCTTACCCAATCACTCACTTTGGATATGCTACTGACAACCAACAACAGTTCCAAGCAGTTTATGCCTGGCAACATCAATCAACTAACCGACTTATTTTAACTGACTTTGCAACCTTATCAACCACCTTAAAAGGCATTTGCTTTGATCCGCAAAAAGTGATTCACCTGGGATTTGCTCATCGCAAAGACTGGGTTTTATTAACAAGCGCCAGTCGTCTTGCTGATTGTCCTAAGACACATGAACAGCTCATAAAATATCAATATTTTCCAATAAATCTAGAGTAAAAAAATGCCCGCCAAATTTCAGTCATTTGCGGGCATTTAATCAAAGTGGCGGAATAGCTTATGGTTAAACTTTTTTTCAAGTTGCAACATTTGACAGATTTATTTGACTGGTTTAGTTAACCTCTTAATTTCATCTTATCCGGCGGTGTAGTGAGTTGCAGCCCCTGGACCAACAGGCATACCTAATAGAAAAACCCACACATAAAACAGCAGCGTCCAGGCAACAAAAAATATCATGGAATAAGGTAACATCATTGCGATGAGTGTTCCCATACCCAGATTTTTTTGGTATCTAGTGGCAATTGCCAAAATCAAACCAAAATAGCTCATCATGGGTGTAATAATGTTCGATACCGAATCGCCGATACGATAAGCCGCCTGAATCACTTCAGGGGCATATCCAATTAACATCAACATAGGAACAAAAATGGGGGCGGTAACTGCCCATTGAGCCGAAGCACTCCCAAGACTCAAGTTGATAATGGCACACATGATGATAAATAAAACAAAAACTTCAGGACCATCGAGTCCTAAAAACTGTAACAAAGCAGCACCTTTAACCGCTAACACCGTACCTAAATTAGTCCATTTAAAAAATGCAACAAATTGCGCAGCGAAAAATACCAGAGTGATATACAAACCCAGACTACCAATACTTTTTGCCATGGCATCAATTACATCACGGTCATTTTTCATCGTACCGGCAAATTTTCCGTAAACAAAGCCGGTTAATGCAAAAGAAAGGAAAATAAATACAACAATACCTTTTAAAAATGGTGAGCCGGCAACTTTGCCCGTTTCAGGGTTGAGCAACATCCCAAAACCTGGCAAATCGACACCTGGAACAATAGTCATCGCCAAGACAGCAACAATTAACAAAAATGCGAGTCCGGCAAATTTTAACGCGCGCATTTCTTGCGCTGTCGGACTATCCATCGATTGTTCGCCTAAATCGATTGATGCTTCATCTTTATTATACTCTCCCAAACGAGGCTCAACGATTTTCTCAGTAACCAATGCACCTGTTGCAGCAATCAAAAAAGTACTGATAAACATAAAGTACCAATTAACTTCTGGGCCGACGACATAATTTGGATCGAGCAAATGTGCCGCAGATTCAGTAATACCAGATAAAAGTGGATCGACGGTACCCAACAATAAGTTCGCACTGTACCCTCCCGAAACTCCGGCAAATGCAGCCGCCAGTCCAGCCAGTGGATGACGGCCAAGCGAATGAAAAATCATAGCTGCCAATGGAATCAAAACAACATAACCTAATTCGCTTGCCGTATTTGAAACAATGCCCGCAAATACCACGGTAACAGTAACCATTCTACGCGAAGCATTCATAACCAGGGCTCGCATTGCGGCTGATAACATACCTGAATGCTCAGCAACCGCCACACCTAGCATGGCAACCAACACCGTACCAAGTGGGGCAAAACCAGTGAAGTTGGTCACTAGCCCTGTCACAATACGTTGAACTCCTTCGGCGTTCATCAATGAAATGACGGTAATTAATCCATCAGCCGCTCGCCCGGCACTACCCTCTGGACGAGGATCGGCAACACTCACGCCAAAGTAACCTAATATGCCACTCAAAATAATTATAAATAACGCAAACAATGCAAATAGCGTTACCGGATGTGGCAATAAGTTACCTAACCACTCTACTGTGGCTAAAAATCGATTAAACCAACCTTGTTTTGCGGTTTGCGTCAGTGAGTTAGATTGATGTGCGGACAAAACAGCGCCTCATTTAAAATTAAAATTGCAAAACAGTGTATATAAAAAGTGCAAGCTACTCAAAATTTTTTTGGCACGATTACAATAACATGATTTAATCCTTAAACATCAGTCCCTTGCAATAGCAACAAAACAGACAAAAATTTTAAATCAATACGGGTAACATATGAAATTTTCTAATGTAGGTGCGAGAGTTTTATTAATAAATTCGAAGAAATGGTATTCCGCATAAAATAGGCAAACATTTGGCCGCAAAAATGCTAGGGTCAATTATATTTGCAGTGGAATAATAATCAAAAACTCAGCACCAGAACCTTTAGCAACATTGATCTTTAATTGTCCTTTGAGTTTTTGAGTTACCGTACTATAGGCAATACTCATACCTAATCCCAATCCACTATTAGGGCTTATTTTTTTATTAAACGGTGTAAATAAAAACTCCGTATCAATATCTTTTAGACCTCGACCATAATCTCGATAGGTGAAATGTAGTTTTTTATTCAAGATTTTAAATGACAAATCAATGCTGACTTCTTGATCGGCTTGATAACCATGTGCAATGGAGTTATCTGCTAAAATAAGAATAACCTGCTTTATTGCATTTGGATAGCTGGTTAACTTAATGGACTCATCGAGAAAGATTCGCCAATTAAATTGACGTTTTTCATAGTGACTCTTAATTTCGGTGGTTAATTGTTCGACTAGATTTTTTAAATAAAACTCACTAGGCGAATCATTTTTTTCATCAATTTTAATTTGTTTGAATAGCTCGATAATATGAGCGCTTCTATCAAACGCATTGGTCATTAAAGTTAGTGCATTACTCGAGGACTTTAATAATTCGAGTAATTTTATTTTACTAACCCGAGCTGAATTCAAATGACTGGTAAGTTCTGAAAGTAATTCTTTTTGGTATGAGGCCGAGGTAATGCCTGTTCCAATTGGTGTATTTAAATGGTGTGCAATAGAATTAACCAGAGTACTTAAATGTTCTATTTTTTTATGCTCGACCTCATACTGCCTTTGTGTAACAACTTTAATGCGCCATTTAGTTAACCAGTAAATTATGCTGATCAGTAACATGACGAAAATCAATTTAAAATAATAGGTTTCATAAAATTCAGAAGCGATAGAAAATCGAAACCTTGCTGGTTCTTTCGACCATTTATCATGATGATAGCGAGAGTTTACTTCAAAAGTATAATCGCCAGCATTGAGATTGGTATAAAAAACTTCGCGCCGCCCCTCGGCCATGATCCAATCATTTTGATAACCAATCAGTCGATATTTAAATTCTATTTTCTCTGGATTGTAATAACTGATAGCAGTGTATTTTAATTTGATATCTCTGTTTTTTTTATCAATATTAAATACCTGATTAGACTTGGAAAAGTGCTCTGTCGCAACCAATTGCTCGCCAACACTAATTGACTCGACGATATTCTTAGGGATTGGCGGTTTTTGCATAAATTTTTCAGGAAATATTTCGACTAACCCCTCCATACAAGGATAGATAAAGCTACCGCGCGTAGTTTGCGAGCCAGCAGGAGAACCACCATTACATTCCAGTGTTGCTAAACCATCATATTTACTAAGGGTTAAACTATTTATTTGTGGTATTTTTTCATTCGCATAATCTTCTAATTGCTGCCGTTTAATTCGACTGATACCCTTATCACTACTAAACCACAGATTTTCTTCACTGTCTTCTTGAATTGACCACATATAATTATCAAATAAGCCATCTTCAGTGGTAAATTTAACCAGCCGATTATTTTTCAACCATGATAATCCTTCACCACTTAGACTCCCCAACCACAAGCCACCATCTTTATCTAAATGAATACTTTTAATTTGTTCTTTAATCAGTAGTGGTTGATTAAAGTAACGCCATAAACCACCTTCTTCGTAATAGGTTCGCGAATGAGTTCCAAACCAAACTCGTCCATCAATAGTGCTTTTTATCCATAAAATACTGGTTTTTGATAAATCAAAATTAACCTTTTCGCGAGTGATCTGGTGATTTTGATAACTGTATAGCCCTTTGTTGGTTCCTATCAATATTCGACCATCTGACATTTCAAATAATGCCGATATCCAAAAATCCTCGGTGCCATCAATACGTACTGGTTGCTTTGTTGTCGCGTGAGAATTTAATTGCTGATTATTATTCATTTCAGCATTCGATGTATATTTTTTAAAAGCATGATTTTTAAGTAGCCTGAGTCCCTCTCGAGTACCAATCCATAAATTTCCTTTTGAATCACTCATTAAACTTGAAATATATCTTGCCGGTCCATTTTCATGTTCAAGATATATAGAAATTTCAGGTTTACCGGTACTTTTTTTTGTATGGGGAATTCCAATTAATCCGCGTTTGGTACTGCCAATCCAGTATTGATCATGATGTTCAATAACCGTATTTGCCGAAACTCGATTATTAGATAAATTATAAATTCTCACTTTGGCCGCACTAAAACGATGCAAACCTTCCGAATATAATCCCAGCCAAAAGTTACCTTGTTTGTCAATAAACATGCCTTTCACTCTGGCACCCAATTCATTGGGATACCCTAAATCTTCGTGCACCAGAGATTGATTAAAGTATCGGCTAACGCCATTAGAGTGAGCAATCCAAATTGCACCGTCATCGGTTTGTTTAATGCCATTCATTGCCAAACCATTTAATGAGTCAAACTCTTTAGCAGGAAAAATGCCTTGAGTTGTTAATCGATAAACACCATTATGCCGACTGAGCAATAGCACATTGTCATTTGAAATAATGAGTAAACCAATAAGTGCATCAGCAGGCAGACCATCAGTTTTATCCCAAACAGAAATTTTTCCATTATGATGATGGTAAACAATACCATCGTAAGTCACAAACCAGTATTCGTTCTCTGAAATAACTTTAATTTCTGCAATACCACCGTTTTTAAACTCCAGCACTGTTTCAAACTTGTCATTATTAAAACGACCTATTCCCTCTTGGTTACCATACCATATTTGTCCTTGAGGACTGACAGTCATTGAACTGATTGTATTAGAAAGCAAACCATTTTCTACTTTATAGGTGAAAAATTTATCATCTTTTATTCGAGCAATACCCAAATTAGACGAAGTAAACCAAATGGACTGATCTGGCGTTACCTGGATGGCTTTGATAAAGCCGCGAAAAATATTATCAACCGGTAAAGCGGGCGGATAAGAAAAATCTTTACCATCAAATCGAATTACCCCATTGTAGGTCGCCATCCATAGGTAGCCATCATCATCCTGCACCATTGCAAATATTGGGGGGAGTGGATTATTACCAAACTGCTTCCATTGTAAATGCACATAATCTTTAAACGGAAGCGAAGCATCAAGATTCGTCGCATGTAATTTTGATACAATCAAGCTCTTTAAAAAGATGAATGAGATTACAATAAAAACAATTATTTTTAAAATATTTTTCATTAAGTCAATAAATAACGGCTTTGCCGAACATTCATATTACTACAGACTGAAGTTATAAGAGTATAGGCATTAGAGATGAAATAAATACTTATTCACCTATTCTTGAGAGTAGATTAAATAAAAAAATATACCTCACTTTAGTTTTAATAGAAAAACGTTATTAAAGCAAAAAAGTAATGATAGATTATTCTCTCAATGAAATTGACGCATCATCTTCTTTGCTCTATACCTAAATAACATTTAATTTGATTAATGCGATATTTTTATTGAGATAAAAGCATTATAAAAATGATTTCCTATTAAAAACTTTGTCTTTGAAAAACAGTTGTTAAAACCCCGTTATTTAAAACCTATTTTAAAAAACTCTATTTTTGAGTTTTTTTCTAGTAAGAACATAATGAGAAATTTAATGATATTCGCTAAATATCTAACCATTTCAAACACCCACCGTTTAAAAAGGACTCCTTCACTATTATGTAGGGGGATAGCAAGTTTAATCATTGTTACCTCTTCATTTGCCTATGCAACTGAGAACTTACCAGTTAAAAACTCGCTCCCCGAGCAACAAGAACTAGATCAGTCAATAACACAATCGCTCCCACAATCGACAGCAAGATCAATAACGCAGTCAACAATGCATTCGACCATTCACAACGCAACATCAGCAAGCCACTCAAATACGCCGGTGGTTGCAATAGAAAACACCGATGACAATATTTTGCAGGTTTACGGTATTCACTCATCAGTGAAGCGCTCACTCCTCATAAAAAAAGATTCACTTGATATTGTCGATGCAGTTTCGATGGATGACATCGGAAAATTTCCAGACGGGAATGTTGCCGAAGCACTACAACGTATTTCGGGTGTTGCTATTTCGCGAGAACGTGGTGAAGGCCGGTTTGTCTCAATTAGAGGATTAGGCCCACAATTTGCCAATGTTACGGTTAATGGACGCAGTGCGATTGGCAGTGAAGCCAATCGCGCCTTTGCTTTTGATATTATATCTGCCGACAATATTACTGCGCTTGAAGTATTTAAAACACCGTCAGCCGATATGATTGAAGGTGGTATTGGCGGCACCATTAATATCAGAACCACGCGGCCGCTCGATACCAAAGCCCGTGCAATAACGGCGCTAGATTTTGCCTATTCAGACTTAACTCAACAATGGGATCCTGGCTTATCAGGTTTTTACTCTACCAATAATCACAATAATTTTGGTTGGCTAATTTCCATTGCAAAATCCGATAAATCCCTTCGCCAGGATATTTATCAGGGCACTGGGTACACCCTGCGCAATCTGGATATTGGCGGCGATGGCAGCATAGATTATCAACAAGTTGCCGTTCCCAGAGGCGCCTGGTTTACACTGGCAGATGAATCCCGCGATAACCTGAATCTGAATTCGGTATTGCAATGGCGTCCTGATTCAAAAAGCGAACTTAATGCCGATGTTCTTTACTCAAAACTTGACACTTTTATCAGAGAAGACTTGATTGCATCACTCATACAATTTGCTCCCGTTGCCGATGGCGCTCAAATATTTGATGCCGCAGAAATAAATAGTGACAATACCGCAACTTATTTAAGCGGCACCTGGGAAACCCGACCACTTCGCAGAATTTCCGATCGCACCTCCAAGCTTTATGTGGTGGGCATAAATGGTGCGCGAGAGTATGATCGCTGGCAATTATCCTTTGATGCCACTCACAGCTACAATGATTGGCTAAACGATGCGGGTCAAGCACTCTTGAGATCACGTGAAACGACAACGTTTGATAGTCGATCTAACGCCTGGGTCCCCGATTTACAGTTTTCGGCTGATATCAATAGTCCGCAAACAACATTTAGAAACTTCTATTTGTTTAAAACAAAAAATCGTAATAAAGAATCTTCATTTAGATTTGATACCGTTTATTGGCTAAATGAAAATCTACAAGAAACCGCAGGTTTTAATCAAATTAAAATAGGGATTCGTTATGCCGATCGCAAATTTAAAAGTGACTCGCCTGACCTCCCGTATTTTCCCGATGGATACGCAGGTTTACCAATTGGAGATTTTGCTGCACCTTTTCCGGTTGATGATTTTTTAAATCATATATCAGGTAATTTTCCGCGAACATTTATTTTACCCGACTATCATGATCTCTATGCTGCCACCAATGCTGGCGAACAAACTTTACGCCCCAATTTACCTTCTCAATATCAGATACAGGAAAAAACCAGTGCTTTTTATATGAATACTCACTTTATGGGAAAACTCTCTAAACAGGTCAGTTTTAGCGGCGACCTGGGCGTGAGAGTAATACGCACCGAACAGCAATCAGACGGCCATGGCGTTGATACCATTCAGTTAAATCCAGACAACGGTTTACTCGAAGCTGGTGAAGTCACTACATTATCGGTCAATCAAAATTATACCGATACACTGCCTAGCAGTAATCTTCGTTTTATGTTGAATGAAAACACCATTTTGCGTTTAGCGGCATCTAAAGTCTTAACACGCCCTGGTTTTTCAGACCTATCACCACGCTTATCCATTTCAGGATTTAGCATGACGGGCAATGCAGGTAACCCAAATTTAAAACCTTTTACTGCAAATCAGTTTGATATCGCTTATGAGTGGTACTTTGCTGAAGAAGGCGCATTAACCCTTGGCGCATTTTACAAAGATATTGGCAGCTTTGTTGCCCAGGTGGCACAAACTGAAAACTTTGAAGGATTTGAATTTGAAATTACTCGCCCCAGAAATGCCGAAGGCGCCAAAGTCAAGGGGCTGGAATTATCTTACCAACAGATTTATCATTTTCTACCACAACCTTATAGTGGATTGGGCAGCAGTTTTAATTATACCTATACCGAAAGTGATGCAAAATTTACTAACGATATCACTCAGCAAACATTCTCCTTGGAAGGCCTGTCTAAAAATAACTACAATATTGCTTTGTTTTATGAGTATCAAAATTTAAGCACCCGCCTTGCGTATAACTATCGGGGTGAGTTTTTAAATCGTTCGATAGGTTCAGCCAGCAATTCGGAAATTATTCGCCCTTATGCCCAACTCGATGCCAGTATTTCTTATCAACTCAATAAACGCCTATCCATATCACTTGAAGCCAACAACATAAATAATGAAGAAAACATTATTTACTCAGATCAAGCCGATCGAACTCGACAATTTGCTATTTCTGGTCGTAAATATTCATTAGGCTTAAGAATGGACTTTTAAATACACTACCCAATAACAAGTCTTTATTTTAAAAAGAATCGCTCTTGCTTATTTTTGACAACTTGGCCGATTATTCTTATAACTTCTAGCGCCTTATCTTTAAGTAACAGTCTTTTTATACATTCGGCACACGCTGTCATTGATTTTAAAATTTTCTGTTACATATTATAAACTCACAGTCGCTTGAATTTGACAGACAGAAACAACATATTACAGTCGGTTTTAACATTTTATTCATCCATTTTAATCAGTGAGAGCCATGAAAAGAGTCCTGTTATTTATCGCAACCAATATTGCCATTGTTGTTGTTTTAAGTATCGTTTTAAGCATCCTCGGCCCAGCGTTGGGTTTACACCCTGACAGCTATGCCAGCCTGCTATTATTTGCCGCAGTATTCGGTTTTGGTGGTGCATTTATTTCATTAATGCTATCTAAAACCATTGCCAAATATTCCGTTGGCGCACAAATTATTCAGCAACCATCCAACAGTACTGAACGCTGGTTACTCGACACCGTTGCTCGTCAGTCGAAACAAGCGGGCATAAAAATGCCGGAAGTGGCTATTTACGACTCTCCCGAAATGAACGCCTTTGCAACGGGGCCTAGTCGTAATAATTCCCTGGTCGCGGTTAGTACCGGACTGTTACAACATATGGATCAATATGAAGTCGAGGCAGTATTAGCCCATGAAGTCTCGCATGTGGCAAACGGAGACATGGTAACCTTGACGCTAATTCAAGGTGTGGTGAATACCTTCGTTATATTTTTGGCTCGTGCCATTGCCGGCGTTATTAATAGTGCCTTGAGAGGCAATAATAACCAAGGCGAAGGACTGGGTGGATTTGCCTATTATGGCATCGTCATTGTACTGGAAATCGTCTTTGGCATACTTGCCAGCATTATTGTGATGTGGTTTTCTCGCCAGCGAGAATACCGGGCTGATGCGGGCGCGGCAAAGCTACAAAATGCCCATGCAATGATTGCAGCGCTCAATCGACTGAAAAGCAATCATGAAAGCCAGCTTGAAGGGACCATGACAGCCTTTGGCATCGCCGGTAAAAAATCGCGTGCCGAATGGTTTATGAGTCACCCTCCGATTGATAAGCGAATCGCAGCATTACGCCAATATTGCTAATTTTAAACGGGCTTGGTAGTCAAGCCTTTGTTTTGTCAGCTTACCGCTGACATCATGAGTCAATCAATCTCTCCAGCGAACTCTCCAGAGAAAAGTTGGGGAGGTTTTTATCGCAATGATATTTTCACCCATAATTCCCAAGCTTTTCTGAATTTTCCACGTGCCCAATATCGCCATTTGGTATCGAATAAGAACAACAAATTATTAAAACCATTACGTTAATCAGCTATTTT